>JACPAT010000258.1 GCA_016180655.1 Candidatus Methylomirabilota bacterium | reverse complement strand
CAGGCCACCCGCAGTCAGGGTCCCGCAGAAGAGGATCTTCCTCGTCTGGTGGCAGATGTTGGCGAAGCCGCCCGACCCGGGAGCCATGTGGGCGAACTTACTCACGTTGACGTTTCCCTCCTGGTCCACCTGGGCCATCCCCAGCATGGTGATATCCAGGAGGCCCCCGTCGTACAGGTCGAAGACGGCCGTGGAGTCCAGGAGGATATCGGGATTGGCCGCGGCGCCGAAGGCGTCCATCCCCTCGGGAAGGCCCCCCACGGGCCCGTGCTCGATGCTGAAAGCCACGCGCTCGTGGAGCCGCCGGGGAAACCCCAACGCCGGGATCAGGGCGGGGACCCCGTACCCGAGATTGACGAGCTGCCCGGCCCGGAGTTCCTGCATCGCGCGCCGGGCGATGGCCGACTCGACGCTCAGCGGAACGGGAGCTGGGTCCAGCCGGATCCGCGCCTCCCCGGAGAATTCCGGATGCTCTCCCACGGCGCTCTGGGGTTGTGCCGGATCCATCACGATCGCGTCCACCAGTCTGCCGGGGACGATGGTGAGCCGGGGATGGACTCTCCCCGACTCCACCTGCTGCTTCACCTGGGCGATGACCGTGCCCCCGAAGCGCTTCGCCGCCAACGCCAGATAGAAGATGCCCAGGGACGCCGGCTCGTGCTCCACGGAGATGTTCCCCTGCGGATCGGCCGAGGTCCCACGGATGATGGCCACATCCACCCGCAGCGCGGGATAAAAGAGCCATTCGCGCCCCCCCAGTTGAACGATCTGGGACAACGGCTCTTTCGCCGCCCCGTTGGCGCGGCCCGCCTCGACCCGCGGATCAATGTAGGTCTGGAGCCCGACGGCGGTCAAGAGCCCCGGCCGTCCCGCCCCGCTCTCCCGCAGCCAATGAAAGATCGTCCCGATGGGCAGGTTGTAGGCCTCGACCCGGTCCTGCTTGATCATCCCGGTGATCTCGTAGTCCGGGAAGATGCTGAAGGAGCCCCCGATCACCCGCCGCATGAGGTCGTCATGCGCGAACCGGTTGATGCCCGCGCCCTTCCGGCTGGCCACCATGACCGGGTGGATCACCGTGAGATCCCGGGGATGCCCGTCCTGGAGGAAACGCGCCTCGATCCCCTGGAGGACCGCGTCCGGCTCCAGCACGGAGAGGCAGCCGCACAGGGCGACGGTCGCCCCGTCCGGAATGAGCTGCGCGGCCTCGGCGGATGTCACGATCCTAGGCGCCATTCCAGCATTCCCCTTCCGTGGTCCAATTGGAGACTACCCCGGCATCACAACACTTCGGCCGAGCCGAATTTCGAACGACATTCGAAATTGGGCCCTCGCCGGGATTCAGCGCAGGCGGGACCAGGCCCGCAGGGCCTCCAGCAGAAAGTAGTCGCCCCAGACCAGCTCGTGGTCGGTGTGCCACCCCGCGTTCTTGTTGTAGCAGCCGTGGAGCAGCATGCCGCGTGGGCGCCGGTCGTTCTCGTCGAGCGGCGTGAGAGAGCCCGTGACCATTGCCGAAAGCAGCGCCCCGGCCCGGTCCCGCGATCGCTGGCGCCGGATCGGATCCTGGGCGTGTTCCGCCAGGATCATGAGGCCCGCACAGGTGATGGCCGCGGCCGACGAATCCCGGGGGATGTTCGGCTTCGCCGGGTCGTCGAAGCAGTAGAAGGGGACCAAGTCATCGCCGGCGCGCCGGAAGTAATAGGCGGCCGTCCGGGCGGCTACTTCCAGGAACCGCTCCTCGGCCGTCGCGCGGCAGGCCGCCGCGAACCCATAGACGCCCCAGGCCTGGCCCCGAGCCCAGCACCCGTCCGTTCCGGACCCTTGGTGCGTCTCCTGCTTCGTCACGCGGCCCGTGCGGGGATCGAAGTGGGTGGACTGAAGGATCCGGCCGTCCTCCTTGACGTGCCACGCTGCCGTGCGATCGGCGTGGGAGACGGCCACCTCCAGGAAGCGCCCCTCGCCCGTCGTCTTCCAGGCCCACCAGAGGAGCGGCAGGTTCACCATGCAGTCAATGGTCACGTCATCCAGGCCCGAGGCAATCTCCGCCTGGGAGCCGACGGGAATCACGCCGACCGCGGGATTGACCATGCCTGCCAGGCGGTCCGCCGCCCGGAGGGCCAGGTCCCGGCACGCCGGGTCGTGCCCGATCTCCCAGCCCGGCACCGCGGAACTGGAGAAGACGAAGCCGATGTCGTGGGTCTGGTGGTCCAGGTGGGGAGCGAGGCGCAGGGTCCACACCCTGGCCGTGGCCGCATCCTCCTCCCTGCCCGTCAGGGCCGCCCGCTGCCAGAGCAGGCCGGCCCAGAACCCGCTGGTCCACATGCCCTCCCGCGTCCCCTCCCAGATACCGGTCGCCGAGGGCGCGGCGTGGGGAAAGATGTCCTCGCGCGCTGCCTGCTCCAGCGTGCTTTGAACACGCTCCAGGACCAGCGCAAGCCCCTCATCCGGCGTTCTCGTTTTCCCCATGCTGCTTGGTTCCCTCAGCTCGACATTCGAAATCCGAAAAGTCCCCCGGTCACATTGATGGCCTGGCCGGTCATGTAGGCCGCCTCGTCGGAAGCCAGGAAGGCCACCGCGTTGGCGATGTCCTCCGCCCTGGCCAGACGCCCCAGGGGGATGGCCTTGGCCCGCTCCGACGACGGGGGAAGCCCGAACGCCTCCCCCAGGCGTTCCACCTGCGCCCGCATGGGCGTGCCGGCCACGATCCCTGGACAGATCGCATTCACCCGGATCCCGTGGGATGCCACCTCGCGCGACAGCGCCTGGGTGAGACTGATCACCGCGGCCTTGGTCGCGCTGTAGGCCCCGAAGTTCGGCGCCCCGAGCTTTCCGTTCCATGAGGCGATGTTCACGATGTTGCCCTGCTGGCGGGCCTGCATCCGGGGAAGCACCGCCTGGCAGCAGAAGAAGACCCCATCCACGTTCACCCGGAACAGCTCCCGCCAGTCCGCCTCGGGGAAGCTCGCCAGCGGACCCAGGCGCGCGATCCCGGCGTTGTTCACCAGCAGGTCCACATCCCCCAGGGCATGCGCAGCCATCTCGACCATCCGGAAGGCGGCGGCCCGATCCCCCACGTCGCAGGCGATGGCGCTCGCCTGCCGGCCGTCCCCGCGCAGTTCCTGCGCCGCACGCTCGGCCCCGGCCGTGTCACTGTCGGCGATGGCGATGTCGTACCCCGCCCTCGCCAGGCGCCGGGCGATGGCCAGGCCGATCCCAGCCGCTCCTCCCGTGACCAGGGCCACCCGTTTCCCCACTGCCATGCCGCTTCCCCTCCCCTCAGGCGATCCCCCGGCCGCCGTCCACTTGCAACGTCATTCCCGTCATCATGTCCGAGTCGGCCGACGCCAGGAAGATCACCGCTCCCACCAGATCCTCGGGCGCCATCACCCGCCCGAGAGGGATGCGGGTCAGCCGCGCCTTCAGGAAGGTTTCGTCCTCCAGGTCCTTCCGGTTGATGTCGGTGCGGGTGAGGCCCGGGGCCAGGGCATTGACCCGGATCCCATGGGGCGCCAGCTCCAGCGCCATGCACTTGGTGAGCATGGCCACCCCGGCCTTGGACACGCAGTAGGCGGTCATGCGCGGGGCCGGAAAGCCGGCGGCCTCGGACGAGACATTGATGATCTTGCCTCGGCCGCGTGCCTTCATCCGGGCGGCCACCGCCTGCCCGACCAGGAAGCACCCCTTCAGGTTCACGCCCAGCATCCAGTCCCAGTCCGCCTCGTCGAGTTCCAGGAAGAACACCCGCTTCTGCACGCCGGCGTTGTTGACCAGGATGTCAATGGGACCCAGGCGCGTCGTCACCTCGTCCACCATGGCCTGGACCTGGGCCCGCTGCGAGGTGTCGGCGCGGACGGCCAGGCCCCGCCGCCCCAGCCTCTCGATCTCGCGTACGGCGCTCTCCGCCTCCTCGGCGTGGCTGACGTAGTTGGCGGCCACGGCCGCGCCCTCGCGGGCAAACGTCAGCGCGATGGCCCGGCCGATGCTGCGCGAGCCCCCGGTGACGAGGGCCACCTGCCCTTCCAGCTTCACGCTGTCTCCTCCTGCCTGCGATGGAAACGGCCGCCCACCGGGCCGGATCGCCTCATTTCGTGTGAACGCCCCCCAAGCCTGCCACGATGTACCGATAGCACAGGGCGGTCACGATGACCGCGGGCACGGTCGCCATCACCCCCGTTGCCGCCATCCGGCCCCACTCGACGCCCATCTCTGTGATGAAGGCCGACACGGTCTTGGCGAACATCGGGATACTCTCGGTGGTCAAGAAGAGGGCGATCAACAGCTCGTTCCACCCCCAGATCCACCCCAGGATTCCTGCCGCCACAACGCCCGGCATCGCGAGCGGGACGGCGATCCGAAAGAAGGCTCCCCACCGGGAGCACCCATCCAGCAGAGCGGCCTCCTCCACCTCGTGGGGTACGCCTTCGAAAAACCCCTTGAGGATCCACGAATAGAAGGCGACATGGAAGGCGGCTTGGGCGGCGATGATGCCGAAATAGGTGTCGTACAACCCCAGTTTCTGGGCCAGCAGGAACAGCGGCAGCACCCAACTCACGTAGGGGACAGCTCGCACCAGATAGATGATGAAGAACCACGTGCGCGCCAGGCGCGTCCTGTACCGGGCCAACATGTACCCGCTGGGCAGCGTGACGAATAAGGACAGCAGCGTGGAGGCCGTGGCGATCAATGCGCTGTTGACGAAAGCCTCCTTGATGGCCACTCCGCGCCAGTTCAGGGCGTCGGTGAAGTTGCTGATGGAGAACTCCAGGCCAGCCTCGAGGACGTAGAAAACCGCCTGCGGCCTCCGAAAGGCGGTGAGGGTGAGGTAGAGGACCGGCACCAGGAATCCGAAGGCAACCAGGTAGATCGTCGAGATCCGGAGGATCCGTGCCCCATGCCGCTCGCGCATACCCAGTCCCTCACTGATCCGTCAGCAGCGGGTGGGGAACGGCGTCAGGCTGCCGTCCGCCCCCAGACGATCCGGGAAATGGTTCCGTACACTACAACACCGACGACCATGATGATCAGCGCACCGATCATGGCGGCCGCGGCCCCCTCGCTGTAGTTCACCGTGAGCAACCCGATCCGGTAGACGAAGGTCCCGAAGACCTCCGTCGCGTTCCCCGGCCCCCCGGCGGTCATGGTCCAGACCACGTCGAAGACACGGAAGGCGTCAAACGACCGGATGAGGACTGTGAAGGATGCCACCGGGAACAACAGGGGAAGGGTGATGTGGCGGAAGATCTGCCAGGCATTGGCGCCGTCCAGGTGCGCTGCCTCGACCGGTTCCGGGGGCAGCGTTTGAAGGGCCGAGTAAAGCAAAAGGGTGAACCAGGGCGTCCACGTCCAGACGTCGGCCAGGACGATGATAAGGAAGGCTGTCCAGGGCCGGTTGAACCAGAGCACAGTGGGAAATCCAAGAAGCCCGAGGACCTTGTTGATAAACCCGAACTCGGCGTTGAACATCCAGTAGAACATCAGACCCGCCACGACCGGAGCTACCAGCAGGGGGAAAAGGAGGAGGATCCGAACCACCCGTTCTCCGGGAAAAGGTTTGCTGATCAAGAGTGCGATGCACAGACCGAGGATCAGCTCGAGGCTCACCGCCAGGAGTAGGAAGAGACCCGTATTCTCGAGCGCGAGGTAGAAGAGGGGATTCGATAGCACCCGGGAATAGTTCCAGAGGCCCACGAAGGTGGGCTCGGGGTTCCAGATGCTGAAGTCCTGGAGGCTGATGAGGATGCCGTGGATCACGGGAAGCCCCTGGAACACGAACATCGCCAGGGCCGGGAGGAGGATCAACTCGTAGGGGAACAGGGCACCGCTTCGCCTGTCGATCCGCCGCCACCAGGAGTGGCCGTGGGCGAGGGAACCACGGAGGACACGTTCGCTATCGTTTCCGGCGGATCTGGGGCGGTCGCCAGAGGCCTCCAACTCGGAGGCCTCTGGCGTGTAGCGAACCTGGTCTGGATTGACCTTCATCATCCGTGGTCCCTCGCCGGTCAGCCTCAGGTTACCGCTGCCGGACTGGTGCCCGGAGCCTGAAGTCCTTCGCCAGCCCCTCCATCACCTGTGGGATCTTCTCCTTCGGCCCCGTCAGGGCCTGGGTGAAGGCCTTGGAGGCCAGTGAGTGGATCTCCGGCCAGAGAGGCCAGTAGTAGGCGGAGTGGATCATGTTGGGGGCCCCGACGGTGACGGCGTGCAGCCGCTTGTACTCGGGGTCGCTGGCGATCAATTGCTTCTGCACCTGGACGTTACCGGGGATTCCGCCGACCTTGGTCCAGACCTCCTTCTGGGCATCCGCGTTGCCGACCACCCAGTTGATCAGCTCCTTGGACCGTTTCTTGATGTCGGCCGGGTTGTTCTTGGGCACCGACCAGGACCAGTTATCCGCCCAGCCCATCTGCCCCTTCTTGTCATGAGGGCCCCGCGGGTGTCCGGCGAAGCCGACCTTGTCAAAGACCTTCGACTTGTCCTTGTTGCGGTACGTCTGCAGGAGGGTGCTGTCCTGGAAGGCGAACGCTGCGTCGCCTTGCATGAAAACAGCATCGGTGTCGGTGCGCGTGCTCCCGGACGCCATCACCGGGGGGGCGATCTTGTGCGTGTGGACGGCGTCCCACCACCATTCCACGGTGTTGATGAACTCCTTCTGAGTCACCCCCGGCGTCCAGCCACCCTTCTCGAGTTGATCCCAGGACCGGGCCCCGTACGGCAGGAACAGATCGGCGTTGTTGGACCAGAGGCTCCACAGGAGGCTGAACCACAGATGCGGGAAGCCGGAGGACCCGATCAGGCCCCACTTTGCCCCCTTGGATTGCGCCTTCTTCGAGGCCTCGACCAGCTCGTCCAGGGTCTTCGGGACCTCGTTCTCGGCGATCAGATCGGTGCGGTAAAACATCACCCCCGCGGTCAGGACGAAGGGCACCGCGGTCAGCTTCCCCCGATCCCGCATCATCCAGACCCGGTCCTCCGCCCAGACGGCCTTCACGCCGTCCTCCAGCGGTTCCAGGAACCGGCCGAAGAGCTGCCCCCAGTCATCGTTGTTCCAGATGATCTGGTAGCGGTTGCGGGGGCCCAGGAACTGCGCGGTCATGGACTGGACGTAGTCAATGTACGAGATGGCGGGCGCCTCCAGATCGATGCCCAGCGCCTTGGCGCCTTTTTCCATCCAGTCCAGCTGCTGCACCTGAATGGGGTGCGGCATGTACCCCACCGTCAGCCGGGTGCGCGCCTGCGCCTGGGCGATCTGAGGCAGGCTGGCCCCTTGCCATGCCGCGAGCCCCGCCCCGCCGAGGAATTTCAGGAACCGACGGCGGCTGGGCCGTCCCGTGGCGAGCGCGTCGAAGGTCGGATACTCAGCGTGGTCAGACATAAAGACCTCCTTTTTTCCTCGCGTGGGAACACACGTTCGCGGGCCCCCCCGTATCCCGGATGGTCCGGCGCACCGACCAGGATAATCGGCGCACCGCGCTTGTGGGAGCGTCCTGTTGATGCAGGGGTGTCGTGTCGTGAAGACTCTGCGCAGTGATGTCGAGACCGCCGGCCGGCGCGCAAAGCTGCGGAGTCCTCCCGTCTCCGCTTCGTCTCCCGCACGCCACGTCCCGGCCGGCCGCCACCCGTCCCTACCCCTTACTCTCGCCGTCTCATGGCTGCTCCTCCCCTGTCGGATGTTGCTGGTCGGGTCTCCCTTCCGTCCCCCTCTGTCCTCGGATGTGCATAGTGCCTGGCCCGCGCCCCCCGGGGATACCCAACCGGCCAGGCGTCGGCCGGGAACACCCTGCTCCGGAGGCCGTCGCGTGATCCTCTCGTCGCCTGGCCGGAGACCTGCGGGCCAGGAGCAGGTCAGGACGGGCGGTGGCCCCGGCGGATCGGATTGGCCAGGGTCCCGATCCCGGGCGCGGTGATCTCCACCCGATCGCCGTCGCGCAGGGCGAACTGGTCTGGCACCAGGATCCCCGTCCCTGTCGAGACGACGGTCCCCGGGGGGATCACGTTGTCGCGCAGGAGCCAACGGGCCAGCTCGTCGCAACGCCGCTTGAGCTGGCTGGTCTTGACGCTCCCCTCGAAGAGGATCTGGCCCGACCGCCACAGACGGCAGGTGAGCTCAAGCTGGTACGGATCGCGGAGTTCGCCGGCCGTCACGATCATCGGCCCGATGGCGCAGCAGCCCGCGAACACCTTCGACTGGGGCAGGAACAGCGGGTTCTCCCGCTCGATGTCCCAGGCCGACAGGTCGTTGCAGAGCGTGTACCCGACGATGGCGCCCCGCGCCCCCAGGATGAAGGCGAGTTCCGGCTCGGGCGCGGTCAGCTTGGAATCGCCCCGCACCCGGAGGGGGGCGTTGGGCCCGACGCAGCGGCCGGCCGTGGCCTTGAAGAACAGCTCGGGCCGCTGGCTGTCGTAGACGTAATCGTAGATGCCCTTCTTCCGCCCCGTGGCGTGGCTGTAGAAGTCGGCGCTTCGGCGATACGTGATGCCGGCGCCCCACACCTCGGGAGGATCCATGGGGATCCGCAGATGCGCCACCCGGGATCCTGGCAGTCGGTCCAGGGAGGCAAAGGCGTGGGACGCCCGCCGCCCCGCCCCGCGGAGGCGTCGGGCCAGGCGCTCCACTCCCGCAGGCGTGCCCCCCTTGGCGACCAGGTCGGCGACTCCCCCGATCCCCTCGCGGGGGGCCGTGATGTCCAGGACCCGATCCCCCTCCACGAGGCCGACCCGGTTCCCGCGACCCGGAACGGCGAACTGGACGAGCCTCATCCGACCTCCTCTGGTCCCCGCATCGGTGAGCGGCCCGCGAGGCCGGCTCCCCACCGCCCTCCGCCCGCGCTACCGCAGCAGGTGCCGGGCGATCACCAGCCGCTGGATCTGACTCGTTCCCTCCCAGATCTGGTACAGCTTCGCGTCCCGGTAGATCCGTTCGATGGGAAATTCGGCCGAGTACCCGTAGGCGCCGTGGATCTGGAGGGCGTCGGCGACGACCCGCCCGAGGACTTCCGAGGCGAAGAGTTTCGCCTCCGCCGACTCGCGGCTGAAGGGTCGCCCCTGATCCCGCAGGAACGCCGCCTTGCGGAGCATGAGGCGGGCCGCCTCGATCTGCATGGACATGTCGGCGATCATGAACTGGATCGCCTGGAAGTTGGCGATGGGTTGGCCGAAGGCCACCCGTCCCTTGGCGTAACGGATCGCCTCCTCCAGGGCCGCCTGGGCCAGGCCGAGGGCCTGGGACCCGATGCCGATCCGCCCGCTGTCCAGCGAGATCATGGCCAGCTTGAACCCCTCCTCCTCGGGACCGAGCCTGTTCTCCTCCGGCACGAAGCAGTCCTCGAAGACCAGCTCGCCGGTGGCCAACCCCCGGACGCCCATGAGGTTGTCCTTGGACCCGCGTGAGAAACCCTGGGTCCCCTCCTCGGCGATGAAGAGCGTGATTCCGCGGCGCCCCTTGGCGCGATCCAGGGTGGCAACCACGATGGCCATGTGGCACACGCCGGCCGCCGTGATGAAGCGCTTGGTGCCGTTCAGCACGTATCCTCCCCGCTCCCGGCGGGCGGTGGTCTGGATGCTCGCGACATCGGAGCCGGTCCCCGGCTCCGTCTGGGCGATGGCGCAGATCTTCTCGCCCCGGGCCAGGGGCGGGAGGTACTTCCGCCGCTGCGCCTCCGTGCCGTTGCGGAGGATCATGTCGCCCATGAGCTTGCTCAGGAGCTGCGCGTCCGCCACCGCCGCGGAGGCGCGGGCCAGCTCCTCCTCCACCAGCGACCAGCTCACGCTATCCGCTCCCGACCCGCCATGCTCGTCGGGCAGGGTCATCCCCAGGAGGCCCAGCTCTCCCATGCGACTGAACAGTTTCCAGGGAAACTCGTCGGCCCGGTCGATCTCGGCGGCCAGCGGCTTCACCTCGTTCTCCGCAAACTCGCGGGCCAGATCCCGGATCATCCGTTGCGCGTCGGTCAGATCGAAATTCATCGTCAGACGACCTTCAGGATCAGCGTCCCCTCCACCACCGTCTCGTCGCGCTGGTTGCTGCAGCGCGCCTCCAGGACGACCTCGTTCCGTTCAGGGTCTTTGCCGGCCACTCGAACCTCGGCCAGGATGGTGTCCCCGAACCGGATGGGGGCAGTGAAGGTCACGTCGTACCGGTGGGAGACGGCGCCGGGCGGAGGGACGCGGGCGGCGATCTGGCCCACCACGGTGGAGAGGAAGCCCACCGCCATCGCCCCATGTGCGATGCGTCCGCCGAAGCGGGTTGTCTTGGCGAACTCCTCGTCCACGTGGACCCCGTACATGTCGCCGGTGATGCCGGCAAAGGCGTACACGTCCGCCTCGCTTACCGTCTTGCGGAAGCGGGCCGTGTCGCCGATCGCCAGGACCTCCAGGGCTTGCCGCCGCCTGGCCTTGTCCAAGGCGTGCTCCCTCCCTCCGCGGGGCGGCCGGCCTACCGTGCAGCCCGCCGGGGATCCACGGGACCGCCGAGGGCCTTGGAGACCTCCGCCACGGCCTCCGTCAGCATGGACCGCAACTCGGCCACCCGCTCGTCGCCGAGGGTCGTGGCCGGGGCCGAGATGCTGATGCCCGCCACGGCGTACCCGGTGAAGTCCAGGACCGGGGCCGCCAGGCATCGCAGGCCCAGGACCAGTTCCTCGCGGTCCACGGCCACGCCGGCGCGCCGGATCTCGTCCAGATGCTCCAGCAGTTCGCGCGGGTCCGTGATCGTGTTGGGCGTGAACCGCCGGAGCCGCTTCCGCCGGCCGAAGAGCCGCCGAACCTCCGCCGCAGGCCGAAAGGCCAGCATCGCCTTGCCCAGGGCCGTGCAGTGGCCCGGAAGGCGGCGGCCCACTTCGACGGTCAGCCGGAGGGGGTCGGGGGATTCCCGCTTGGCCACGTACAGGATTTCCTCCCCGTCCAGGACGGCCAGGTTCACCGTCTGCCGGGATCGCACCGCCAGCCGGTCCAGCACGGGGGCCGCGGCGCGCCCCAGGGCGCTGCGAGCGGTGACCGCCGTGCCGAGCTCCAGCATGCGGATCCCGAGCGAGTAGCGCAAGGACAGCGGATCCCGGCGGACGAACCCTCGCGCCTCCAGGGTCCCCAGCAGGCGGTGCAGCGTGCTCTTCTCGATCGCCAGGTGTCGGCTCAGCCCCACCAGGCCGAGATCTCCGGTTTCCCTCCCGAGGGTCTCCAGGATGCGGAGCGCCTTGTCCACCGCCCTGACCGAGTACCGAAAGGCCGGGCGACCGGCAATGGCTGGGTTGCGTGATACGGAAACAGGTTGTGTCATACGGGCGCTGTATACCTGTTGCGTGGCGAGGCTGTCAAGGCAAAAATTGGGGGCTGCGACCTGCCGGAGGATGACCGCGACCCCCAATCGCCATGATCAAGAAACGCGATCCGTTTCCGCAGGGTTCCACCCGCCCCCACGATCCGGCGTATCGGAAAAGGCACCGGAGAGGTGCGGGAGATGCGCCCCGGGACTTGATCCGGGCGGTGCACACGGGATAGGATGCCCCTGTCGTGTGGTTTGGCGCGGGCACCGGCAACTCCTCAACCTGGAGGAATCGGAATGGGCGGCAAGACAGCGCGTCAATTCGTGCAGTGGACCGCGGAGGGTGGCGTGGCCACGCTGGTCGTGGACCGGCCGCCGCTGAACGCCCTCTCGTACCAGGCCAAGGAGGAGATCGCCGGCTGCCTGGAAGAGGTCGCCGCGGATTCCGCGGTGCGGTGCCTGATCGTCTTCGGGACAGGCGGTCGGGCCTTCTCCGTCGGGTCGGACATCAAGGAGTTCCCGGAGGTCACGGCCCGCCGGCTCGGCCGGCAGCGCGCCGTCCATGAGCACGCGGTGAACAACCGGCTGGACCTCTTCCCCGTTCCGACCATCGCCGCCATCGAGGGGCACTGCCTGGGAGGCGGGTTGGAGCTGGCCCTGGCCTGTGACCTGCGCGTGGCCGGCGAGACGTCGCGTCTGGGCCTGCCGGAGGTGACGCTGGGGGTGTTTCCCGCGGGCGGCGGCACGGAGCGGCTGCCCCGCCTGATCGGGGAGGCCCACGCGCGCGAGCTGATCTACACCGGTGAACCCGTGGATGCCCGCGAGGCCTGGCGGATCGGACTCGTCAACCGGGTGGCCCCCGCGGGGCAGGCCCTGAGAGTCGCCCAGGAGCTGGGACGGACCATCGCCTCACGCCCTGCGCTCACGTTGCGCACGGTGAAGGCGGTGATGGACCGCGGGTCGGCCATGGATCTTCTGGCGGCGGAGCAGATCGCCATCGAGGCGATCGGCGACCTGTTCCAGTCGGAGGCGGTGCAGGAGGGGGTGGCGGCGTTCCTGGAGAAGCGCCCGCCGCGGTTCTGAGCCCTTGTCGCCCGCGCCGCAGGAGCCCTGAAAGGGTCCCTAGCGCACCTTCCCTCGGGCAGCCACGGGCCATTCCCCTTCCACCCGGTCCCCGCGCACCACCACGAGCGTATCACACAGGTTGCTCACCACGCAGGTGTGGTTGGGAACGATGCTGACCTGCTCGCCCACCTCCGGCCGCTTCTCGCACTCGCTCACATCGAGGTGGCCGTGCTCCTCGGACAGGGCATGCAGCCGGGCCTTGGGATACTCGACCACGTGCCCGTAGTCCTCGAACCCCAGGAGGTCCGAGGTCAGGGACTTGGAGCCGGCATCCAGGATGGCCCGCCCTGGCGTCGGGCGGCTGACCACCGTGGCCCAGATGCGCATGGCGCACTGCTCCCACGTGGCCGCCCCACTGCGCACGATCGCCCGGTCGTTGTACACATAGGTGCCCGCCCGGTGCTCGGTCAGCCCCGGGACCGTATGGGCCTGCCACATCACGGGGGTCCCGCCGCCGCTCACCTCTGGGACCGGAATTCCGGCCTCCCGGAACAGCTCCAGGCAGCGGCTGAAAAACTTCCCGGCCGCCTCCGAGTTGGGATAGGTCATCACGCCACCAAACCGCAATCGCGGCAGCCCGGCAATCTGGCGGGCCAGGTCGCGTGCGGCCTCCGGGCTCTGCACCCCCACCCGATTGAATCCGGTGTCGCACTCCACCAGCACCGTGAGGTCCTGCCCGGCCCGGCGGGCCGCTGCGCTCAGCCCCCGGGCTACCATCTCCGAGTCGGCTGTTACGCTCAGCTTGACCCGTCGCGCCAGCGCCATCAGGCGCTCCAGCTTGGCCGGGCCGAGGATGTTATAGGGCAGCAGGATATCCCGGATGCCGGCGTCGGCCATCACCTCGGCTTCGCCGATCTTCTGGCAGGTGATGCCCACCGCTCCCGCCGCCACCTGCAGGTGGGCGATGGCCGGGATCTTGTGGGTCTTGATGTGGGGCCGGTTCTTGATCCCGTGTCCGTCGAGGTAGTTCTGCAGCCGGGCGATGTTGTCTTCCACCACGTTCAGGTCGATCGTCACCACCGGCGTGTCCAACTCCTCCACCCTCGGCATGGGGAACCCTCCTCTCCCTAGACCCAGCGTGGGACCAGGAGCTTGGGGACGATCAGCACGATGTCTGGGATGAGCGCAGCCAGCAGGATGATGAGGAGGATAGAACAGATCAGGATCATCATCATGGGCATGACCCGCATGACAGGAACCCGGGCGATGCCGCAGGCCAGGAGCAGGCAGAGCCCATACGGGGGCGTAACCAGTCCCATGGCCAAGGTCATGACGACCACTACGCCGAGATGAATGGGATGAATGCCGACCTTGGTGGCCACAGGCTCTATGATGGGCACGAAGATCAGGATGGCCGGGACCGCGTCCATGAAGGTGCCCAGGACCGTGAAGAGGAGCACGATCATGAGCAGAACCATGGTGGGGTCCTCTGTCTGTGACACGACCCACTCCTTGACGAGATCGGGCACGCGGTAGAACGCCAGCAGCCAACCGAAAATCGCCGCCCCCGCCACGCAAAAGAGGACGAGGGAGAACTGCACCACCGTCTCGCCGAAGAGCGGCCCCAGTTGGCGCCAGGCCAGGGTCCGGTAAACGCACACGGTGATCAACAGCCCGTATACGGCGGCCACGGCCGCCGCCTCGGTCGGGGTGAACACCCCGAGCACAATGCCGCCGATGAGGATCGCGGGCAGCCCCATGGGCAGGAGGGCTGCCCGCAAGGCACTCCAGGTCGCTCGGGCCCCGACCCAGCGGTCGCTTTCTCGTGGGTAGTCGTGCACCACGGCCAGCACGTAGGTGAAAGCGATCTGGCTCAGGCCGATGAGAAGTCCGGGCAACGCCCCGCCGATCAACAGGGCCCCAATCGACGCCCCTGCGGTGGCGCCGTAAATGACCATGAGGATGCTGGGGGGGATGACCACCCCCATGGTCGAGGAAGCCGCGGTGATGGCGACGGTGGTCTCCACGGAGTAGCCGCGCTTTAGCATGGCGGGGATCAGGATCGATCCGACGCCCGCCGTGTCGGCCGTGGATGATCCGGACAGCCCGGCAAAGATCATGCTGACGACGATGTTCACATGGCCGAGGCCACCCCGGATGTGCCCTACCAGGGCCAAAGCGAGCCGGATCAGGCGCTCCGAGATGCCCCCGGCATTCATCAGGTTTCCGGCCAGGAAAAAGAAGGGGATGGCCAGCAGGGTGAAGGCGTTGACGCCGTTGAACATCTGCTGCGTGACCACCGCCAGGGGCAGATCGGCCTGGACCAACACCAGCAGGGAGGAAAGGAACAGCGCGAAGGAGATGGGTACCCCGACCGCCAGGAAGACGGCGAAGGAGCCAAACAGGGTGGCCAGGGGAGGCATTACGTGTCCCGCCCGGTCCGGATCCGGCGCAGGTGCCGCGGCAGGCGAGCCATCGTGATCACGATCATGCAGGCGCCGCTGAGGGGGATGACCAGCGTTGGGATCACCAGACTGATGCCCAGGGCGGGGGAAAACCGCTTCACGCTGAGGACCGAGAAGGTGTAGCCCTGCGCAAGCATCACGACGGCGAAGCCGAGGATCAGCAGGTCGATGATGAGACGCTGCCACGCCGCGGCCCGCCCGCTCAGATAGTGGGACAGGATATCCAGGCTGAAGTGCATTTGGTGGCGGGCGGCGACTGCCGCCCCCAGAAAGATGCACCAGACGAAGGCGAACAGCGACAGCTCCTCCCCCCAGAGGAAGGAAAGGCTGAAGAGGTACCGCAGGCAGACCTGGACGAACACGCCGACCGTGATGAAGCCCAGCAGGCCGGCCAGGACGACCCGAACGATCCGATCACAGCGCTCCAGGAACCGCTCCATGGGTTCAGCGCACCTGTTCCCCAGGATGGCAGCGCCCCCGGCCGGTCCCCCGCCGGGGGCGCCACCCGCAGGGCTGGACGGTCGAAGGGAGCCGCGCTACTTGGCGGCGCCCCGGATGATCCCCAGGACGTCATCCATCTTGAGGTCGCGGGCCACCTCGTCCTGGATGGGGCCGATCAGGACCGCGAACTTGGCCCGATCCGGCTCGATCACCTTGGCCCCCTTGGCCTTCATCCGCTCGATGGCCTCGGCATTGAGCTCGGCGTCGCGCTTCCGCTCGAACTCGGCGGCCTCGCGGGCCGTCTCCAGGACGATCTTCTGGATGTCCGGCGGCAGACCCTTCAGCCGCTTCTCGTTGATCATCAGCAGGGAGAGCGACCGCTGGTGCTCCGTCATGATCAGGTAGGGGGCCGCCTCGTAGTGCTTGTTCGACTCCACCACCGACGGGCTGTTCTCGGCGCCATCGATGACTCCGGCCTGGAGGGAGCTGTACACCTCGCCGAAGTTCATGGGGGTCGGGATCGCGCCGAAGGCCTTCCAGATCTTCGCCTCCACCGGGTTGTTCATCACCCGGAGCTTCATGCCCTTCAGGTCCTCCGGCGTCCGCACCGGCGCCTTCCGCTCGTAGACGTTCCGGACGCCGGCGCTGTAGAGTGCCAGGACCTTGATCCCCAGGTTCTTCCCCTCGACGACCTGGCTGACCCGTTCCTGGAACTTTGGGTTGTTGACCACGCGCTCGAAGTGGTCCCGGTCCTTGAACAGGTACGAGACGCTGAACAGCGCCAGTTCCGGCACCACGGTTGCGGTGTTGGCCACGTGGGCCACGATGATATCGATGGAGCCCAGGCGGAGGCCCTCGATCATGGCCACCTCGGAGCCCAGCTGGGCCGCGGGGAAGACCTGGACCTGGACCCGGCCGTTTGTCCGCTCGGCCAGCTTCCGGGCGAAGTATTGGTGTCCCTCGTCATACATGCTCTTGGGCGGTTGATCGTGGCCGGCGCGCAGAGTGATCTCTGCGGCTCCGACTCCGCCGGGGCCAGTGAGGGTGGTGATGGCGACCACCATGAGCATGAGAGCTATGCCTCGGAATACCCTTCGAAGTGTCATGGTCCCCCTCCCTTCCGACCGTGCGCCGTCCATGGCGAACGGTCCGGCTTGCGGTTATCGCCCTCCGGAGGCACGAGGCCATCCATCCGGCCGCTTGGCCTCCCGGCTGCTCCAGCCCGGCCCCCCGTCCCCCGGAGGGCCGGTCACTCGATTCATCGCCCCAAGGAACTCCACCGCCACTGCGGGCGCGGCGAGGGATCCGGATCCTCGGGGTATCCTCATCTCCCGGCCCAACGGCCCTATCCGCGCAACCGCGGCGGAATGGAGGGGCCCCCCAGGGCCTTGGAGACCTCCCTCACCGCCTCCAGCAGGACTGGCCTCAGCTCCGCCACCCGCTCCTCGTTCAGGGTCGCGCTCGGTGCCGTGATGCTGATGGCCGCGCAGGCGAACTCGGTGAGGTCCAGGACCGGCGCCGCCAGACAGCGGATGCCGAGCGTCAGTTCCTCGCGATCCAGGGCGACGCCAGTACGGCGAACCGCCTCCAACTGGGCGAGCAGGTCGCGCGGACTCGCAATGGTGTTGGGCGTAAAGCGGGGAAGCCTCCTCCTCCGGCTGAAGAGCCGGCGGACCTCCGCGACGGGCCGGAACGCCAGCATGGCCTTGCCCAGGGCCGTGCAGTGGGCGGGGATCCGGCGGCCGACGTCAACAGTCAGGCGCAGGGGTTCGGGAGAATCCCGCCTGGCCACGTACAGGACCTCATCCCGATCCAGGATCGCCAGGTTCACCGTGTGCCGGCAGCGCACCGCCAGCCGGTCCAAGACGGGCGCGGCGGTGCGGCCCAAGGCGCTGCGAGCCGTGACCGCCGTGCCCAGCTCCAGCATCTTGATCCCGAGCGAGTAGCGGAGCGACGCAGGGTCCTTCCGGATGAAACCCCTTCCCTCCAGGGTCCCCAACAGGCGGTGCAAGGTGCTCTTCTCGATGTGGAGGTGCCGACTCAGCTCGATCAGGTTCAATTCCACCGAGTCCTTTCCGATCGTCTCCAGGATGCGGAGGGCCTTGTCCACCGCCTTCACCGCGTAGCGGGAGGTCGGGGATTCGAAGCCGGTCTTGTTGCGTGATACGGGAAGTGATTGTGCCATACGGGACAGCTTCTATCCCAGATCCCCGTGTGTTGTCAACAGTAATCTGGACAATCCTGGCGCTGTCTTCGGTGTCCCCACCTGAGCCGCTGAATCCTCGGGTCCAGGCTGGACCCGCGACCGCGCCCGGCCCGGCGCATCCATCCCAATCAGGCCGACCGGCCGGGACGCCGCCACCCCCCATCCCCCGATCAGTCAGGACGGGATTCCACTTGAAAGCACCGGGAGCCCTTGGTATCTTGCTCCCGGCAAATTCGGGCCAGGTGGATGCCACTCGGATG
>JACPAT010000257.1 GCA_016180655.1 Candidatus Methylomirabilota bacterium | reverse complement strand
CGGCTACCGCACCTTCAGCGACCTCCTGGAGGACGCCCAGAAGCACGGCTTCATCGACCTGCGGACCGATCCGGCCAGCGGGACCTATGTCGTGGTGGGCTTCACGAAGGGGACTCGCTCGTAGCTCATGGCGCAATCATATCGCCTCCCGATGTAGTCATCGGCCATCAGCCATGAGCCGTGCGGCGTTATCTGTCGGGGGGCCTGGTGGTCAGGCGGTTCGACTCTTCGGCGTGCTCGCGGAGAATGGCCAGCAGTTCCTGGATCTTGTCCTCCAGCTGATGGATCAGCGCGCGGTTTCGAGTGGCCAGCCGCCGGCGCTGCAGGGCGCGGGAGACGGCCGACAGCATCACCTCGTTCTTGAATCCTTTGACGATGAAGTCGAAGGCGCCCAGGCGGAGGGCCGCGATGGCGTTCTCGGAGCTGGGGTGGGCCGTGACGATGATCACCGGGGAATCGGGGATCAGTTCTCCCAGCTTGGACAGGACCTCCAGGCCGGACATGCTGGGCATCATGATATCCAGGAGGACGACGTCCACGGCCTGCTGGCGGGCGGTCTCCAGGGCCTGCACCCCGCTCTCCGCTTCGAGGGCGACGTAGCCCGCCTCTCGCAGGACGTCGGCGTACAGTTGCCGGGGCAGGGGTTCATCGTCCACCACCAGGACGACCCCGGCGCCGGGCACGGGTGGCGCAGGCACCGGGCGCCCCTGGGGCCGATGGACGTGGCGGGCCAGCTCCAGCTCGTACAGGTAGGCCAGGGCCCGTTCCAGGTCGCGGTTCAGGTGGCGAACCTTCAGGAGGGCCTCGACGCGGGCGAGCAGTTCCGCCCGCTGGAACGGCTTGGTGAGGAAGTCGTCGCCGCCCGCGGCCAGGGCCCGCTCCTTGTCGCCGATCTGGCTCAGGGCCGTCACGAACAGGACGGGGATCCCGCCGGTCTTCGGATCCGTCTTGAGGCGGGCGCACACCTCGAAGCCCGAGAGGCCGGGCATCATGAGGTCCAGGATGATGAGGTCCGGCTTCTTGTCCTGCGCCGCGGCCCAGCCCTCCTCGCCGTCCTCGGCCAGGTAGACTTCGTACCCCGCGGGGAGGAGCATCGCCTCGACGAGTTCCCGGTTCTGTGACTCGTCGTCCACCACGAGGATCCGCGCGGGGGCCCCGGCCTCTGGTATGGTCATATTCGTCTCCTCCGCGTTGGCATCGTCGTCCGGCCCCGTCGGGGTGCGGATCGGTCGCCGGGCGCCTGAGCCCCCTGGTCGCCCGGCCGCCCGGCTCCGACGGAACCCTCTATGGTCTAACACAGACCCCGGACGGAGTAAAGCCCGTCCTGTCCCCCGGGCGGCAAAAGTCATTGACAGGCCTGGGCGCCTTTGTTAAGTAAGGGCCTCCTGCGTCGAGCGCGTGTGGGTCCCGCATCGGGATCCCGCCTGACCGGGGGCGCCAACCGGCGGGTGGGCGAGGGGGGCATGGCGGCTGGGTACACGGCCGGCGAGTTGATGGTGGCCTGCGCGGCCCGGGAGATCCGGGACGGCGAGGTGGTGTTCGTCGGGATGCGGCTCCCCCTCCTGGCCTTCGCCCTGGCCAAGCGCACCCACGCCCCCGGAGCGGTCGGGCTCTTCGAGAACGGCATCGTCCGGGATCAGCCGGCTGCGACGCTGCTGTACACCATGGGCGACGGCGGCAACGTGGCCGGCGCGCTCTGGTGCACGCGGATGATGGATGTCATGGCCCTGCTGCACCAGGGGGCGGTAGATCTCGGATTCATCGGCGGGGCCCAGATGGACCGGTTCGGAAATTTGAACACGTCCTATATCGGCATGGCCCCGCCGGTCCCGGCCTCGGGTGAGCCGCCGAGTGAACACCCGGAGGGGGGCCGGCCGCCGCCCGGCGGTTCCGCCGGACATGCCTGGGCCACGCGCGGCCTCCCGCGCGGGGCCATCAAGCTGCCCGGCAGCGGGGGCGCGGCCGACATCGCCGCGCTGGCCGGCCGCCTGCTGATCATCATGTCGCACGAGCGGCGCCGGTTCACTCCTCGCGTGGACTACGTGACCTCGCCGGGGTACGGCGAGGGGGGCGACTGGCGGGCGCGCGTGGGCCTGCCGGGGGGCGGGCCGGCCGCCGCCATCACGACCCTGGGCGTGCTGCGCTTCCGGCTGGACACCCGGGAGGCCTACCTGGATTCCTACCACCCGGGGACCTCCGTGGCCGAGGTCCGCGCGAATACCGGATGGGACCTCAAGGTGGCGGAGGGCTTGGGGGAGACGCCGCCGCCCACGGCCGATGAGTTGCAGATCATCCGGGAGGTGGACCCCCAGGGGTTCTGGACTCGCTGAGGCTCTCCCCTCACCCTCCCCTCTCCCCGTTGTTGTGGGTCAGGGAGGGGGGCGCGGACGGGTCCCCTGCGGGTGGGGGTTTCCTGGGAGACGGGGTTAGTGCCAATGATGTTCACTTAGGCCGTCAGCCATGCGAAATCCCCCCTCGCCCCCCTTTGGCAAAGGGGGGGTGGGGGGATTTGTTCCAGCGCTGATGCCAGTCTTGAATCTCATGTGAACAGCATTGGGGTTAGTGCAGGCTCGGGGGCCGAAAGCCCGCCGTCGCGGCGGGCCAACGCGGGCGGTTTCGGGGAGGTGCCCGGGGAGGGCGCCGCTCCGGCGCCCACACGAGGAGGGGGTAGAATGGATCAGTTGACGCGTCGGAGGTTTCTCCAGACCGCTTCCGTGGCGGCCGCGGGGGCGGGGGTGGGGCCCTGGGTGCTCCGGGCACAGGCCCAGAGCGGGCCGGTCAAGATCGGGGTGGTACTGCCCTACACGGGCGTCTACGCCGTGCTGGGCGAGTCGATCACGCAGGCCATGGAGCTGGTCTTCGCCCGGGAGAACTGGACGGTGGCCGGGCGCAAGATCGAGATGATCAAGGAAGACGACGAGATGAAGCCGCCGGTCGGCATCCGGAAGACCGAGAAGCTCATCGATTCGGACAAGGTGGACATCCTCACCGGCCCCGTGCACAGCGGGATCCTCATGGGCATGCGGGACAAGGTCCACAACTCCAAGACGATCCTGATCGTGTCGAACGCCGGCGCCGACGCGATCAGCCGCGAGCGATGTTCGAAGTGGATCTTCCGCACGTCGTTCTCGAACTGGCAGCCCTGCCAGCCCATGGGCGGGTGGGTCGCCAAGAACGTGTCCAAGGAGGTCTTCCAGATCGCGCCCAATTACCAGGCCGGCAAGGACATGATGGCGGCCTTCCGGGAGACGTTCCTGCCGGCGGGGGGGAAGCTCATCGCCGAGGACTACCCGAAGCTGGGCGAGACGGACTACGCGCCCTACATCACCAAGATCAAGCAGTCGGGGGCCAAGGCGGTCTTCGCCTTCTTCTCCGGCACCGACGCCGTGAACTTCGTGAAGCAGTTCGACCAGTTCGGCCTCAAGCAGACGGTCAAGCTGACCGGCGCCGGCTTCCTCACCGAGCCGGACGTGCTGCCCGCCCAGGGTAAGTCGGCGCTGGGCGTCCTCACCGGGCACTTCTACACGCCCGTGCTCGACAACCCGGTGAACAAGCAGTTCGTGAAGGACTTCAAGGCCAGGTACAACAACAAGACGCCGGACGGCTTCGCGGTCCAGGGCTACGACACGGCCGAGGTCATCCTGCGCGCGCTCAAGGCCGTCAACGGCAACACGCAGGACAAGGACAAGCTGGTGGACGCGATCGCCAAGGTCGAGTTCGACAGCCCGCGCGGTCGCTTCCGCTTCGACCCCAAGACCCACAACGTGATCCAGCCCTTCATCTATGTCCGCGAGGTGCGCGAGGTACCGGAGTTCGGCCTCACGAACGTCCCGATCGACAAGGTCGCGGACGTGCGAGACCCGGGGACCGGCTGCACCTTGCCGGCCTAAGGGAGATCGCGGGGGCCGGGCCGCCCGGCCCGGCCCCTGCCCTCATTTGCGAGCGTGAGCTTTGTCCCGGATTTCTTCGGCCAGGCCCTGAACGGCCTGTCGTACGGCGTCCTGCTGTTCCTCCTCTCCGTTGGGCTCACCCTGATCTTCGGCATGCTCGACGTCGTCAACCTGGCCCACGGCTCGTTCTACATGCTCGGCGCGTACGCCGGGCTGGCGATGATCGCGGTGACGGGCAACTACTGGCTGGCGATGCTGGTCGCGCCCCTCGCCGTCGGCGGGATCGGGGCCCTCCTGGAGCGGGCGTGCCTCCGGCCGCTGTACGGCCGGTCCCCGCTGGATCAGGTCCTCCTCACCTTCGGGTTCATCTATCTCTTCGAGGACCTGGTGAAGTGGATCTGGGGCGGTCGCATCCGCTCGATCCCCCCGCCGGAGGCCTTCTCGGGCTCGGTCCAGTTCCTCGGCGCGACGGTGCCGTCCTACCGGCTGTTCGTGATCGTCTTCGGCCTGGTGATGGCCGTGGCCCTGTGGCTGCTCATCGAGCGGACGCGCCTGGGGGCGATCATCCGCGCGGGGGTGTTCGACGCGGAGATGACGGCGGGCGTGGGCGTCAACATTGACCTGGTCTTCACCGGCGTCTTTGCCTTCGGCGCCGCGCTGGGCGGGCTGTCCGGGGTCATCGCGGGGCCGATCCAGTCGGCGTCGCCTCCCATGGGCGCCGGCATCCTGATTCCCGCCCTCATCGTGGTCGTGGTCGGCGGGCTGGGCAGCCTCAAGGGCTCCCTGGTGGGGAGCCTCATCATCGGTCAGGCCGAGACGTTCGGGAAGGCCTGGCTGCCGGGGGCCTCCATGGTGATCATCTACGTGGTCATGGCGCTGGTGGTCCTGCTCCGGCCGCAGGGGCTCTTCGGCCGGGCGCTGAAATGATCGTCCGGCTGCTCGGCGTCAGCGCGCTCGTGGCGGCCGCCGCCGTCTTCCCCGCCGTGGCGGGCGCCTATCCGGTCAAGCTGCTCCAGGAGATCCTCATCTGGGGCGTCTTCGCCATGAGCCTCGATCTCCTGCTGGGCTACGCGGGCATGGTCTCCTTCGGCCACTCCGCCTTCTTCGGCATCGGCGGCTACGTCGCCGCGCTCGCGCTCAAGCAGTCCCCCCACCTGCTCTCGGCCCTCGTCCTCCCCGCGCTTGCCGCGGCGCTGGCCGCGCTGGTGATCGGCTTCTTCTCCATCCGGGTCAGCGGCGTTTACTTCATCATGCTGACGCTGGCCTTCTCCCAGATGTTCTACGCCTACGCCTTCCAGGTGGCGTGGCTCGGCGCCGAGGATGGGATCATCGGCGTTCCCCGCCCGCGGCTCCTGGGCCTGGATCTCGCCAGCGCGACCGTGTTCCATCTCTACCTCGTTGCGCTCATCGGCCTGGCGGCCCTCGTCCTCTGGCGGGTCGTGCGCTCGCCGTTCGGCCACGTGCTGCGCGGCATCCAGGAAAACGAGGGGCGCATGGAGGCAGTCGGCTATCCCGTCAACCGCTACAAGCTGCTCGCCTTCGTCATAGCCGGCATCGTCGCGGGTGTGGCCGGGTCGCTGTATACCCAGTTCGTGGGTTCCATCACGCCGGACGCCTTTTTCTGGACGACGTCGGGTGAGGCGCTCCTGATGGTCATCATCGGGGGAACGGGCACGCTCTGGGGCGCCGTGCTGGGCGCGGCCGCCTTCATCCTGCTGCAGAGCCTGGTGAGCTCCTACACGGAGCGGTGGATGCTCATCCTGGGCCTGACCTTCGTCCTGTTCGTCCTCTTCGCCCCCGGGGGGATCGTAGGCGCGCTCTCCGGCCGCGTGGGGAGGAGGGCGTGAGCCTGGCGACCCCCCTGCTGCTCATCGAGGGATTGACGCGCTATTTCGGCGCCCTCAGCGCCTTGGATGCTGTGTCGCTGAAGATCGCCCCCCGGGAACGCCGGGCGATCATCGGGCCGAACGGCGCGGGAAAGACGACGCTGTTCAACCTGATTACGGGTCACCTGGCGCCCAGCGCCGGCCGCATCCGCTTCGACGGCGACCCCATCACGGGACTGCCGCCCCATGCCGTGGCGCGGCGGGGGATCTCCCGCTCCTTCCAGCGGACGAACCTCTTCCCCAAGCTCGGCGTGCTGGAGAACCTGCGGCTGGCCGCGGCGGCCGACGGGCGGGGGAGCTACGATCTCTTCGGCAGCATCGAGCGATATCGGCCCCCGCTGGATCGGGCGCGCGCCGTGGCGGAGGCGGTGGGGCTCCTAGGGCGCCTGGATGAGGTGGCGGGACGTCTCTCCTATGGCGAGCAGCGCCAGCTCGAGGTGGGGGTGGCGTTGGCCACGTCGCCCAAGCTCCTGCTGCTGGACGAACCCACGGCCGGGATGTCCCCCGAGGAGACCCAGCGCATGACCCGGATGCTGGAAGGGCTGCCGCGAGAGGTGACCCTGCTCATCATCGAGCATGACATGGACGTGGTGTCGTCCCTGGCGGACCGCGTGACCGTGCTCCACTACGTCGAGGTGCTGGCCGAGGGCACCTTCGACGAGGTCAAGGCCGACCCCCGGGTGTACGAGGTCTATCTGGGGGGCGCGGGATGAGCGTGCTGCAGGTGGACGGTCTGCACACCTATTACGGGGAGAGCCACATCCTCCACGGCGTGTCCCTCCGCGTGGACACCGGAGAGACGGTGGCCCTCCTGGGCCGGAATGGAGCGGGCAAGACCACCCTGATCCGGAGCATCGTCGGCTTCACGCCGCCCCGGGAGGGGCGCATCGTCTTCGAGGGGGACGAGATCCACCGCTGGCCGGCCCATCGGGTCGCCCGGCGCGGGGTGGCGCTGGTGCCGCAGGGCCGGCGGATCTTCGCGCCCCTCTCGGTTCGCGAGAACCTGCTGCTGGGCGCCCGCGCCGACGGCTGGACGCTGGAGCGCGTCTTCGGTCTCTTCCCGCGCCTGCGGGAGCGGGCGGAGCAGGCCGGGGGCACCCTGTCGGGCGGCGAACAGCAGATGCTGGCCCTGGGCCGGGCGTTGCTCACCAACGGCCGGATGCTCCTGCTGGATGAGCCGTCGGAGGGGCTGGCCCCGCTCATCGTCCGCGAGATCGGGCGGGTGCTGCGAGCGCTCAAGGGCGAGCGCCTGTGCATCCTGCTGGTCGAGCAGAACTACCACCTGGCCCTTCGGGTGGCCGACCGGGTGTACGTGATGAACAAGGGACAGATCGTGTACGAGGGGACGCCCGCCAGCCTGGAGGCAAACGAGGAGGTCAAGCGGCGATACCTGGGGGTGGCCTAGCCCGGATTATTCGCGAACACTTTCGCGAATAATCGCGGGAATGACCAAATCCCAATCCGCCGCGGGCGGAATGACCAAGTGCGGATGGTATTTCCGTCATGCTCCTTGACGGCGCGCTCTGCGCGCCCACCATCATTGGTCATTGGAAATTGGTCATTGGTCATTTGATCCGGAGGATGCACGGGTCCGTTCGTGAATTATTCGGGCTAGTGGCGCCTCGGGTTTCTGGCAAGGGCGGGGGCAGCTCATGAAGGCGCTGGCGGCGGTGCTCTGGGCAGTCGGCGGGCGGCTGGACCTCCGGGAAGTCGAGGTCCAGGCGCCAGAGAACGGCGAGGTGCTGGTCCGCATGGCGGCCTGCGGCATCTGCCACACGGACCTGCACGTGATGACGGGCCACGTCGGCGCGCCGCTGCCCGCGGTGCTCGGTCACGAGGGGGCGGGCATCGTGGCGGAGGTCGGCCCCGGCGTCCGCTCCGTCACGCCGGGCGATCACGTGATCCCGCTCTGGCGGCTGTCCTGCGGCGTATGTGAGTATTGCAGCGACGGCCGGCCGGCCCTCTGCAACGAGGGCATGCAGGTCCGATCGAGCGGCTGCCTCCTGGACGGGTCCACCCGCTTCAGGCTGGACGGGCAGGCCATCAAGCACTTCTGCGGTGTGTCGAGCTTCTCGGAGTATTGCGTGATCCCCGAGCGGGGCGTGCTGAAGATCCCCGACGACCTGCCCCTGGACCGGGCGGCGCTTTTGGGATGCGCCGTGGTGTCGGGGGTGGGCGCCGTCTTCAACGCCGCGCGGGTGCGACCGGGGAGCAGCGTGGCGGTCTTCGGCACCGGAGGCGTGGGCCTGAACGTCGTGCAGGGCGCGGCGATCGCGGGCGCGGAAAAGATCATCGCGGTGGACGTCCTCCAGAACAAACTCGAGTGGGCGAGGCAGTTCGGCGCCACGCATACCGTCAACGCCACGACGGCGAACCCCGTGGAGCAGGTCCGGGCCCTCACCGGGGGGAAGGGCGTGCACTACGCCTTCGAGGTGATCGGCCAGCCCGCCACCATGCGACAGGCCTACGAGTGTTTGGCCAAGCGCGGCATGGCCGTGGTGCTGGGCGTCACGCCCATGACGGCCGAGGTGTCGGTCCCGGCGATGTCCCTGGTCTTCGAGGAACGGATCCTGACCGGCTCGATCTACGGGGCGGGCAGCCCCCGGATCGAGATCCCCAAGCTGATTGATCTCTACCGCGCTGGGAAACTGAAACTCGACGAGTTGCTGACTCGCACCTACCCCTTCCGGCAGATCAACGAGGCGTACGCGGCCCTCGAGCGCGGCGAGCTGGCCAGGGGCGCGGTGACGTTCTAGCCGGGATCGCACCCGCGGGGGTCATTCCCTCTCATGCCCCTCCGCGCCTCAGCTCCTCCGGCTCGGCTCGCGGCCACCCAGCGGACAGGCCGTTGGCCTACAGTCCGCTGGGTACCCGGCTCGGGTCTGCTCACCTTTGGCCTTGAATTCGTCGGTCGGTTTTTGCTACCCTAAGCTGGCTGCAGACACTCGCAGAAAAAGGAGGGTCCCATGAGGCGATGGTGGTGGATGGGAGCGGCGATGCTGGTGTTTGCCCTGGCGAGTGGTGGGGCGGCGCAGGAAAATGTCCTGGTCCTGTACGGCAGTCCGGACCGGGACTGGGTGGCCGCGGTGGCGGCCAAATTCGAGAAGGACACGGGGATCAAGGTGCAGTGGATCCGGGCCAGCAGCAACGAGATGTATGCCCGGATCGAGGCGGAGAAGGCGAACCCCAAAGGGGACGTCTGGTTCGGCGGGACCGGCGATCCCCATTTCGATGCGGCCGAGAAGGGCCTGACGGAGCCGTACTGTTCGCCCAAGATGGCCGAGCTGCGCGAGTTCATGCAGGATCCCATCGGTGCGTGCCGGACGCTCGGCCTGTACGCCGGACCGCTGGGGTGGGCCGTCAACGAGAGCATGCTGAAGAAACTGGGAAAGCCCATGCCCCAGACCTGGGATGACCTGGCCAAGCCGGACTACAAGGGCCTGATCGCCGTGGCCAACCCCAACACCTCGGGGACGGCCTACACGACCCTGGTGACGATCCTGCAGATGAAGGGCGAGGAGAAGGGCTGGGACTATCTGGCAAGGCTGCACAAGAACATCGCCCAGTACACCAAGTCGGGATCGGCGCCGGGGCAACTGGCCGGGCGAGGCGAGGTGGCCATCGCCATCATCTTCCTTCACGATGTGGTGATGTTCGCCGAGGAAGGCTTTCCGGTGAAAGCCATCTCTCCTGCGGATGGCACCGGGTACGAGATCGGCGGCCTGAGCCTGATCAAGGGGGCGCCCCACAAGGAGAACGCCAAGAAGTTCATCGACTGGGCGCTGACCCCCGATACGCAAGCCATCGCCAAGGACTTCCGGTCGTTCCAGCTCCAGTCCAACAAGAAGACGCCGCTGCCGTCGGTGGTCCTGAAGCACGGGGTGGACTTCGAGCACGTCAAGACCATCAAGTACGATTTCCTGTGGGCGGCGAAGAACCGGGACCGGATCCTGAAGCGCTGGACGGAGCAGATCTCCTCCCAGGCGCGCTGACGAACACGAAGCGGGCAGCCTCCCCCTCCCTCGCCCTCCCCCCTTGAGGGGGAGGGGAAGGGTGGGGGGCTGATGGCTGAATGCTCTTCTGGAATTGACGTGACCGCTGTGCGGAATCCCGCCTGCCTGGTGGGCGGGCTCGGCCTCCTCCTGACGACGGCCGCGGTGCCGTTCATCGCTCGCGAGGGGCAGGCCTTCGGGTTCGGACGTGCCCACCTGCGATTGACCGCCCTGGCGCTCACAGATCAGTTTCCAGGGTTCTGGCTCCTGACGGCCCTGGCGGTCGCCTGGGTGGCCGCGGGCCTCCTCCAGGAGGAGCGCCCGCATGGCCCGGCGCTCTGGGGTGGGGTGGCGGGGTGTCTCCTGGTCGTCTGGCTGACGTGGGCGGCCGGGGTCAAACCCTACGCCTTCGGCCCCGGCGCCGTCCTGGCCCTGGCCATCTGCCTCGTCGTGCTGGCCTCGGGATTATCCCGGGGCGGGTACATCCGGGCGGACACCTTCGTGGCCGCCAGCATCCTGGCCCTGGCCTTCTTTGTCTTGCTCTTCATCCTGTATCCCATCTTCGCGGTCCTCCAACATAGCGTGATGGACAGCCGCGGGTTCCGGCCCGCCCTGTTCGTGGACACTCTCCGGAACTACCAGGCCTTCTGGCGGGTGCTGGGCAACAGTCTGGGATTGGCCGTCTTCGTCGGCGTCATCTCGACAGTGATCGGCCTGGCCTTTGCCCTGGCCGCCACGCGGTCCCGCTCGCGGATCACCGTCCTGTTGCGCTCGTTCTCCTTGCTCCCCCTCATCACGCCGCCCTTCGTGGTCGGCCTGGCCATCATCCTGCTCTTCGGACTGCAGGGTTTCATAACGAGCACGCTCCTTGGGCTGAAGACACGGGGGATCTTCGGGTTTCCCGGACTGGCCCTGGCGCAGACGCTCTCGTTTGCGCCCGTGGCCTTCCTGGTCATCGCCAGCGTGGTGGAATCGGTCAATCCCGCCCTGGAGGAGGCCAGCCTGACCCTGCGGGCGGGACCGTGGGAGACATTCTGGAAGGTGACGCTGCCCTTGCTCCGGCCGGGACTGGCGAACGCCTTCCTCCTCACCATCATCGAGTCCCTGGCGGACTTCGGCAACCCCATCGTCCTGGGCGGGGAGTTCGAGGTCCTGTCCACCGAGATCTACTTCAGCATCATCGGCCGGTTCGACCAGACGCTGGCCGCGTCCCTGGGGATCGTCCTGCTGGCCTTCAGCCTGGCCACGTTCCTCCTGCAGCAGTGCTGGCTGGGCGAGCGGTCCTACGTCACGGTCACGGGCAAGCCTCCGTCGGGCAAGCCCATGCCCCTGCCGCGCGGCCTGGAGATCGGCCTGCTCAGCTTCTGCGCGGCCTGGTGCGTCTTCACCCTGGCGCTCTACCTGTTCGTCATCTACGGCGGGTTCGTGGAGATCTGGGGGATCAACAACGCGTTCACGCTGCGGCACTACCGCCAGCTTTTGCGAGACGGGATGGACGCGCTGAACACCACGCTGATCCTGGCGGGGATCTCCTCCCCCCTCACCGCGGCCGTGGGCATCCTGCTGGCCTATCTGGTGGTCCGGCACCAGTTTCCGGGCCGGGGCGCGCTGGAGTTCACCTCCATGCTCTCCTTCGCGGTCCCGGGCACGGTCATCGGCATCGGCTACATCATGGCCTTCAACCAGTCGCCGTTTCTCCTGACCGGGACGGCCACCATCCTGGTCATCTCGTTCGTCTTCCGGAACATGCCGGTGGGGATCCGGAGCGGCATCGCGGCCCTGGCGCAGATCGACCGGGCGCTGGAGGAGGCCTCGGTCACGTTGCGGGCGTCATTCGCCACGACGATCCGCCGGATCGTCCTCCCCCTGATCCGCCCGGCCATCATCTCGGCCCTGGTGTTCAGCTTCGTGCGGTCGGTCACCGCCATCAGCGCGGTGGTCTTCCTGGTCAGTGCGAAGTGGCAGCTCTCCACCAAGGTCATTCTGGACCAGGCGGAGAACGGCCGATACGGCCTGGCCACCTCCTACAGCACGGTCCTCATCGTGATCATGGCGTTGGCGATCGCCCTCATGTACCTGCTGGTGGGCAAGCGGGCCGCCGCGGGCGGCCTGGAAGGAGGAGGGCTGGCGTGACGGCGCAGGCAAATCCGCAGGCGGCCCGGGTCGTCCTGGAGCAGGTCAGCAAGCGGTTCGGGCAGACGCTGGCGGTGGACCAGGTGAGCCTGGCCATCGAGCCCGGCGAGCTGGTGACCTTGCTGGGACCCTCGGGCTGCGGCAAGACGACGACGCTGCGCATGGTGGCGGGCCTCGAGACGGTGGGCGGCGGCCGGATCTTCATCGGGGATGCCGAGGTCACGCACCTGCCCCCCAACGCGCGCGACGTGACCATGGTGTTCCAATCCTACGCCCTGTTCCCGCATCTCACCGTCTTCGAGAACGTGGCCTACGGGCTCCGGGTGCTCAAGCGCTCCGAGGCGGAGGTGCAGCAGGCGGTGCGGAACGTCCTGGAGCTGGTGGGCATGCCCGGGCTGGAGGGCCGCAGCCCCAGCGCCCTCTCGGGCGGCCAGCAGCAGCGGGTGGCGGTCGCCCGCGCCCTGGTCATGCAACCCAAGGTCCTGCTGTTCGACGAGCCGCTGTCGAACCTGGATGCCAAGCTCCGCAAGCGGATGCGGGAGGAGATCCGCCTGCTCCAGCAGCGCCTGGGGATCACGGCGATATACGTCACCCACGATCAGGCGGAAGCGCTGGCCATCTCGGACCGGATCGTGGTGATGGACCGGGGGCGGACGTCGCAGATCGGGAGTCCCCTGGAACTGTACAAGGCCCCCGCCAATCGGTTCGTCGCCGAGTTCATCGGCGAGGCCAATTTCCTGCCTGCGCAGCTCGAGTCGGTGGCAGACGGATGGGCGGGCATCCGGATCGGCCCCCAGCGCCTGCGCGTGCAGAGCCGGCCCCTGGCCGTCGGACCCGTGACGGTCCTGGCGCGGCCCGAGGCCATCCGGATCCAGACCGGCGGCGAGGGCCTGGCGGGAACGATCCAGAAGGTTTCCTACCTCGGCTCCTCCGCGGATTACACCGTCGAGACCGACCTGGGATCCGTCCTGGTCACGGACTACGCCATGCCGGGCGGCGTCCTCAGCGCGGGGACGGCGGTGCGCCTGGAATTCCTCCCCCACGGGGTTTACCCGCTGCCGGGCGCTTCATAGGGACTCAAGCGCGTTCGGGTGTTCGGGTGTTCGAGCGTTCGGCAGTTCACCGGCGACGTGAACGCCCGAACTCCCGAACGGTCGAACCTCCGAACGCGTGTAAACGGCGGCGGGTTTTTCCTTGACGGGCCGGGACGCGTCGCGCAGAATACGCGACAACTTAAGAGCGTTTCCGCCTCTGGCGGATTCGATGGTTCGGGTGTTCGGAGATGCCGGGAACAACCGAACTCCCGAACCCCCGAACGCCCGAACGTTTTTGGGGTGCGCAATCCGCATGACCGACATTCGTTTTGGCACCGACGGCTGGCGGGGGGTTATCGCGGACGATTTCACCTTCGCCAACGTCCGCCTGGTGGCACGAGCCATCGCCCGGCGGGTCCGCGCCGAGGTCGGGGGACGGACGCCCCACGTGCTGGTGGGCCACGATACCCGCTTCCTATCCCGGGAATTCGCCCAGGCGGCGGCCGAGGCCATGGCGGGAGAAGGCGTGCAGGTCAGCCTGACGGCCGCCTTCGCGCCGACCCCGGCCTTTTCCTATGCCGTCGTGCGGCTCCGGGCGGCCGGGGCGGTGGTCATCACGGCGAGCCACAACCCGGCCGAGTACAACGGGGTCAAGTTCAAGTCCGGCTTCGGCGGATCGGCCCCCGTCCCGTTCACGCGGAGCGTGGAGGAGGAGATCCGGCGATTAAGAGCCGAGAGTCGCGCCGGAGGCGGATCCGCCCAGCGGATCCGGCTGGCGCCAGATCCGCCAGAGGCGGACCGAGAGCCGAGAGCCGCGAGCCACCAACCGGGAGCCGCGAGCCGAGAGCCGAGAGCCGGGACCCCCAAATTCGAAATTCGAAATTCGAAATTCGAAATTGGAACTTTTGACCCCCGCGAGCCCTGGCTGGACCGTCTCGAGGAGCTGGTGGACGTCTCGCGGATCGGCCGAAGCGGCATCCGGGTGGCGCTGGACGTCATGTATGGGGCGGGCCAGGGCCTGCTGTCGGAGCGCCTGGGGAAGGCAGGTGCCGAGGTCCGCGAGCTCCACGGGGAGATCAATCCCGGCTTCGGCGGCCTCCATCCCGAGCCGATCCCCGCGTACATGGGTGCCCTCATGGACTGCGTGAAGGGCTGGGGGGGATCGGCGCTGCGGGTCGGGTTCGCCTTCGACGGGGACAGCGATCGCGTGGCCCCCGTGGACGAGGACGGGATCGTCGTGACCCCCCACCAGACGCTGGCGCTCCTGGTGCGCCACCTGGTGCAGCAGCGGGGCATGCGGGGGGCCGTGGTGAAGTCCGTGAACATCGGCCACCTGGTGGACGCGGAGGTGAAGGCCCTGGGCCTGCCCCTGGTGGTGACCCCGGTGGGGTTCAAGTTCATCGCCGAGGCCATGCGGAAGCACGACGCCGTGGTCGGCGGCGAGGAGAGCGGGGGGTTCGCCGTGCGGGGCCACATCCCGGAGCGCGACCCCGGCCTCATCAGCCTGCTGCTCCTGGAGTGCATGGCCATGACGGGGAAGTCCCTGGGCACCCTGGTGCGGGAGATGGAGGCGCAGCACGGGCCGCACCGGTACGATCGCCTCGACCTCCGCTTGCCATCGCTGGAGGCGCGGGACCAGGTGGTGGCGGCCACCGTGGCCTCGCCGCCCGGCCAGGTGCTGTCGCTGCCGGTGCGCCAGGTGGAAACGATGGACGGGGTCAAGCTGACCCGGGCGGACCACAGTTGGGTCATGCTGCGGGCCTCGGGGACGGAGCCGCTGCTGCGGATCTACGCCGAGGCCCCGACCGAGGGCGAAGTGAACGCCCTGCTCGCGTGGGGCCGCGCCATGGCACTGGGCGGGGGGGACTAGGAGCGACGCGCGAAATGGCTCGGGAGCGTCGGATGCCTCGCATCAGAGCGATGACCCGATCACGTATGAAATTATCACAGCCCGACTCCGAGGGGACGCGGAGCCATCCCATCGAGTTCGAGGTGAGGCCCTGGGGGAGCTTCAGCACGCTGGAGGAGGGTCCCGGCTACAAGATCAAGCGCCTGGTGGTCCAGCCGGGGTGCCGGTTGAGCCTGCAGAAACACCGCCACCGCGCAGAGCACTGGGTGGTGGTGGCGGGGACCGCGACGGTGATCAAGGGGAACCGGCGCCTCACGCTGCGAGGGCGGCAGTGCACCGTGATCCCGCGGCAGGCCTGGCACGCACCGGATCGAAAATCGCGGGCGGGAGCCGGTGGTGATCATCGAGGTGCAGCACGGGGCCTACCTCGGCGAGGACGACATCATCCGGAAGCAGGATGACTATGGGCGGATAGAGCCGAGCGCCAAGACCGGGCAATCAGGCACCCAGGCACCCAGGCACCCAGGAAGAACCAGAGTGCCGGAGTGCCAGAGTGCCCGAGTGCCACCCCGAGCCGCGAGCCGAGAGCCGAGCAGGAGATCCAAGAGAGAGCCGCGAGCCGAGAGCCGCGAGCCGAGCAGGAGATCCGAAGAAGCGCCGAGCGCCGAGCGCTGAGTAGGAGATCCAAGAGAGAGCCGAGAGCCGAGAGCCGAGAACTGCGAGCCGCGTGGTCGTGCTGGCGGGGGGCAGCGGGGAGCGGTTCTGGCCGCTCTCCACGCCGGCGCACCCCAAGCAGTTCCCGCCCCTGCTGGAGGGACGGAGCTTTTTCCAGCACACCGTGGAGCGGGCCACGAAGCTGGTGGGCCAGGATCGGGTGCTGGTGGCCACGCGGCGCGACCTGCTGCCCATCGTGCAGGACCAGTTGCCGGGCTTCCCCGTGGAGAACTGCGTCCTGGAACCCGCCGGCCGGGACACGGCCGCCTGCATCGGTCTGGCGGCCCTGGTCGTCCTGCGCCGGGCGCCGGGCGCCTGCACGCTGGTCGCCCCCTCGGATCACTACATCCAGCCCTTCCACGCGTTCGAGGAGACGGTCCGACGGGGTCTGGCGCTCCTGGAGCGGGTGGACGGCCTGGTGACCCTGGGGATTCCCCCGATCCGGCCCGAGACGGGGTACGGCTACATCCTGGCCGGCGACGCCGTGCCGGAACATCCGGCGGCCCGACGGTGCGAGCGCTTTACCGAGAAGCCGGATCGGAAGACGGCCGAACGGTTCGTGGCGGACGGCCGGTACTACTGGAACAGCGGGATTTTCCTGTGGAGCGCCGCGACCATCCTCAAGGCGATGGCCCGGCACCTCCCGGACCACTGGAGCTGCATGGAGACGATCCGGGCCGCGCTGGGAACGCCGGAGGAGAGCCGGGTCCTGGACGCCACCTTTCCCCGCATGCCCCGGATCTCCGTGGACGTGGGGATCCTGGAGCGGGCGGAGAACGTGTACATGGTCCCCGCCACCTTCACGTGGGACGACGTGGGCGCCTGGAACGCCCTGGGCCGCATCCTCGCGCCCGACGAGCATGGCAACGCGGTTGTGGGTCGCCACGTCGCTCGCGACAGCCAGGGGTGCGTGGTGTACGGAACGAGCCGGCCCATCGGGACGATCGGCCTGCGGGACCTGGTGGTGGTGGAGACTCCCGAGGGGATCCTGGTCTGCCCCAAGGAGCGGGCCCAAGAGGTCAAGGAACTGGCGCGGTTGCTGCGGGAGGCAGGAACGTGAGCACTCCAACGGCGGTGATCACCGGGATCACGGGGCAGGACGGCTCCTACCTGGCCGACTTCCTTTTGGGAAAAGGGTACCGGGTGGTGGGGATGGTCCGCCGATCCAGCACCGAGAACTTCGAGCGCATCGAGCATCTCCGGGGCAAGGTGGAGATCTGCCAGGCGGACCTCCTGGACCAGCTCTCCCTGATCAATCTCCTGCGCCAGGTGCGACCGCGGGAGGTGTACAACCTGGCGTCCCAGTCCTTCGTTCCCACCTCGTGGGAACAGCCGGTCCTCACCGGGGAATTCACGGCCCTGGGGGTCACCCGGATGCTGGAGGCCGTGCGGCTGGTGGATCCGGAGATCCGCTTCTATCAGGCGTCCAGCAGCGAGATGTTCGGCAAGGTCCACGAGGTGCCCCAGACGGAGCGGACGCCGTTCTACCCGCGCAGCCCCTACGGCGTGGCCAAGGTGTACGGCCACTGGATCACGGTGAACTACCGGGAGAGTTACGGGATCTTCGCCTGCTCGGGCATCCTGTTCAACCACGAATCCCCGCGGCGAGGCAAGGAGTTCGTGAGCCGCAAGGTGACCGACGGCGTGGCGCGCATCAAGAAAGGCTTCGGCCAGAGCCTTCCCCTGGGGAACCTCGAGGCCCGGCGGGACTGGGGCTATGCCGGCGATTACGTGGAGGCCATGTGGTTGATGCTCCAGCAATCCCAGCCGGACGATTACGTCATCGCCACCGGCGAGACCCACCCGGTGCGGGAGCTGTGCCAGATCGCTTTCGCCCGAGTCGGCCTCAACTGGCAAGAGCATGTCGTCGTGGACCCGAAGTTCGTGCGTCCGGCGGAGGTGGACCTGCTGCAAGGGGACGCCTCGAAGGCCAAACGGGTCCTGGGGTGGCAGCCCCGGGTCTCCTTCCAACAGCTCATCCAGATGATGGTGGACGCCGACATCGCCCGCGTCTGCGGGCGATAATGATTGACGATTGCGGATTGCGGATTGCCGATTGCCGGTCAATCGAAAATCGGCAATCACAAATCAAAAATCGATTGGAGCGGAGCGAATTATGAATGTGTGCGTGTTGGGGACGGGCTACGTGGGCCTGGTGACGGGCGCGTGCCTGGCGGAGATCGGGCACCAGGTCATCTGCATGGACGACGATGTCCGCAAGATCGAGATCCTGCTCTCAGATGGTATGCCGATCTACGAGCCACATCTGGAGGGGATGGTAAAGCGGAGCCGCGCCGCCGGCCGCCTCCACTTCACGACCGACGTTGCGGAGGCTGTCCGCGAGGCCACGGTGATCTTCATCTGCGTGAACACGCCACCGCTCCCCGACGGGGAGGCGGACCTGACCTACGTGGAGGTGGCGACGCGGCGGATCGCCGAGCACGCCATGCGCAGCGCCCTCATCACGGAGAAGTCCACGGTCCCGGTCCAGACCGGAGCCTGGATCGAGAAGACCCTGGCCGTCTACGGCAAGCGGCCGGGGGTGGAGTTCGACGTCGCCAGCAACCCCGAGTTCACCCGCGAGGGGATGGCGGTGGAAGATTTCCTGCATCCGGACCGGATCGTGATCGGGGTGTCCACGGCGCGGGCCGAACAGACCCTGCGCGAGCTGTACGCCCCGATCGTGGAAGGGCGATTCCGCTGCCCCATCCACGCCGACTGCCGGCAGGATCGGGCCGTCCCGTTCCTGGTCACGGACCTCCGGAGCGCCGAACTGATCAAGCACGCCTCCAATTCCTTCCTGGCCATGAAGATCTCCTTCGCCAATGCCCTGGCGGATGTGTGCGAACTGGCGGGGGGGGACATCCTCCAGGTGGCCAAGGGGGTGGGACTGGACAAGCGCATCGGCCGGGCCTTCCTGAACGCGGGGATCGGGTTCGGGGGATCCTGCTTCCCCAAGGACCTGAAGGCGTTCGTCAAGATCGCGGAGAAGGGCGGCTACGACTTCGCGCTGCTCACAGAGGTGGACCGGATCAACGAGCGGCGGCGGGAGATGGTGCTTGAGAAGTTGAAGCGGGCTCTCTGGATCCTGCGGGGGAAACGCATCGGCCTGTTGGGCTTGGCGTTCAAGCCGGACACCGACGATGTCCGGGAAGCCCCGGCGCTCACCATCGCCCGGCGGTTGCTGGAAGAGGGGGCGGAGGTGTGCGGGTACGATCCCCAGGCGGCCGCCAAGGCCAAGCAGGTGATCCCAGAACTCACGATCTGTGCGAACCCCTATGCGGTGGCCGCCCAGGCCGAGGCCCTGATCCTCTGGATCCTTGGTGAGCCGAGAGCCGAGAGCCGAGAGCCGAGGACCGGGAGCGCCGAGCCGCGAGCGCCGAGCGCCGAGCGCCGAGCACGGACAGTCGGGAAGGCTTCTATGAGTCGCGCTCCACGGACGCTCGTCACGGGCGGGGCCGGATTCCTGGGATCACACCTGTGCGACCGGCTGATCCGGGAAGGCCACGAGGTGATGTGCATCGACAACCTGATCACCGGTGACATGGACCACGTGGCCCACCTGCTGGGGCACGAGGGCTTCCGGTTCATCAAGTATGACGTGACCGAGTATCTGTACGTCGAGGGCCCATTGGATTACATCCTCCATTTCGCCTCGCCCGCCAGCCCCGTGGACTACCAGCGCCTGCCTATCCAGACGCTGAAGGTGGGATCGCTGGGCACCCACAAGGCGCTGGGCCTCGCCAAGGCCAAGGGGGCGCGGCTCCTGTTGGCCTCGACGTCCGAGGTCTACGGCGACCCCCAGGTCCACCCCCAGCCGGAGAGCTACTGGGGCCACGTGAACCCGGTGGGCCCGCGCGGGGTGTACGACGAGGCCAAGCGCTTCGCAGAGGCCATGACCATGGCCTACCATCGCTATCATGGTGTGGACACCCGGATCGCCCGGATCTTCAACACGTACGGCCCCCGCATGCGGCCGCACGACGGCCGGGTCGTGTCGAACTTCCTGATGCAGGCCGTGGCGGGCCGGCCGCTCACGGTGTACGGGGACGGGAGGCAGACCCGGAGCTTCTGCTTTGTCTCGGACCTGGTGGAAGGGCTGTTTCGCCTTCTCACGTCGTCAGAGGTGGAACCGGTCAACCTGGGCAATCCAGCGGAGCGCAGCATCCGCGACCTCGTGACCGCCGTGGAGGTTATCCTGGGCCGGAAACTAGAGGTAACCTACAGCCCCTTGCCTCAGGACGATCCGCGCGTGCGGCAACCGGACATCACGCGCGCCCGGGAACGCCTGGGGTGGGAACCCAAGGTGGACCTGGAGGCGGGCCTTCGCGAGACGATCGTGTATTTCCGGGAGAAAGGGGTGGGGGCCTGATCCCCCTGCGCACGGTATGCGCCTGATGCCCGGTTGACGGGAATCCAGGAGCGACGAACACGCGACAGGAAGCCCGACCCCGTTGTCAAGACGCAACCCCCGGCCGATCCCGCCAGCGCCGGAGGGCTCTCCCGAGCCCCCGGCGCTGTATCTTTTCCCGGCGGGCCAGTCCGAAGGAAACGTTCCGGGAGAAGCGGGTTGAATTCGCAGTGGAAATCGGGTAGCGTAGGCGGCGACCCGGCGCGGGGTTTCCCCCGATCACCCATGGGCCACCCATGCCGCAACGGTTGAGCGTGGCACAGACCTCACTGGTACGTCACATCGCCCGTTTTCCCCGCTGTCGCGTCCTGATCCTGGGGGACGTGATGCTGGACGAGTACATGTGGGGGACCGTGTCCCGCATCTCTCCCGAGGCCCCTGTGCCCGTGGTGGCGGTGCGCTCCGAGAGCGTGAAGGTTGGCGGGGCCGGGAACGTGGCCGCCAACGTGGCCGCTCTGGGGGGGCAGGCCAGCCTGATCGGGTTGATGGGAAATGACGCGGCCGCGGAACGGCTCTGCCACGAGCTGGAGCTGGCCGGGGTCAAGAGCGACGGGCTGATCGTGGATCGGACCCGGCCCACTACCATCAAGAGCCGGGTCGTGGCCGGCAGCCAGCACGTGGTCCGCTTCGATCGGGAGAGTGATGTGCCCGCGTCGCGGGCGATCCAGGCGCGCGTGCTGGGGGCGGTGCGGGAGCGGTTGCCATCGGCGGACGCGCTGCTGATCTCGGATTACGCGAAGGGCCTGGTGGGTCCCGGGCTGGTGCGCGACGTCCTGGCGCTGGCCGCCCGGCAGCGGCGGCTGGTGGCGGTGGATCCCAAGGTGCAGCACCTGTCGCTGTTCAAGGGGGTCACGGTGGTCGCGCCGAATCATCACGAGGCGGCTGCGGCCGCGCGTCTCCCGGTGCGGAACGAGGCGGATCTCATCCGGGTGGGCCGGGTGCTCCTGCGGCGATTGAAGACTCGGGCCGTGCTCATCACCCGCGGGGAGCAGGGGATGTCGCTGTTCGAGGCGGGCAAGTCGGCGGTGCACATCCCGACGGTGGCCCGGGAAGTGTACGACGTGACCGGGGCGGGGGACACCGTGATGGGGGCGCTCAGCCTGGCGCTGGCGGCCGGGGCGGACATGCACGGGGCGGCCGTGATCGCCAATTACGCCGCCGGGGTGGTCGTGGGGAAGCGGGGCACCGCCACCGTGACCCGCGCGGAGCTGGAGCGGGCCCTCCGGGACGGGAACCTCTAATCCGATTTCGGATTTGGGATTGTGGATTTTGGATTTTCTGAGCCCGGATCAATTCCGAAATCCGAAATCCAAAATTGGCGTTGTCGCGATTCAGTGGAATGGGGGAGCCATGCGGGTGGTCGGCCTGATCCCGGCCCGATATGCGTCCAAGCGCTTTCCCGGCAAGGCCCTGGCGGACCTCTGCGGCAAGCCGCTCCTCCAGCACGTGGTGGAGCGAGCCAGCCAGGCGAAGAACCTATCCGAGGTCGTGGTCGCCACCGACGATATGCGGATCGCCGATGCGGTGCGGCGCTTCGGGGGGAAAGTCCAGATGACGGCCCCGACCCACCCGTCGGGGACGGATCGCATCGCCGAGGTCGCCCGGGACCTGGCGTGCGACCTGGTGGTGAACATCCAGGGGGACGAGCCGCTGATCATCCCGGCCGAGATTGACGCCGCGGTGGCGCCGCTCCTCCAGGATCCGGCCATCCCGATGGGGACCCTGGCCTGCCCACTGCCCGTGGCGCAGGCGGCGGATCCCAACGCGGTCAAGGTGGTCGTCGGGACCAACGGGTTCGCGCTCTACTTCTCTCGGGCGCCGATCCCCTACCTGCGGGACGGGCACGCCGGCGGGGCGAGCCCGTACCTCCTGCACGTCGGGCTGTACGTGTACCGGCGGGAGGTACTGTTGCGCCTGGCGAGTTTGCCGCCGACCCCCCTGGAAGAACGGGAGCGGCTGGAACAGCTCCGGGCGCTGGAGCACGGCATCCGGATCCGCGTGGTGATGACGGACCACCCCAGCCTCGGCGTGGACACGCCCGAGGACCTGGACCGGGTCCGGCGGATGCTGGCCAAATAGTGCATTTTGGATTTGGGATTGCGGATTTCGAATTTTCTCCGGAACAAATTCGAAATTCGACATTCGAAATCCGAAATCAGTTGTGAGTGGAGGCTGCATGGAGACCAAGTTCATCTTCGTGACCGGAGGGGTGCTCTCGTCCCTGGGGAAAGGGCTGGCCTCGGCCTCCATCGGCTGCCTGCTGGAAAGCCGCGGTTTCCGGGTCACGCTGCTCAAGTGCGACCCGTACGTCAACGTGGATCCCGGGACCATGAGCCCGTTCCAGCACGGAGAGGTCTTCGTGACCGACGACGGGGCGGAAGCGGACCTGGACCTGGGCCACTACGAGCGATTCACGGAGGCCCGGCTGACCAGGGACAGCAACATCACCACGGGGCAGATCTACTTCTCGGTCATCACCAAGGAGCGGCGGGGTGACTATCTCGGCGGGACCGTCCAGGTCATCCCCCACATCACCGACGAGATCAAGCGCGGCATCCTGCGGGTCGCCAAGGACGTGGACGTGGTCATCGTGGAGGTGGGCGGCACCGTGGGGGACATCGAGGGCCTGCCGTTCCTGGAGGCCATCCGCCAGCTCAAGGCGGACGTGGGGCGCGAGAACACGCTCTACGTGCACCTGAGCCTGGTGCCCTTCATCACGGCCGCGGGGGAGCTGAAATCCAAGCCGACGCAGCACTCGGTCAAGGAGCTCCTGGAGATCGGGATCCAGCCCGACATCCTCCTCTGTCGGGCGGATCGCGACCTGCCCAAGGACCTGAAGAAGAAGATCGCCCTCTTCTGCAACGTCTCGGAGAAGGCCGTCATCACCGCCAAGGACGTGAGCACGATCTACGAGGTGCCCCTGGTCCTCCATCGCGAGGGGCTGGACGAAATCGTGGTCCGGATGCTGGGCCTGCCGGAAGGGCCCCAGGACCTCTCGGCCTGGGAGCGGGTGGTCCACACCCTCACCCACCCGACCCGCCGGGTCACCATCGCCGTGGTGGGCAAGTACCTGGAGCTGCGCGACGCCTACAAGAGCCTGAACGAGGCCATCACCCACGGGGGGATCGCCAACGACTGCCAGGTCACCATCAGGCCGGTGGACGCGGAGAAGATCGAGCGGGACGGTCCCAAGGACCACCTGCACGACGTGGCGGGCGTCCTGGTGCCCGGCGGCTTCGGCACCCGGGGCATCGAGGGGAAGATCGCGGCCATCAACTATGCCCGGGAGGAACTGGTCCCGTTCTTCGGGATCTGCCTGGGGATGCAGTGCGCGGTGATCGAGTTCGCGCGACACGTGTGCGGCCTCAGCGGGGCCAACAGCCGGGAGTTCGATCCCCACACGCCCCATCCGGTGATCGACCTGTTGCCGGATCAGCGCGGGATCACCAACCTGGGCGGGACCATGCGCCTGGGTGCCTATGCCTGCCGCCTGGTGAAGCCCTCCAGGGCCAGCGAGGCCTACGACGCCCAGGAGATCTCGGAGCGGCACCGGCACCGCTACGAGGTGAACAACGAGTACCGCGAGGTCCTGGAACGCCAGGGCCTGCTGCTCAGCGGCTTCTCCCCGGACGGGAGGCTGGTGGAGATGGTCGAGCTGCCGTACCATCCGTGGTTCGTGGGAGGCCAGTTCCACCCCGAGTTCAAGTCGCGGCCGAGGCGCCCCCACCCCCTGTTCCGGGAATTCATCCGGGCGGCGCTGGCCTACCAGGAGACGGCCGGACGGGAGCGAAGATCCACCGCCTGAGACAACGACTCGTCCCGGCGCCGCCGGGACGAATATCGAATGTCGAATGACGAATTTCGAATGATGAACATTGCCGGCGGCGGTGCCCGTTCGACATTGGTGGGGGATTTCGGTGACGCGTGAGGTGGTCGTGGGCTCGGTACGAATCGGGGGCGGGAATCCGCTGGCCCTCATCGCGGGGCCCTGCGTCATCGAGGAGGAATCCCACCTCCTGCGTGTGGGCGAGCGGCTGCTGGACATCTGCGGGGCGGCCGGCGTCCCGTTGATCCTGAAGGCCTCCTTCGACAAGGCGAACCGCACCTCGCATCGGTCCTATCGCGGTCCGGGACTGGCCGAGGGGCTCCGCATCCTGGCCCGGGTTCGGGCGAAGCTGGGGATCCCGATCCTCTCGGACGTGCACGAGAGCGGCCAGGTGGGGGCGGCGGCCGAGGTGCTGGACATCCTGCAGATCCCGGCGTTCCTGTGCCGCCAGACGGACCTCCTGCTGGCGGCGGGACGGACGGGGAAGCCGGTGAACGTGAAGAAGGGACAGGTCCTGGCACCCGGAGACATGCGGAACGTGGTGGAGAAGATCCGATCCACGGGGAACACCCAGATCCTCCTGACGGAGCGGGGGTCCAGCTTCGGCTACAACAACCTTGTGGTGGACCTGCGG
>JACPAT010000133.1 GCA_016180655.1 Candidatus Methylomirabilota bacterium | reverse complement strand
AAAAGGGCGCGTTCACCGGGGCCACGGCAGCCAAGAAGGGACGCTTCGAGCTCGCGGACGGGGGCAGCCTGTTCCTGGACGAGATCGGGGACATCCCCACGCCGGTCCAGGTGAAGCTCCTGCGGGTGCTGCAGGAACGTTGCTTCGAGCGGGTCGGCGGGACCAAGACCCTCGAGGTGGACGTGCGCATCATCGCCGCTACCCACCAGGACCTGGAGGCGGCCATCCCCCGGGGGGAGTTCCGCGAGGATCTCTACTATCGGCTGAACGTGGTTCCCCTCCTGCTCCCCCCGCTCCGCCAGCGGCGAGAGGACGTCCCCCTCCTGGTCGAGCACTTCCTCGCCAAGTGGAATCGCGAGAACAACCGGCGCGTGCGGATCACCGGCCGGGCCCTGCAGGCCATGCTCAACTACGACTGGCCGGGAAACGTCCGCGAGCTGGAGAACTGCATCGAGCGCATGGTGGTCATGTCGCGCCGGCGGCTGGTTCTGCCCGAGGACCTGCCCCTGTCCCTCGAGGCGGCGCAGGACGAGCCCGAGGCGGCACGGGCCAGGCCGGTTGCCGCGCTCGGGAGCGACCCCGGCGGACGTTCGTCCCCCGTCGGACTCTCGAGCCTCCGTGACCTGGAACGGCAGCAGATCGTCCGGGCCCTGGCCAGGGCCGACGGCGTCCAGGCCAAGGCCGCGGCCCTGCTGGGGATCACACCGCGCCAGCTCGCCTATCGGCTGCGCAGATACGGGATCATCCGGTCCTTCCAGGTCCCCGGCGCCCCCCACGCCCGCGAGGCGTAGCACGGGCAAGATCTCGCCCACTGCCTTCTGCCGACGGTCATCTGCCCTCCCGCCTCCGGTTCCCGTTTCACGTTTCACGGCCCACGTTTCCCGCCCTCCCTGCTCCTCCTCCCCTCTGCCCCCCTCCCGCTCGTCGCGACTCCCGGCTCTCATCCTGTCTTTCTCCTCGGCTCTCGGCTCGCGGCTCGCGGCTCTCGGCTTGTCTTTCTCCTCGGCTCGCGGCTCTCGGCTCTCGGCTCTCGCGTCCCGTTTGTCGAAACCAACAAATCTGTCGTTTCTGACAAAAACGTCGGGGCCTGTAAGCGCGGGCCCTGAGGACTGTCACGCCCTGCCTGGAGTTAGAACTCCTTACCAAGTATACAGTTGCAGCCGCTTGATGCCGGCGTCGGACTCCACGGCACAACCCTTGCCAAGAACACCTGTCGTCAACATCGAAGCAATCCGCTCATGGCGCAACTGGAAGGGACAGCCAGGGGAGACCCAATGAAGAAACTGGATCTGATCATTCGGCCCCACAAATTGGACGAGGTGAAGGACGCGCTCTCAGCCATCGGCATCCAGGGAATGACCGTCAGCGAGGTCAAGGGCTTCGGCCGGCAGAAGGGGAAGACCGAGACGTATCGTGGGAGCGAGTACACGGTCAGCTTCTTGCCCAAGGTGAAACTGGAGATCCTGGTTTCCGATGCCATGCTGGAGCCAACCATGAAGGCCGCCAGTGAGGCGGCTCGGACCGGCCGGATCGGCGACGGGAAGATCATGGTGACGGACATCCACGACGTGGTCCGGATCCGGACCGGCGAGACTGGCGAAGCGGCCATCTAGCCATCACACGCAAAGGAGACGATCATGGCACACTGGCGGAAACGGATGCGAGGTCTGGTCATCCTCTGGTCCCTGGCAGCGCTGCTCTGGGGGACCGGGGCGGCCCTGGCGGCAGAGGAGCCCGCGAAGGACGCGCCCCCTGCCGCGGCCGCGACAACAGGGCCTTCCACGGCCGGACCTGCCACTGCGGCTCCGGCCCCGGCATTCACCAAGGAGATGGCGGACGCCATCAAGGACCAGAAGGTGGCCATGGACACCATCTGGGTCCTGGTGACCGCGTTCCTGGTGTTCTTCATGAACCTGGGCTTCGCCATGGTGGAGTCGGGGCTGTGTCAGGCGAAGAACACGGTGAACATCCTCTCCAAGAACTTCATCGTGTTCGCCATCTCCTCCCTGGCGTTTCTGATCCTGGGATGGGGCCTGATGTTTGGAGACGGCAATCCGTTCTTCGGCACCCAGGGGCTGTTGTTCGTCACTGGAGCCGACAACAGTCCGGCCATGGGGGACGCGTACAAGGGGGTGTACAGCGCCATCAACTGGACGGGGGTGCCCCTCTGGGCAAAGTTCTTCTTCCAGTTGGTCTTCGCCGGAACGGCGGCCACCATCGTCTCCGGGGCGGTGGCGGAGCGCATTCACTTCCGGGCGTTCATCATTTTCTCCTTCGTCATGGTGGGGGTGATCTACCCTGTGGTGGGTCACTGGATCTGGGGTGGCGGCTGGCTGGCCAAGCTGGGCATGTTCGACTTCGCTGGCTCCACCCAGGTTCACTCCATCGGCGGCTGGGCGGCCCTGGCGGGTGCCATCCTGCTGGGTCCCCGGCTCGGGAAGTACACCAAGGAGGGCCGCGTCAACCCCATCCCTGGCCACAACATGACGGCGGCGACGATCGGGACGTTCGTCCTCTGGTTCGGCTGGTTCGGGTTCAACCCGGGCAGCACCATGGCCGCCGACTGGGCCGCCATCGCTCGCATCGCGACGACGACCAACACGGCGGCCGCGGCCGCGGCCTTCAGTGCCACCCTCACCGCCTGGTGGCTGCTGGGGAAGCCGGACCTTTCCATGACGCTGAACGGGTGCCTGGCCGGGCTGGTGGCCATCACCGCACCCTGTGCATTCGTCAGCGTTCCTAGCTCGCTGATCATCGGGTTGATCGCCGGCGTGCTCGTGGTGGGAGCCGTCTTGTTTTTCGACAAGATCAAGGTGGACGATCCGGTGGGGGCCATCTCCGTCCACTTGGTCTGCGGCGTGTTCGGTACGCTGGCCGTAGGCCTGTTCGCCCAGGATCTCCTGCCCAACACCACGGGAAATGGGCTCTTCTTCGGCGGTGGCATGAAGCTCCTTATTGCCCAAATCGTCGGCATCGTGGGGGCTGGGGTCTTCACCTTCGCCGTCTCGCTCGTGGTGTGGGGCGTCTTGAAGGCCACCATCGGTATCCGCGTCAGCCCCGAGGAGGAGATGGAAGGGTTGGACATTGGTGAGCACGGGATCACCGCCTACCCGGACTTCCAGGTGGCTTCCACT
>JACPAT010000132.1 GCA_016180655.1 Candidatus Methylomirabilota bacterium | reverse complement strand
CATCGCGGCGGACGTCGGGATCGTCCCGGAGGCCGCCGGCCTCCAGGCCATCGCCCATGGCTTTGCTGCCATCTGCCCGGACGATCAGCGAAAGCTCGAACTGGAATTTCCCGTCTACGATGCGCTCTACGCCTGGTGCCAGGCGAAGGCGTCCGGCCGGTCCCTCTGACCCGGCCGTCCTTACCGCGGAAAAGGCTTCTGCCATGCCTGATGAGGTGAGGGGCCGGGCCACGGACAGCCACTCGGCGGACGTCCCCTTCTGGCGTTTCCTGCTCTATTTCCTGTATCTGGGAGCATGCGGATTCGGCGGACCCATCGCCCTGGCTGGGTACATGCAGCGCGATCTGGTGGAGCGCCGGGGCTGGATCACACCGGAGGATTACCGGGTGGGCTTGGCCCTGGCCCAACTGGCCCCCGGCCCCCTGGCGGCACAGCTCGCCATCTACCTCGGGTACGTTCGAGGAGGGTTCTGGGGAGCAACCCTGGTGGGAGTCGTGTTTATCGTCCCATCGTTCCTGATGGTCGTTCTCCTGGGCGCCCTGTACGTCCGCTACGGTGGGCTGTGGTGGATGCAGGCGCTCTTCTACGGTATCGGGGCCTGTGTCATCGGCATCATCGTCCGTGCCGCGTACAAGCTCACCCGCTCCACCATCAAGATGGACGCGCTGCTGTGGGTCATCTTCACCGTCATGGCCGCGAGCACGGCCTGGGCCGAGCAGGAGATCATCTGGCTCTTCATCCTGTGCGGTTTCGTGGCGCTTTTCGTGAAGGCTCCGCCCGCGAGAGTCTCGCGCTGGATCAGCGGCTCGGGCACCCCTACGCTCGCGGTTGCCCCGTTCCTCCACCTCACCCAAGGGCTATTGGGTCCCGTGTCTGGGCAGACGATGGGGAACGTGCTCTGGTTCTTCATCAAAGCGGGCGCCTTCGTGTTCGGCAGCGGCTTGGCCATCGTCCCCTTCCTTTACGGCGGCGTGGTGCAGGAGTACGGCTGGCTAAACGACCGCCAGTTTCTTGACGCCGTGGCCGTGGCCATGATCACCCCGGGGCCCGTGGTCATCACGGTGGGTTTCATCGGCTACCTCGTCGCGGGCCTCTATGGCGCTGCCGTGGCGGCCGTGGGAGTCTTCCTGCCAGTGTACCTCTTCGTGGTGATCCCCAGCCCCTGGTTCAAACGCCACATGGATCAACCTCAGTTGAGCGCCTTCGTGGCTGGGGTGACGGCAGCAGCCACTGGGGCCATCGCCGGGGCCGCCTTTGTGCTCGGGCGTCGGGCCATCTTCGACCTCCCCACGGCGGCCATCGCTCTCGCGACCTTGGGCATCGTATGGCGCTGGAAGGTGCCCGAACCCTTCCTCATCGCCGCCGCTGGGATCATCGGCCTCCTTCTGTTCCGTACTTGAAGCGGACGTGGCCCTTTGTGAAGCAGGTGTATGATCTAGACCGGTCCCGGCGAAATTTGATTAGCGGGGGTGGGCAGGGGGGAATCCTGAGACAGGAAACGAACCAGTCCTGAGGTTGCCGGTCAGGGAGTGCGAAAGGTTTCGGAGCAAGGGGAGGGTGGAATGAAAACGATATCTGGGTTCCTTTGTATCCTCCTGGCCTTGGCCCACTTCCCGTCTACCGGTGAGGCCGGAGAGTCCTCTGGCGGCTGGGCAGGCCGACTTCCCCTGGGAGCCACCGCACCGGCCAAGCTTGTGCCGAGCGGCCAGGAGTTCTTCAAGGGAGCCAGCTTCGTCGGCGCCCAGGTCTGCAAGGGCTGCCACGAGAAGCAGTACGAGGAGTGGAGCCGGACCTGGCACGCCCAGATGGAGCGCTGGCCTTCCACCGCCACCGTTCTCGGCGACTTCAATAACGTGACGATCGAGTTCAAGGGCCTGGAGGTGGACTCCCTCAAAGGCGGCAAGGAGCGGATCACCGCGGCCGTCCGCCTCACGACCGAGGGGGGCAAGTACTTCTTCACCCTGCTGGACAAGGATAAATCGGCCAACGACCAGACTTACGAGGTCGCCAAGACCCTGGGCGGCAAGTGGGACCAGCACTACGAGGCCAAAGTCGGCGAGAACTTCTACCCCACCCCGATGCGCTGGTCCGCTCGGGACAAGGAGTGGCTGACGGGAGGCTACCGGCCCGGCGACTGGTTCCTGGGGGACGGGACGCCCGACGGGATCCCCCGCAAGCCGGGCCAGCTCTTGATCCATCGGGCCGCCGAGGCCAAGTGCGCCGGCTGCCACATGACAGGCTACGCCCCGGAGTTTGACAAAGAGGCCAAGCGATGGAAGGGGCCGGCCCCGGGGGTCGAGTTGGGCATCGCCTGCGAGAAATGCCATGGCCCGGGGAGTCTCCACGTGGCGGAGGCCCGGGCCGCCGGGGGGCAGCCGGGAGCCACGAAGCCCGGCAAGATCCTCCATCCCCTGAAAGACCTCACGGCCCGGCAGCAGAACCAACTCTGTGCCCAGTGCCACGGCCGGAATACCAACAAGAAGGAGCGGGAGAACGCCTTCCCGGTCGGCTTCCTGCCCGGGGATACCAATATCCAGGACCAGATCTCCCTGTGGAGCTACTCCGGCGACCCGAATCCGGACCACTTCCGGTACTTCTGGCCCAACGATTGGGCCAAGCGCAACCGGCAGCAGTGGCAGGATTTCACCAAGAGCACCCACTTCACGAAGACAGCCGTCACCTGCCTCACCTGTCACACCTTCCACGGCCAGTGGGCGGAGAACCAGCTCCGCCTCTCCCGGGAACAGCTCTGCGCCGAGTGCCACACGGGGACGGGACTCGCCAAACGGCCCAACGTGGAGCTGTTTACCGGCAGCCCCATGGAGAAGGCGGGGACCACCTGCGTGGACTGCCACATGCCAAAGATCGGCTACCGGACGACAGCCACAACATCGGTCCGCCAACACTGGGACACTACCTCTCACACTTTCATGGTGGCGACCCCCTTGCTCACGCTCCAGTACGGGGTCCGCAGCGCGTGCGACCAGTGCCACCAGGCCGGGGGAAAGAGTGTCCTCACCCTGCCCCCCGAGGCCGCCCAGGGCATGCTCCAGGGACGGCAGGCCCAAATTCGGGCGCTGCTCGATCAGGCGCAGCAGGCCATCGCCAAGGCCGAGGCCACCCAGGCCCGAGTCACCCGCTCCCG
>JACPAT010000131.1 GCA_016180655.1 Candidatus Methylomirabilota bacterium | reverse complement strand
CTGGCGCGGCGCCATGCCGGCGAACTGCGGGTTGGTCCGGGCCATGGTCTCGGCCAGCTCTTGCCAGAAGGCGGTCCACAGGATCCCGGGACAGATGGCATTCACGGTGACATCGTGGGCGGCCAGCTCCTTGGCCACGATCTTGGTGAACGTGATGACCCCCATCTTGGACACGCTGTAGGGCGGCATGGAGGGCGAGTTCATGGGGCCAGCGATGGAGGCGATGTTGATGATCCGGCCGGCCTTCCGCTCGATGAAATAGGGGGCGATGGCCTTGCAGGCGAAGAAGATGGACTTCACGTTGACCGCGTGGACCCGGTCCCAGTCCTCTTCCGTGTTGTTGGTGAAGGGCAGGCCGGGCTTGCACGCGACGCCGGCGTTGTTCACCAGGATGTCGATCTTACCCAGCTCCTTCTTCACCGTCTCGAACAGCGCCTCGAAGTCGGCTTGCTTCGTCACGTCGGCCTTGACCGCCAGGGCCTTCCGGCCCAGGGCCTTCACCTCGTCCGCGACCTTGGCCGCTTCTTCGACCTTGAGGTCGGCGATGGCGATGTCCGCCCCTTCCTTGGCCATGCACAGCACGATGCCTCGTCCGATGCCCTGCGCACCGCCGGTCACGATGGCCACCTTGCCTGCGAGTCGCATGAAAACTCCTTTCTCGAAGACTCCATTCTACCAGCTGTCCCCGGGTTTAGCGGCCCATTCTATGCCCAGCTCGGCCAGCTTGGCAAAGGTCGGCCAGCCCGTCTCCGGATCCCAGCCCTCCATCTGATGGTACAGGCGGACGGCCCGGGCGAACGTGTCGGGATCGATCCGGACGTCCTTCAGTGGGCCGCTGGTGAATGCCTCGTGCAGGCGCCTGGGCAGCCGGTCGTCTTTCGGCGTGAAGCCCTCGCGGCTGTTGAAGACGCGGGCCAGGGCCTTGCCCCGTTCCGCGACCTTGCAGAGTTCCCAGAGGCTGGTGTCCCAGCCGGTGATGGCCCGGGCCAGGTTCACCATCGGGGTGATGCCCAGGATGTCAATGGGCGTGGCGGCCAGGTGACAGATGCCCAGGGAGCTGCACAGGCTCCACCACTGGTTGGCGTAGTAGTAGGCCCGCACCTTGCGCGGCGACAGCTCCAGTCGCGGCAGGGGCTCGCACAGCCCCAGGGGCTCCAGCGCGTGGGCCCCGGAGGGATGGAAGCCCTCGTAGAGCGGGTCATGGGGGGCCCGCATGTGGTCGGCCCCGGCCGGCGCCGTGGCGTAGGCCAGGGCCAGCCCCTGCTTGCCCCGCGGCTCGTGCATGGGGATCTCCTGGCTCTTGACGGTGAGGACGAACTGGTCGGCCCCCCGACCGATCCGCTCCGCCGCGCGCTTCGCCCCGTCGGCCAGGACGTCGCCGAATCCCTCGCGCTTCGCCATCTTCTCGACCACGGCGAGCAGGGCGTCGCCGTTGCCGAAGCGCAGTTCGATCCCGTCGGTGTCGGCCTTGGTCAGGATGCCGTTCCCGAAGCACTCCATGGCGAAGGCGATCGTCATCCCGGCGGAGATGGTGTCCAGGACGTACTCCCCGCAGATCTGGTGGAACTTGGCGATGACCTTGAGGTCCCCGATCCCGCAGGCGGAGCCGCTGGCGGCGATCGTCTCGTACTCGGGGCCGCCGTACTTGGAGGAGACCCCCATCTCCGGCACGTCCACGTCCCGCTTGCAGGCGATGGCGCAGGCGAAACAGGTGCCCTCGTCCGTCAGGATGGTCTCGGCCATGCGCTGGCCGCTGATGTCCTTGGCGTGTTCGAACTGGCCCTCCTGGAAGTTCCGGGTCGGCAGGATCCCGTCGGCGCTCATGCCCACCACGTTGCGCGAGGTGCCGTACTTGTGGAGCATGTCGGCGTCCCGCTTGTACTGCTCCCGGAACCACTTCAGGACGGCCTGGAGGCCCTGGGGATCCTTGGCCTCCAGCTTGCCGTGGCCCCGGACGGCGATGGCGCGGAGCCGCTTGCTGCCCATCACGGCCCCCAGGCCGCTCCGCCCATGGAAGTGCTTCAGCTCGTTCACGATGTTGGCCAGGCGGACGCCCCGCTCACCCGCGGGGCCGCACTGGAGGACGCGAGCCCGCTTGTCCGTCTCCCCGGTCAGGATGTCCTGCACCTCGCCCGACAGCTTGCCCCACAGGTGCGAAGCATCGCGCAGCTCCGCCTTGCCGTCGGCGATCCACAGGTAGGCCGGGCGGGGGGACTGTCCCGTGACGATGACGCCGTCGAACCCCGCGAACTTCAGCTCCGGCCCCCACCAGCCGCCGGCCTCGCCCTCGCCGTAGCCGCCGGTGAGGGGCGACTTCGCCGCGCAGGTGAAGCGGTTGGTCCCGGAGAGGGGGCTGCCGTTGGCCGGGCAGGTGGTGAAGACCAGGATGTTGTCCGGGCCGAGCGGGTCGATGCCGGGCTTGAGGTCCCGGTTCAGGATGTAGGCCGCCATGGCGCTGCCCCCGAGGTACATGCGGGTGGTCAGTTCGGGGACCTCCTCGACCTCTGTCGTGCCCCGGGTCAAGTCCACGCGCAGGAACTTGCCGTTAAAGGCGCCGTGCATGCGTCTCTCCTCCTCGCCGCGTCAACAGGGTGGGCGATGTGTTCGTGCCGCACCGGACCGGTGCAGGCGGTTCCAGTGGGAATCGGGTTCGGGCGAAGAAGCCCCCGCCGCCATTCTGGGGGATGTCACCGTGGCCGGCAATCCCGGAGGCACAAGGGTCCGGTTGTGCAGACCTTTCACGGGATGGCCACAGGACGCCGGGCATGTGGGACAATCGCTCAGCGCCGCCACTTGGCCAGGTGCGACCTGGCCGCCTGCGCCACGTGGCGTGCCGTCACGCCGTACTTCTCCAGCAGGGCGTCGTTGGGCGCCGATTCGGCGTACACGTCCCGGACGCCGACCCGCGCCATGGGCGTGGGCCGGTGCTCCGACAGGACCTCGGCCACGGCGCCCCCCAGGCCGCCCAGGATGCTGTGTTCCTCGGCGGTCACCACCAGGCCGGTCCGCTCCGCGGCCGCGACGACGGCGTCCACATCCAGCGGCTTCAGGGTGGGCACATGGAGGATCAGGGCGGAGATCCCCTCGGCCTGGAGCATCTCGCCGGCCTCGACCGTCCGGGGGGTCGGGGTGCCGGTGCTGACGAG
>JACPAT010000130.1 GCA_016180655.1 Candidatus Methylomirabilota bacterium | reverse complement strand
TCGCATCCGCCGTCCGTGATCACGACGGTGTCGGAATGCTGCACGCCGCCGAGGTCGCCGATGCGGATGGCGGGCTCGAAGCTGAAGACCATCCCCGGCTCCAGGACGCTGTCGTCCCCCGGTCCCAGCGACGGCGGCTCGTGCGCCCCGAGGCCGATCCCGTGCCCGATGCGCCCCGGCAAGGCGTCGCCGAACCCGTGGGCCACGAACACGTCCCGGGCCGCGGCATACACGCCCGCGCACGTCTGGCCGGGCCGGAGGGCCGGCCGGGCCGCCTCCCGCGCCTCCAGCACCACGTCGAAGGCGCGAAGCTGCTCCGGTCGCATCGGCCCCACCCCGGCGGTGCGCTCGTTCTCGGCGTGGTAGCCGCGGCAGGCCGTCCAGATGACGCTCATCACCAGGTCGCCGTCCCGGATCGGCCTCGCCGACGCGCAGTCAGCATAGCAGTTCATGTGGTCGCCCGCCAGGACATAGCACCAGAGCGCGCTGAAGATCCCGCCCTCGGTGGAGCCGAAATCCACCAGCTCCTCCCCCGGATAGTCCCGCATCCAGAGTTCCCGCATGGCGATCTCGGCGCGCTGCGCGACGTCAATCTCGCGGGGTCGGGCGGGCAGGGTGCGGAGGACCGTCTCCATGCCGTGGTCGGCCAGCCGGGCGGCTGCGCGGATGAGCGCCAGCTCTTCCGGCGACTTCACCGCCCGCGCCTGGGCAAGGATGGAGCCGGCATCCACCAGGCGGCAGCCGGGCAGGGCCGCCCGGAGCTGTTCGTACAGGCCGACCGGCAGGTGGTCCCGCTCGAATCCGAGGCAGGCGGCCTCCAGATGCCGCTCGCCCAGGACGATCCGGATGGCCTCGAACAGGCTCGAGCCGATCGGGCGGGCCTTCCCCCAGCGCCCGTAGAGACGGATGTCCGGGACCGCCGCCTCATTGCGGGCGTGCCGTTCTCGCAGGGCGTGGACGATCAGCGTCCCCTCCCCCTCGGCCGGCAGGATCAGGGCCATCAGGTGGCTCTGGATGATGGGGTTGAAGCCGGAGAGATAGGCGATGTTCTGCGCCTTGTGGAGGATCAGGGCGTCCAGGCCGGACGCGCGCATGGCCCGCTGCACGCGAGCCGCATGGCTCCTGGCGTCAATCGGCGGAAGCGGCATGGCGGTGCGCATCTCCTCTCTTGAACCGGCCGGAGGCGTCCGGGAATACCCAGGCGGATGCCTTGCGGCTCGCTTCGATCTTGGCGTCTTGGCGATTCATCTGGCCAGCGGCTACGGATCGAGGATCGCGTTGTCAATGAGGCGCGTCGCGCCGAAGCTGGCCGCCACCACGGCCACGGCTTTTTCGCTGACCCGCACGAGCGGCTCCAGCGTGTCCGGGTCACACACCCCGACGTAGTCCAACACGGCCAGCGGGGCGCCCCGGATCTCCGCCTCGATCGCGGCACGCACCCGCCCCGCGTCACGCTCTCCCCCCCGGACGGCCGCTTGGGCCTGGAAGAGCGCCCGATACAGGACCGTTGCCTGGCGTCGCTCATCCTGATTCAAGAGCACGTTCCGGGAACTGAGGGCGAGTCCGTCCGGCTCGCGGACCGTGGGCGACACGACGATCTCGAGGCCGAGATTGAGATCGGCCGCCAGGCGCCGGACCACCAGCGATTGCTGATAGTCCTTCTGGCCGAAATAGGCCCGGTGGGGGCGGCAGATGGTGAACAGCTTGGTGCAGACCGTGGCCACGCCGCGGAAATGGCCGGGCCGCGACGTCCCTTCCCACCGCTCCGTGATCCGCTCGACGTTGAGATAGGTCACGTACCCGTCCGGGTACATCCCCTCCGCCGTCGGGGCGAAGATCACGTCCACGCCGGCCTCGCGGGCCATCCGGCTGTCCCCTTCGAGGTCCCGCGGATAGCGCTCCAGGTCGTCCTTCCGGTTGAACTGGGCCGGGTTCACGAACAGGCTCATCACGGCCACGTCGTTCTCGGCCCGGCACCGCCGGATCAGGCTGAGATGCCCCTCGTGCAGGGCCCCCATGGTGGGGACGAGACCGATGGACCTGCGCGCGCGGCGATACTCCCCGGCGCGGCGCTGCATGTCCTCGGGAAGCTGAATGGTCTCCATGATCCCGCCCTCCATCAATAGTCTGCTGAACGATTCCGCCTGCGCGCAGCGGGACCCTTAGCCCGAGGTGGAGGCGGCAGGATGGTCCAGGTCGTAGCTGTGCTCAGGGCCGGGGAATGCCCCCGAGCGCACCTCGTCCCGGAAACACCGCATGGCCTCGATGAAGAGCTGCCGCGCCTGGGCGTACCGTTTCACGAACTTGGGCGACAGATCCTCCTGCACGCCAAGCATGTCGTGGGTGACCAGGACCTGCCCGTCGCAAAACGGCCCGGCGCCGATGCCGATCGTTGGCACCGCCAGCTCCTGAGTAACGCCCCGTGCCACCGCGGCCGGAATCCCCTCCAGAACCAGGGCAAAAATCCCCGCGCGCTCCAGGGCCACGGCGTCCTTCAGGAGCCGGTCGGCCTCCTCGGCGGTCCGGGCCTGGACCCGGTACCCGCCCATCCGATGGTAGGCCTGCGGGGTCAGCCCCAGGTGTCCCATCACCGGGATCCCGGCCGCCACCAGGGCTTCGACCGATCCCAGGATCTCCCGTCCGCCCTCCAGCTTGACCGCCTCTGCCCCACTCTCCTTTACCAGCCGACCCGCATTCCGCAGGGCATCCTCGCGGCTCACCTGGTACGACATGAACGGGAGGTCGGCGACCAGCAGGGCGCGCAGGACGCCCCGCGCCACCGCCTTGCAGTGATGGACCATGTCGTCCATGGTCACCGGCAGCGTGGTCGGATAGCCGAGGACCACCATCCCCAGCGAATCCCCGACGAGGATGACGTCAATGCCCGCTTCGTCCACCGCGCGCGCCATGGGGTAGTCATAGGCGGTGAGCATCGTGATCTTTTCGCCGCGCTCCTTCATCCGGCGGAGCGTCCGGACCGTCACCTTGTCTCGCGCCATGGGGCCCCCTCCTCCTCCGGTCGGGCCCGGAAAGCACAAAGGCCTTCCGGACCGATCCGGAAGGCCAATGAATCCGGCGCACCCTCCCCCCGGCCCCCTCGAGGCTCCCGGTCCCGAATCGGCTCCGGTGCCCCCAGGCCGGCAGGTGGTGCG
>JACPAT010000256.1 GCA_016180655.1 Candidatus Methylomirabilota bacterium | reverse complement strand
GTGATCGCCGCGGTGAGGGTGGTCTTCCCGTGGTCGATGTGGCCGATGGTCCCGATGTTCATGTGCTCCTTCGTCCGCTCGAACTTCGCTTTGGCCATGCCGGCATCCTCCCGCCGTCTCTCGTGGCTGAATCCCGCAATTCGCTGGAGCCCACGACCAGGATTGAACTGGTGACCTCGTCCTTACCAAGGACGCGCTCTGCCAACTGAGCTACGTGGGCGGTCCGTCCTGCCCGATCAATCGCCCCGGACCAACAGGTCCCGGACATTCTGCTGGAACGTGGCCAGGTCGGTCCCGAAGGCCTCCCTGAACGCCGCGGCGAAGGACAATCCCTCTCCCAGGCGCTGGAGCAGCTGCCGGACCCTGCCCATCCCGTACCGCTCGATGAGGTGCCCGACGGCCGCCGACCCGTGGACGTAGGGCGAAGCCTCCAGCGGGGGCAGGGTCCCCGCCCGTGCCTGGCGGATGGCCTCCTGCCTGAACTCGGGTCCCCGCCCCTTCTCCAGGTGCACGGCCAGGCCTTCGTTGACCCAGCGGGGCGGGGTCTTCCCGCGGGTGATGGCGTAGACCAGCGCGTGCGCGTACTCGTGGTACAGGACCGACCGGAGCTGCAGATCCGCCGGGCTCAGTCCCTTCAGCGCGATCCGGATCTTCCCGTCTAGCAGATGATAGAAGCCGCCCGCGCTGGGCGAGATCCCGGTGGCACCCTGAAAGTCCGCGTCCGAGTAGAAGATCGTCTGGATCTCGGTGGGCGGGTACGCGCCCAGCTCGTAGCCGACGTCGGCGTACGCGCGCTCCAGGATCTGGAGGAGTTCCCGCCCGAGATCCTCCCGGCGCTGCCCCTCGTAGACGACCGTGAAGTGCTGGCTGTCCCGCGAGCGATAGCCGCTCTGGACTCGCGCTTCGCGCTGGACCGCCTCCAGCCGATTGCGCAGGCGCACGTCCTCGGGCCGCAGGGCCAGCGCCCGCTCCCATGCCGAGAGGGCTGCCCCCAGGTCGCCCTGGTTGTAGTACGCCTCGCCCAGGCGGCTATAGGCGTCGGGGTTTCGCGGCTCCAGCCCGACGGCCCGCCCGTAGCTATCGACCGCGGCGCGGGGCTGGCGTTGCCGGAGCTGCACGTCCCCCAGTCCCAGGAGGGCCCCCGTTTCGTCCGGAACCAGGTCCAGCGCCGCCCGGTACTGCTCCTGCGCCTTTTCCAGCGATCCCGCCTGCAGGAGCCGGTGTCCCCACCGCGTGCGTAACCCCGCCAGGTTTCGCCGGATGACCTCGTCGCCTGGACTCAGCCGACGGGCCTGCGCGAAAAGCTCGACCGCCTCTTCGTAACGGCCCTGGGCGGTGAGGGCCACGGCCATCTCGTTCAGGCGGTGGGCTTCCGGACCCGCGGCTCGGACCGGTCCGGCCGCACCGCACACCACGGCCACACACAATACGAGTTGCCAGAACCCTGATCCGCTCCGTCTCAGGGAATGCTTCAACCCGGCCGGACCTCTTGCGGGATTATTGCCGGCGAATGCGACACACGAGGTGGAGCGGGAAACGGGATTCGAACCCGCGACCCCGAGCTTGGAAGGCTCGCGCTCTAGCCAGCTGAGCTATTCCCGCTTGCGGTATCCGTTGTGATCCTCTGCGCCCCGGGCGCCGTGCGAGTGGATGGGCGACGCTGCGTCGGCGTGCGGGGCAGATCCTCCATGGCGCGGACGCTGAGATTCGCTGCCAAGGCTGGTGGGGAGAGGAGGATTCGAACCTCCGAAGGCATGAGCCAACAGATTTACAGTCTGCCCCCTTTGGCCGCTTGGGTATCTCCCCGGAGCCGGTGGCCGACGCAGCCGATGGGCGTGCCTCTGCATGGTGGAGCTGGCGGAGGGAGTCGAACCCCCGACCGGCTGATTACAAATCAGCTGCTCTACCTGCTGAGCTACGCCAGCAGACAAACGCGCAATATATATGAGATCGAAAGCCAAGACAAGCTTTTTCTTTTGCGGTGTCTCCAGCCGGGCTCAATTCGATTCGGAGGCTTGGCACCCCTTTTTGGATATTTTACTCGCTTTGGTCAAATTCTGTCAATCACGACCTGCCTTCGTCCCCTGCCGCTGCCGAATCACCTCGAAGATGCAGACCGCAGCGGCCGACGACGCATTCAGCGATGCCACGTTCCCCGTCAGGGGAATCCGAACCCGGATGTCGCACCGGCTCTTGACGAGCGGCCGCAATCCTCCCCCCTCCGCCCCGATCACCAACGCCACCGGGTCCCGCAGGTCCACCGCGTACAGCAGGCGTCCGCCGGTGGTGTCGGCCCCCACGGCCCACAGCCCCTGCCCCTTGACCCACTCCAGGAACGCCGCCAGGTTGGTGACCCGCGCCACCGCCAGATGTTCTGTCGCCCCGGCCGACGCGCGGACCGCGGCCGGGGTCACAGCCGCCGCCCGGTCGCGGGGCAGGATGAGGCCGTGGGCTCCGGCCGCCTCCGCAGTCCGGATGATGGCTCCCAGATTCTGGGGATCCTGGATCCCGTCCAGGACGACGAGGAAGGCCGCCTCGGGTGCGCGCAGGGCCCGCGCAACGATCTCCTCGGCCTCGACGTACGGGAATGGCCCGGCCTCCGCCAGGATCCCCTGGTGGGCCCCTCCCGTGACGAGCCGATCCAGGTCGGCTCGCGGCCGGACCTCGATAGGCACTCCCCGATCCCGGCCCAGCCGGAGGATGGCTTCGACGCTTCCCCCGTGTTCCTGGCGCGCCAGATAGATCCTGTGGATGGTCCGCCGGCCCGCGCGCAACGCCTCCAGGACGGCATGCGGACCCGCCAGGACCTCGGCCCCGGCCGGTGCGGCAGGGCGACGCGTGGAAGCCTTCACTCCCTGACCAGGGTGACGGCCACGGCGGGGAGCCGGAGCGCCTCCGCAAACTCCGACACCGCGTGGGTCGCGGCCTTGGTATCCTCCAGCCGGAAACCGTGCGCGATCAGCGCCTGCCGGATCACATCGGCCGCGGCCCAGGCCTTGGCCTTCCGCGCGGTCTCGCGCTGCGCCAGAAGCTCCTGAACCACCGAGGTCAGCCGCCGCTCCAGATCGCCGGGCCGCGGGCCTTCAGGCCTGAGCAGCGCGGCCAGTTCCTGGAGCGCCTCGCCCGCAGATCGCTCGAGCCGCACCGAGCCGAACCCACTTACGACCGGTCCGTCCCCACGCAGGTCGAGGCCCAGCACCGCGCCGAGTCTCCGCAGGAGTCCGGCTGCTTCCCGGAGGGCGCGGACGGTTCCCGGCTCCGGGGCGCCGGCCCGGCCAGGCCCCTGGAGCAGCCGGTTGCCTTCCCGCACCAGATCGAAGAGGACCCCCGTGGCCCGGGCCGTCTTGAAGTCGTCATCCATCGCCTTGCGAAACGCCGCCTCCGCCGGATGAAGGCTCTCCTGCGATATTTCCGGCGCTCGCCCCAGGCTAGGGTCGGCCGCGGGCATCTCCGCCCCCAGGCGCTCCACCGCCCGCAGAAAATCCTGGAGGCCCGCCAGGGCCTTGGCCTTCTCGCGGACGGCGGATTCGGCGTAATCCAGGGGGCCACGGTAGTTCGTGGAGATCAACAGAAGCTTCAGGGCCTCGGGGCTGAACCGGCTCAGGGCGTCCCGGATCGTGACGAAGTTCCCCAGGGACTTGGCCATCTTCTCGCCGTTGACCGTCACGAAGCCGTTGTGCAGCCAGTACCGGGCGAAGGGCTTGCCCGTGGCTCCTTCCGACTGGGCGATCTCATTCTCGTGGTGGGGAAAGATCAGGTCCTCGCCGCCCGCGTGCACGTCGAAGGATTCCCCCAGGTACTTCGAGGCCATGGCCGAGCACTCGATGTGCCAGCCGGGCCGACCGGGGCCCCAGGGGCTCTCCCAGGCCGGCTCGCCCGGACGGGAGGCCTTCCACAGGGCGAAGTCCAGGGGGTCCCGTTTCCGCTCGTCCACCTCGATTCGGGCCCCGACCCGGAGGTCCTCGAGGCTGCGGTGAGACAGCTTCCCGTACTCCGGGAATCGGCGCACGGCGTAATAGACGTCTCCGTCCACCACGTAGGCCAGGTCCCGCGCCAGCAGGCTCTGGATGAGCTGGGTCATCTCGGGGATGTGGTCCGTGGCCTTGGGCTCGATGTCCGCCTGGCGCAGGCCCAGGGCCACCATGTCCTCACGGAACGCCCCGATGTACTGCCGGGCCAGGGCGTCCCACGGGATCCCCAGCTCGCGGGCCCGGTGGATGATCTTGTCGTCCACATCGGTGAAGTTCCGGACGAGCGTCACCCGGTAGCCCGAGTACTCCAGGTAGCGTCGGATCACCTCGAACACCAGTGCGGAGCGGGCGTGGCCGATGTGGCAGAGGTCGTAGACCGTGACCCCGCAGGTGTACATCCGCACCTGCCCCGGGACGAGAGGCTCGAAGGGCTCCAGCTTTCGCGTCAGCGTGTTGTAGAGCTTGAGCGCCATGGGGTCTGTCTCACGCCGCCATCTACTCGTTGCCCCGGCCCCGCCGCGTCCGGTGAGAGGAGACGGCCGGACGTCCGGTCGGCACCGCTACGACAGAGGCCACCGCGATGGCGGCGATCCCCTCGCCAGCGCCCAGCCATCCCAGGCCCTTCGCCGTCGTCCCTTTCACGTTGACCCGGTCCTCCCCGATGCGCAGGACCTTGGCGAGGTTCCGTCGCATTCCGGCGATGTGGGGACCCATCCGGGGCGCCTCGGCGACGAGGGTGGCGTCCACGTTGCTCGGGTGGTATCCCTGGGCGGCGATCAGCGTCACCACCCGCTCCAGCAAGAGGAGGCTGGAGATGCCCCGGGTCTCCGGGCGGCCCACCCCGAAGTGCCTCCCGATGTCCCCCGCGCCGGTCGCGCCCAGCAGGGCATCCAGGATGGCGTGGGTGAGGACGTCCGCGTCCGAGTCCCCATCCAGGCCTCGCTCGAAGGGGATGGAAACCCCGCCCAGGATCAGCGGGCGCCCCGGCACCAACCGGTGCATGTCCAGACCGACCCCCACGCGCATCCGGCTATCGCCTGTCGGGATCACCCGGCCCTCCCGGCCTCCGCATCCCGCGCCCGCAGGATCTGATCCGCCAGGGCGAGGTCGGCCGACGTGGTGATCTTGAGATTCTCCGGAGAGCCCGGGACCAGCCGCACGGGATGGCCCAGGCGCTCCACCAGGGCACTGTCGTCGGTGCTGCGCAAGCCGTCTCGCAGGGCCCGGGCGTGGGCCTCCCGCAGCAGGGCGGTGCGGAACACCTGGGGGGTCTGCGCCGCCCAGAGCCGGCCGCGATCCGGCGTCTCCAGGAGCCAGCCGTCCGGGCCGGCCACCTTGATGGTATCCGTGACCGGAATCGCCGCCACGGCCGCCCCGGCCTCGGCCGCGGCCACCACCACCGCCTGGATCACCGCCGGGCTGATGAAGGGTCGCGCCCCGTCGTGGACCAGGATGAGATCGGTGTCCAGGCTGGCCCGCTGGAGGCCGGCGTACACCGAGGCCTGGCGATCCTCACCGCCCGGGACCATGGCGTCCACGGCGAGGCCGAAGGGTTCCAGGATCTCCACCCGGCAGCGCCCCTCGTGGCCGGGCGGCACCACCAGGATCAGGCGGTCCACGCGGGGGGAGGCGCGCAGGGCCTGGAGCGTGCGGGTGAGGAGCGGGATCCCCGCCAGCGGTAGATACTGCTTGGGCAAGGTCCCTGCGATTCGGGTCCCGCCCCCGGCTGCCGGCACGATGGCGGTCACGTGCATCCCATGGCTCCCCACAATGAAAATCCCAAATCCCCCGCCCCCGATCCCACACGGCCTCGCTGAGCGCGCACCTGTGCGTGGGATTCGGGAAGTGGGATTTGGGATTTCCGCTGGTTCAGGCGGCCTCCGCCTCTTCCTTCAGGCGCGAGAAGATCATGCGCCCGGCCGTCGTTTGCAGGACCGAGGTGACGCACACATCAATCGTCTGGCCGATGTGCCGCCGCCCGTTGTCCACCACGACCATCGTGCCATCGTCCAGGTAGGCGATGCCCTGATTGTACTCCTTGCCCTCCTTGAGCACGTAGACCCGCATGTCCTCGCCCGGCAGGACCACCGGCCGCAGGGCGTTGGTGAGTTCGTTGATATTCAGGACCCCGACCCCGTGCAGCTCGGCCACCTTGTTCAGGTTGAAGTCGTTGGTGACGATCTTGGCGTTCAGGGCCTTGGCCATGGCCACCAGCTTGTTGTCCACCTCGCGGATCTCGGGGAACTCCATGTCGCTGATCTCGACCCGGATGTCCACCTTCTTCTGGATTTTCTGGAGGATGTCCAGGCCCCGGCGGCCCCGGTTGCGCTTCAGGGGATCGGAGGAGTCGGCGATGTGCTGCAACTCGCGCAGGATGAACTGGGGAATGATCAGCGTGCCCTCCAGGAAGCCGGTCTCCGTGATGTCGGCGATGCGGCCGTCGATGATGACCGAGGTATCCAGCAGCTTGTAGCTCTCGGCCCGGGGTTGCTCCTTCAGCAGGCGGATGACGCCGGCGACGTTGAACTCCCGGCCCTTGTCCAGGGCCACCAGCGCCCCCAGGTACCCGCCGCCCACCAGGCAGAGCGTCTGGGCGAAGGTGCCGACGAAAGGAGGGAAGGCCACCAGGAAGTTGGCCACGGCCGCATACCCCACCCGCCCCACCACCAGGCCAAGGACGAACCCCACCAGGGCATGGAAGATGGTTTTCCCGGGGGTCCGGCGGAGCCGCTGTTCCAGCGCCACCACCAGGAGGCCGAAGGCCAGGCCCACCAGGATGCCGACGATCCCCAGCCCCTCGCCACCGCGCGGGAGCGTCAGCAGCAGGAGGCCCGCCGCCCCGCACAGGGCGACGAACAGCACGCGCAGCACCGGCTCCGACACAGCGGGTCACCTCCTCCAGGCGTGGGAGACCTCAGGCCTTGGCGATGGTCCGATCCACCATCGAGCGGGCGTCCCCTTCGTCAATCCCGACGGCATGGGAGATCTCGCTCACCAGGAGTTGCCGCACGTTCTCCAGCATCTTTTTTTCGCCGAAGGACAGGTTCCGCTCCTTCTGCAGCAGCACGAGTTTGCGCAGCACCGTGGCGACCTCGTACAGCGATCCCGTCTTGATCCGCTCCAGGTTGTCCTTGAAGCGGCGGTTCCAGTTCGGGCAGATCTCGACGTCTTTCTTGCGCAGGATCTCCATCACCTTGCGGACTTCCTTCCGGCCGATCAACTGGCGCAAGCCAACGCGCTCGGCATTCCCGGTGGGCACCATGATCGTCATATCATTGCCCAGGATGCGCAGGATGTAAAAAGACTGCCGGCTGCCGGAGACCTCCTTCTGCTCGATGGCCTCGATGCGTCCTACGCCATGCGTTGGGTAGACGACTTTCTGCCCCACGGTGAACATCGCTGCACCCCTTTTTGTGAGGGAATTTTCCAGCCATGATACCAAAATCCGACCGCTCAGTCAAACCGCATTTTACCAGCCGAGACGAACATCTCGGCCAGTTCATCCACGTGGGAGAGGCCCACGCTGGCGATCGTCCCTCCCGCGGCCACACCCTTCGCGGCCGACTGCGCCGTGATGGCCCGGGTGAAGCCGAGGCGTGTGAGTTCCTGCAGGCGCTTCTCCGTCTGGGCCACCCGCCGCACTTCGCCGCCCAGTCCGACCTCGCCGAAGAAGGCCCAGGTCGCTTCCACGGGCACGTTCCGCACGCTGGAGAGAACGGCGGCCAGCACCCCCAGGTCCGCCGCCGGCTCCCGCACCGCGAGGCCCCCGGCCACGTTCAGGAACACGTCCGAGGCCCCCAGCCCCACGCGAAGCCGCTTCTCCAGGACCGCCAGGAGCATGGCCACTCGCTGAAAGTCCAGCCCGTTCGCCACCCGTCGCGGGATCGCCGCCCCCGTGGGCGTGACCAGGGCCTGCAGCTCCACCAGGATGGGGCGCGTGCCTTCCAGCGTGGCCACGACGACGGAGCCTGGGGTGTTCCCCGGGCGCTCGGCCAGGAACAGGGCGGAGGGATTCTCCACCGGGCTGAGGCCCTCGGCCCGCATCTCGAAGACGCCCACCTCATCGGTGGGGCCGAAGCGATTCTTGGTGGCCCGGAGGATCCGGGTGGCCAGCTGGCGGTCGCCCTCGAAGTAGACGACCGTGTCCACGATGTGCTCCAGGGCCTTGGGGCCCGCCAGGCTGCCCTCCTTGGTGACGTGGCCGATGAGCCACACGCTCACCTCCTGGCGTTTGGCCACGTCCAGGAGCCGGCCCGCCGCCTCGCGGACCTGGCTCAGGCTGCCGGCCGCGGATTCGAGGGCGGGACTCCAGGTCGTCTGGATCGAGTCCACCACGACCACGGCGGGCTTGAGGCCGGCGATCTGCTCCAGGATGGCGTCCAGGGAGGTCTCGGAGGCGAGGTAGAGCCCGGGAGCATCGGCGCCGAGGCGGCGCCCCCGCTCGCTGACCTGGGCCAGGGACTCTTCGCCGGAGACGTACAGGAGGGTCAGCCCCTGCCGCGCCAGCGCGCCCGCGGCCTGCAGCAGGAGCGTGGATTTCCCGACGCCCGGCTCCCCGCCCACCAGGATCACCGAGCCCGGGACCAGGCCGCCGCCCAGGACCCGGTCCAGCTCGCCGATCCCCGTCCGCACCCGCCGGTGCTCTATCCCGGTCACCCCGGCGATGGGGACGGGAGCCACCGGGACGGCCAGCCCGGCTCCCCGGGCCCGGCCCGTCCTCTCCGGCGAGGACCCGGCCGGAGCCAGGACCTCGGTCAGGCTCCCCCAGGTGCCACAGTCCGGGCACCGCCCCAGCCAGCGCGGCGCCTGGTGCCCGCACTGCTGGCACTCGAAATGGCTGCGCTTGCCGGCCACGCCGCTTGCCTGTTAGCCCGAATCCGGGAAAAACATGAACCTCCATGACGCCTGTCTGCGTGCCACGCACAGGCAGGCCAAGGTCGCCAAGCACATGATGGTCCTGCCTCTCCCTTCAAAGACCGGAAAACCTGGTTCATGGAGCCTTGAGAATCTGCACTCCTTCCCCCAACTGAGCCATTCCGGTCTTGGCGTTCCTGGCGCACCAACGGCGCTGCCGTTGGTACCGGCGGTTCTCATTCGAGGATCGCGTTAGAAGGCGCCCAGCGCCTGGATCCCGATGCCGATGATGCTGAGCGGTCCCTGCTCGCGGAGCTGGTCGGCGCCCTTCCCCACCTTCTTCAGGCTGTCCTTGGCGGTGAAGTAGAGCGAATCGTCATTGACCAGTTTGCCCAGGGTGCCCTCGCCCCGCTCGACCTTCTTCATGATCCCGTTCAGGCTGGCCACGGCCCCTTTCATGTCGGTGTAGAGGGCCTCGTCGTTGACCAGCTTGCCCAGGGTCCCCTTGCCCTCGGTGATCCGCTTGGACACGGTGCGCAGCCCGGTCAAGGCCTCCCGCGCCTCGTTGTAGAACGTCTCGTCCCGCACCAGCTTGCCCAGGCTCCCCTTGCCGCTCTCGATGTCCTTCATGACCCGGGTGAAGCTTCCCGCGGTGCCTCGCAGGTCCGTGGTCAGCGTCCGCAGATCCTTGTACAGTTGGTCGTCGGCGACCATCTTGCCCAGGGTGCCCTCCCCCTTCGCGATCTGCTCGCTCACCCGGCTCAGGTTGCCCGCGATCCCCCGGATCTCCCGGTACAGGCCGTCATCCGTGATCAGGCGGCCCAGCGTCCCCTCCCCCTTCTCGATCTTCTTGGCGATCTTGTCCATGCTCTGGAAGGCCGCGCTGATCGGCTCGATGCTCTTCCCCAGACCCTCGTTGACCTGCTTGGCCAGGGTCTGGACGTCCCCGGCCGCGTCATTCAACCGCGCCAGGAGCGTGTTGAGGTCGGGGGGCTCGCTGCTCTGCAGCAGGCTCCCCGGGGGCGCCACCTGGGCCGCGGGCGAGCCGAAGGTCAGATCCACGAAGTTCGTGCCCAGCAGGCTCGTCAGCTTGATGGTGGCGATGGAGTCGGTCTTGACCGGGGTCCCCGGCTTGACCCGCACGACCACCTCCACCCGGGCGCCGATGACCCGGATGTCCCGGACGGTGCCCACGTCCACGCCCGCCAGCCGGACCGGGTCCCCCAGCTTCAGGCCGGGGATGGCCTTGAAGGAGCTGCGGTATTCCACCATCCGGGCGAAGATCGTCTCCTTCCCCACCAGCTCGAACAGCGCGATGAGGATGAGGAAGGCGACGACCAGGAACAGACCGACCCTGACCTCCCGCGACATGGCCATGGCTCCCTGCCTCCTTCTAGGATTGTCATCGGGCCAGGACCTTCATCTGGGTGCTGATGAACGCCTGCACCACCGGGTTCGTGGTGGCCCGGATGCGCTCCGGCGTTCCGACCTCGATGAGCCGGCCCTCGTGGATCATCCCCAGGCGGTCCGCCACCGCGAAGCCCAGGTTCAGGTCGTGGGTGACCACCAGGGAGGTGATCTTGAGCTGTTTCAATTCCGCGATCACGTGGCCGATCTGTTCCGTCAGCACCGGATCCAGACCCGCCGTGGGCTCGTCGTACAGGATCAGGTGGGGATTCACCGCCAGGGCCCGGGCGATGGAGACCCGCTTCTTCATGCCGCCCGACAGCTCCGAGGGCATGGCGTGCTCGCTGCCGCTGAGGCCGACCAGTTGGAGCTTCTCCGCCACCACGCTGGCGATCGCGGCCGGGCCGGAGACGCGGTGCTCCTTCAGCCAGAGCCCGACGTTCTCCCCCACCGAGAGCGAATTGAAGAGCGCCGAGGACTGGAAGACCATGGCCATGCGGAAGCGGCGGCGCCCCTCGCCGGCCTGCAGGTCCTCGCCGTCCACCAGGATGCGCCCCGAGTCGGGCAGGAGCAGGCCGGTGATGTGCTTGAGCAGGACCGACTTGCCGCAGCCCGAGGGGCCGAAGATGACGAAGGTCTCGCCCGGCTCCACGCCGAGGTCCAGGTCCCGCAGGACGTGGTGGGCGCCGAAGAACTTGTTCAGGCGCTGCACCTCCACGCGGACCCCGGACCGGGTCCGCTCCTCCGAGCGTGGCCCCTCGAACTCGGGGCGGAAATTGGCATCGGGCAGCCAGCGGTTCCAGAAGCCCATGGGTCACATCAGGCTGCGGGTGATCAGGTAGTTGAGGACGAAGATCAGCATGAACGACAGGACCACCGCCCGCGTCACGGCCCGGCCGATCTCCTCGGGGCCGCCCGTGGTCCTGAGGCCCACGTAGCAGCAGGTGAGGGCCACGACCATCCCGAAGACCACCGACTTGATGACGCTGTCCATCACGTCGCCGAACTTCACCACCTCCTGGAAGTTGAGGCGGAACAGCCGCAGGCTCACGCCGATCTTGGGGTTGATCGCGGAGACGACCGCCCCGCCCAGCAGGCCGATGACGTTCACGTACATGGCCAGGGCCGGGACGGCGATGACGCTGGCCAGCAGGCGCGGCATCACCAGGTACCGGACCGGATTGATGTTCAGGGTCTTGAGGGCGTCGATCTCCTCGTAGACGTTCATGGCCCCGACCTCGGCCGCGATGGCCGAGCCGACCCGCCCCGCCACCAGGAGCGCGGTCATGACCGGCCCCAGCTCCTTCACCATGCTGAGGCCGACGATCCCGCCGATGTTGCCTTCCAGGCCGAACTGGGCCAGGCGCGAGCCGGTCTGCAGCGCCAGGACGCCCCCGATGAACAGGGCCATCAGGGAGGCGATGGGCAGCGTGGCGTTGCCGAATTCCAGCAGGTGGGCCAGGATCTTGTCGGTGTTGCGGGGCGCCGCCTTGCACCAGTACAGCGTCTCCAGGAAGAGGCTCGCCCCGTCGCCGATCCCGTGGAGGAAGCGTTCCAGTCGAGCGCGCAGGGCGTTCACCGGGCGCCTCCCGCCGGGTCCAGGGCCGCCAGCGGTTGCGGCACGGCCGTCCAGGTAAAGGTCAGGTCCTGGAACAGACGCACCGACCGGGTCCGCTCCTTGACCTCGTACTCCAGGAGGCCTCCCAGGACCGAGAGGTGGGCGTCCGATCCGCGCTCCCGGTAGGCCAGCACCGGCCCCAGGAGCTCGATGGCCACCCCCCCGCTCGTCTCCTCATGGCGCACCAGGTTCCACAGGAAGGATCGCACCTGATCCCCCTCGGGGTTTCGCCGGTAGGTGTACAGGGTCCACAGCGGGGAGTAGTTGCGTTCGATCCGCTCGTTGCCCGGCATGAAGGCCTCCAGCAGCGCCAAGGTCCCGAACTGGACCGCCCCCTCCCGGTCACGCCGGTAGTGGAAGAAGGGCCAGGCATCCACCCGCCGGGTCGACCCGTCCCTGCCATCCTCCCGCGTGTCGGAGTACAGCCACCAGAGGATCCGGTCCCGGACCTTGCGACTCCCGGGGATCGCCTCCTCGCTGCGGCTGTACAGGGGAAACAGCAGGTGGAGATCCGTGCTCCTCAGCTCCCGCAGGAGGAACTCGTTCCGCAGCAGGCGCTCCTCGAGGGAGAACAGGGGCAGGAACCGATTGATCGTGCGGCCCTCCCCCCGGGCGATCTTGATCAGCGGCCAGGGCAGGTCCCACTGTTCGAACTGGCGTTCCCGGTCCTGCGTATAATTGAAGAGTGGCCAGAGCACGGTGGTGCTGTCCCGCGGCTTGGACCGCTGGCTGACGAAGAGGGGGAACACGGCCAGGGTCTCCTCCGGAGCGTCCCCGTCCAGGCCGGTCCGCTGGTGCAGGAAGAGCGGCCAGAGGACAAACCGCTTCTCGAAGACCCCCGCCTTCACCTCCTCCCCGTACAGGGGGATGATCCGGAAGCCCGAGTGCCCCTCACCGCGGGTCACGGAGAGGATCGGCCAGGGGAAGTAGCGGGTCTCCGTTCGCTGCTTGACGAATCGTGCATAGAGGGGGAATAGGGCAAACTCGATCTCATCCTGCCCCAGCCGGTCCAGGAGGCGTCCGCCGAAGGGGACGACGGCCTGGTACGTTTCTCCCGTTTCGGTCGTGCCGCTCAGGTAGAAGGGGAAGAAGTCCTGGCGCCGCTCTCGCTCCCGCGGCCGGGACCCCTCCTCCCGAAGATTCAGGAGCTGGAGGAACTGGAACTCCCAGTCCCCTTCGGTCCGGGTGTAGCTCATGAGCGGGTACAGGACCTCCCACTCCAGGCGCTGGGCCGGCCTCTCCTCGCGCCAGTGGAACATCGGCCGGATGGCCAGCCTGCGGACTGCGTCATCCCGAGACCGGTCGAACTCCAGGAGCGGCCCCAGGCCAGTCCGGACATGCACCCGGTCCACGGGGTCGTCCCGTTCGTCGTAGAAGGGCCAGAGATTCCACCCCAGGCCGCCGGCAGCCTGAGGGGCGTCGGCCGCGCGGGCCAAAGGTGCCATGACCATGAGAAGGCACAGCACGCAGACCGCTCCCCAGATGCCCGCCCGCCCCGCCCACCCTGCCTGTGCCGCGTAGATGTTCACGCCACCTCCGGAGGTTCCCCCGGGAACTCGCGCTCCCGCTCCTGATCCTCGAAGCGCGTGTACTCTCTCTTGAACGCCAGGTACACGGTGCCCGTCGGCCCGTTCCGCTGCTTCCCGATGATCACCTCGGTGGTGTTGTCCTCGGACTCGTCCCCCTCCTCGTCCTTCCGTGCCCGATAGAAAGCCGGACGATACAGGAAGGTCACGACATCCGCATCCTGCTCGATGGCGCCGGATTCGCGGAGGTCCGACAGCTGCGGCCGGGGCGGCTGGCGGGCTTCCACGGCGCGCGAGAGCTGGGACAGGGCCACCACCGGCACGTTCAGGTCCTTCGCCATGGCCTTGAGGGACCGGGAGATCTCGGAGATCTCCTGCTGCCGGCTCTCGGCCCGCCCCCGGCCGGAGATGAGCTGCAGGTAGTCGATGATCACCAGGCCGAGTTCTTGCTCCGCCTTGAGACGCCGCGCCTTGGCCCGCATCTCCAGCAGGGAGATCCCGGGCGTGTCGTCGATGAAGATGGGGGATTCGGACAGGATGCCGGCGCCGGTGGTCAGCCGCGGCCAGTCGGCGTCGGAGAGAAACCCGGTGCGGAGCTTGTGGGAGTCCACCTTGGCCACGGAGCAGAGCATGCGCTGGACCAGCTGCTCCTTGGACATCTCCAGGCTGAAGATGGCCACGCGGATTCCCTCGGTGATGGCGGCGTGCTGGGCGATGTTGAGACAGAAGCTGGTCTTCCCCATGGAGGGCCGGCCCGCCACCACGATGAGTTCCGAGGGCTGGAGCCCGGCCGTCATCTCGTCGAACTTCTTGAAGCCCGTGGGGACGCCCGTGACGTGGCTCTTGCGGTCGTACAGCTTCTCGATGAGCTGAAAGGTGCCCTTGAGTACGCTCTTCACCGGGACGAAGGACCGGCTGACCTTGTCCTGGGAGATCTCGAAGATCTGCTGCTCGGCCCAGTCCAGGACCTCGTCCACGTCCTCCTTGTCCGCATAGGCGCGGGAGACCACCGCCGTGGCCTTCTGGATCAGGGCGTACAGGAGGGCCTTGTCCTTGACGATCCGGGCGTGATAGGCGACGTTGGCCGCCGTCGGCACGGCGTCCACCAGGGCGCTCAGGCTGCTGGCCCCGCCCACCTCCTCGAGCTGCTTGCGGCGCATCAGCTCGTTGGCCAGCGTCACCAGATCCACGGGCTCGTTCCGCTCGAAGAGGTCGATGCATGTGCTGAAGATCTTCCGGTGGGCCTCCTTGTAGAAGTCGGCGGGCCGGAGCACCTCCATGGTCTTGAGGAGGGCCCCCGGATCCTGGAGCACGGCCCCCAGGACGGAGATCTCCGCCTCCAGATTCTGCGGGGGGATTCTGTCGGAGCTGACCGCCGGTTCCGGCATGGGGATGCGTGACCAGTCGGGAGGTCTCAGGCCTCGCGCTCTATTGTGACGGTCAAGTCCGCCATCACCTCGGTGTGCAGGCGCACCGGGACCCGGTGCGCCCCGAGCGTCTTGATCGGCTCGGTCAGGAGAATCTGCTTCTTGTCCACGGTCAGGCCCTGGGCAGACAGCGCCTGGCTGACGTCCTGGGCCGTCACCGACCCGAAGAGTCGCGCGGGACGCGCGACCTCGCCCGGGCGGGGGGCGTCGGCCGCGGGCACAGCGGGAGCCGCCGCATCCCCCGGGCCGGCCGCCTCCTCCTCGCTGGCCCGCCGCCTCAGGGTGATCTGGACCGCGGCCAGCCGCTCCGCCAGGGCGGTGGCGTCCCGCTTGGTCCGCTCCTCCCGGTTCTTGCTCTGGGCCGTCAACTGCCCCAGGGACTTCAGGTGGCCCGGCGTGGCCGGGACGGCCAACTGCTTGGGCAGGAGGAAGTTGCGGGCATACCCGTCCGCCACGTCCACCTGCTGCCCCGGCTCTCCCAGGCGCTCGACCTTCTGCATCAGGATGACTTTCATGGGCACGCTCCGTCTAGCATGTCATGTCGTGGTTGAACGCAGTGCGGTCCGGCTTCTTCGACCGCTTCTCGGC
>JACPAT010000272.1 GCA_016180655.1 Candidatus Methylomirabilota bacterium | reverse complement strand
CGGGTCCACCGGGATGCAGTGGCCTCCCACGCCGGGGCCGGGATAGAAGGGCATGAAGCCGAAGGGCTTGGTGGCGGCGGCGTCAATCACCTCCCAGATGTCGATCTGCATCCGGTCGCACAACTTGGCCAGCTCGTTCACCAGCGCGATGTTCACGCTCCGGAAGATGTTCTCCAGGAGCTTGCACATCTCGGCCACCCTGGGGCCCGAAACCCGGTGGATCTGGTCCGGGGGGACCAGGAGGGCGAACAGGGCACACGCAGCATCACAGGAGGGGCCGTCAAGGCCTCCCACCACCTTGGGTGTGTTGTGGGCGCCGTACTGTTTGTTGCCCGGATCGATCCGTTCCGGCGAGAAGGCCAGGAGGAAGTCGCGCCCGGCCCGGCGCCCCGGCGTCTCCAGGATGGGGCGCACCAGCTCCTCGGTGGTCCCTGGGTAGGTGGTGGATTGCAGGACCACCAGGGCCCCCCGAGCGACGTGGGGCGCCAAGGACCGGCAGGCCGCCTCGATGTAGGAGAGGTCCGGCGCCTTCATCCGGGTGAAGGGGGTCGGCACGCAGATCACTGAGGCGTCCGCTTGAGCACACTCCCCGTACGCGGTGCTGGCGCGAAGCTGTCCGGACCGCACTAGGGGCAACAGGTCCGCGCTCGGGACGTCCGGGATGTAGCTCTCTCCCCGGTTGATGGCATGGACGCGCTGCGGGTCCACGTCAATCCCGCGGACCTGCACGCCGGCCCGGGCAAATTCCACCGCCAGCGGCAGCCCGACATAGCCCAGGCCGATGACGGCCACGCTAACGTCCTTCCGCCGGATCTTTTCGAGTAAGTCTGACGGATCGCTCATGCCGCCAACCTCCCTGGACCGTACGACAGTACGAATGTACGCCCCGTACGCCCTTCGAACCGTTCTCAGTTCCCGTACAGTCGTACTGGCGTACTTTCGTACGTCTCATGCTCCTCAGTGAGCGAAATGCTCCCGGCACCACGCGATGGTCTTCTTGAGACCGGCCTCCAGGTCCACTTTGGCCGTGAAGCCCAGGAGACGCTTCGCCTTGTCTACCGAGGGCACCCGACGGCGGGTGTCCTCGAACCCTTCCCCGTAGTAGGCCTCGTACGCCACAAACTCGATGGGGGACTTGGAACGGGTCAGGCGCTTGATCGCCTTGGCCAGGTCCAGGATGCTGCTCTCCCGGGTACTGCCGATATTGAAGGCCTCGCCGAGGGCCTCCTTGACCTCGCCGGCCAACAGGGTGCCGGCCACCGCGTCCTCGATGTAGGTGAAACAGCGGGTCTGTTTCCCATCCCCGTGGACCGTGATCGAGTCGCCCCGCAAGGCCTGCCGGATGAAGTTGGCCACCACGCTGCCGTAGCCCCGTTCGTCCAGGCGCGGGCCGTAGGAATTGAAGTAGCGGACGATGGAGACCGGCAGACCCTTGGCGGCATAGGCGAAGGCAAAGTGCTCGTCAACGGCCTTGGACATGGAATAGGACCAGCGCGCCACCGCGGTGGATCCCAGGACCCGGTCGTCGTCCTCCCGGAAGGGAACGTGGCTTGCCTTCCCGTAGATCTCCGAGGTCGAAGCCAGCACCAGCCGCTTCCAGTACTTGAAGGCGAGACCCAGGACCACCTCGGTCCCTCGCACGTTCGTGTTGATGGCTGCCAGGGGGTCCTGGAGGACATTCCGCACGCCCACCGCGGCCGCGAGGTGAAAGATGAGATCCATGGAGGGAACGAACCGCTCCAGGAGAGGCTCGTTCAGGATGGAGTCGTTGATGAAGTGAAAGGAGGGGTGCCCCAGGAGATGCCGGAGGTTCTCGATCTTCCCGGTGGAGAGGTTGTCAATGACCAGCACCTCATTGCCCCGCTTGATCAGCGCGTCAACCAGGTGAGACCCAATATAGCCGGCGCCGCCTGTGATCAGAACACGCACGCTCGCCCTCCTCTCACTACGTCAATGTAAAACTGACAACCGATCCGCCTCCGGCGGAACAACGGCATAATCGTCGAGGCTGACCGGTTGTCCGTTGTCAGTATGAAATTTCCAGTTGCTTCGCCGCGAGGAGCCCCTGATACAGGGCCTCCATGCGGCGAATGAGCTGCTTCACGTCATGTCTGCCCAGGGCCACGGGCCGGGCCGCGACTGCCAGGCGGTGCCGGAGCGCCGGATCCGCCAGCAACACCTCGATCGCCCGGGCCAGGGCAGGAGGATCTCCCGCGGGGACCAGCCACCCGGTCTCTCCGTGAACGATGAGATCGCTCACCCCGCCCACGTCCGTGGACAGGACCGGGACTCCCGCAGCCATGGCCTCAATGAGCGCCACCGGAGTCCCCTCGTTGCGCGAGCAGCAGATTACCACGTCCAATTCGCTCAGGATAGTCTCCAAATCGTTCCGCCAGCCCAGGAAGTGGATCCGGGGCGTCAGGTTCGGGCTCTGGGCCAACCGCTGGAGCTCCGCACGCCGTTCTCCGTCGCCGATGACGATCACATGTGTTGCCGGGCTTCCCGCCTCCAGGTGGGCCAGGGCCTGGAAGAGCGTGGGATGGTCCTTGATCGGCACCAGGCGCCCCACGATCCCCAGCAGCGGCGCTCCCGGTGGGATGCGCAGCGCCGCGCGCAGGTCATCCCGGTTCTGCGGCGGGTGGCGGAAGCGATCCAGGTCCAGGCCCAGGGGAACGACCTCGACCTGCTCAGTCCGGCCGATCCCCATGGCCAGGATGGCCTGGCGCAGCCGGGGGCTCAGGGCGATGATGCGGCCCGTCCGGCGCGCCAGCATCCGCTCGATCCGCAGGAAGACCTGCGAGGCCGCTGGCGAGAAGTAGCCCTCCAGGACGTGGCCGTGAAAGGTGTGGACCGTCGTGGGCACCTCCGTCAGGCGCGCCGCCAGCCGGCCCAGCGTGCCCGCCTTGGCGGTGTGGGTGTGGACGACATCCGGCCGGAGGCGACGGAAGAGCCGCACGAGTTTGCCGAGGGCCACCAGATCGCGCATCGGATGAATCGCGCGGCGCAGTTCCGGGATGACGACCGGCTCCACCCCCCGGGCCCGGGCCGCCGGGGCGAGATCCCCCTCATCGCTTCCCACGACACCCGTGATCAGGGTGGTGAGGAAGCGCGCCCGGTCCAGCCCGGCCGTGAGGAGGATGGCCTGCTGCGCCGGCCCACCCACGTTCAAT
>JACPAT010000271.1 GCA_016180655.1 Candidatus Methylomirabilota bacterium | reverse complement strand
GCCGATCTGATTGCTCCGTCGGCGAAACGCGAGGAGGTGCCGGTGAATATCCTGGTGCTCCTGGAGGAGGACGGCCATCTCAGCGTCATCACCAGCCGGGCGGCCGCGCTGTGAGGATCCGCTGCCGGATGGCCAGGGGGAGCAAAAGGCGTGCCTGACCTGGGCCACCTGATCGGCCACTGGGGGTACCTGGCCATCTTCGTGCTCGTCATCCTCGGGAACATGGGCATCCCCCTTCCGGAAGAAACCATCCTCATCCTGGCCGGCTACCTGGTGTGGCAAGGAGACCTCCGGCTTCCGCTGGTCCTGGCGGTCGGCATCTTCAGCGGGGTCGCGGGCGATAACATCGGCTACTGGATCGGACGGGAGTACGGGCAGGGGACCATCGAGCGCTACGGCCACTGGGTCGTGGGGAACCCGGATCGGTTGAAGTCCATGCGGGGCTTCGTGACCCGCTATGGTTCCCTGGGGGTGTTCGCCGCCCGGTTCCTGCCGGGGCTCCGCTTCCTGGCCGGCCCCCTGGCGGGGGCCACGGGCCTTCGACCTCTCGCCTTTTTTCCGGCGAACGTCCTCGGGGCGGCGCTGTACGTCCCGCTGGCCGTCGGGCTTGGCTATGCCGTGGGCTACGGTCTGGGCGAGTACGTCGCCCGGCTCGAACGGGTCGTGGGAGAGATCGAGCACCTCGTCCTGATCGGCGCGATCCTTGCCGCCCTGGCGCTCATGGCTCTGAGTGTGCAGCAGGGATTCATTCGGGGCACACCGGCGTCGAGCAGAGGAGCTGGCCTGGGCAACGAAAACCTGGTCCCGTCCCGCAGGGAGACGAAAGGCAATCTGGGAAGGGGACGTTGCCACTTTTGTCACCTTGTACCCACGCCATCGGCAGCGGGGATTGTGGGCGGCGCACCACGATATCCGAGACCGGGCCCCCTATCTGAAGGGCCCGGGGAGGACCTGATTCAGGCCCCGCGGGTCCGCCTTCCCGTTTGCCGGCTCGCTCCTCCTCGGGAGGAATCCCCATATCCTAGGCACCGTCGGAAGCCCCCCCCACCCATTCCTGCAATCGGTAAATCCAAAGTGACAGAAGTGGCAGGTCCCCTTCTACCCTTCTACACAGGAGCCAAGGAGACGCGGAACTCCTTGCAGAGCGCCGCCTCCACCGCCTCCAGGGCGGAAAGCTCATCATCTACGATGAGGACGTGCTTCCTGGGCATGGCCCACATTTCCCAATAGCGCGAACGTGCCCTGTGGTACAGAGAAATCCCGGACAAGGCAGGAGCCCGCCGCAGGCTCGGCGGGGAGAGCTGCAGGAGGGTGTATAGCGGAATGCGACGGGCCCTCTCCGGACCCGTCGCTTTGACTACAGCAGCAACTGGACCGCGTTCTCCAGGATCTTCTTCAGCTCCTGGAGGAATTTCGCCCCCATGGCGCCGTCGATGATCCGGTGATCGAAGGCGCCGGTCAGGCGCATCCGCTGCCGCACGACCACCTGCCCGTTCATGACCACCGGTTTCTCCTCGATGGCCCCCACCGCCAGGATGGCCCCGTGGGCGGGATCAATGACGGCCGTGAATTCCACCACGTCGAACATCCCCAGATTGGAGATGGCGAAGGTGCCCCCCGAGTACTCCTCGGGGCGGAGCTTCCGCGCGCGGGCGCGGTCGATCAGGCCCCGGGCCTCGCGGGCGATCTCGCCCAGGCTCTTCCGGTCGCAGTCCCGGATGACCGGGACGATCAGTCCGTCCTCGATGGCCACGGCCACCCCCATGTGGACGCGCTTGAACAGGCGCACCTGGCCGTTGCTGTAGCGCGCGTTGACGGCCGGATGCCGCTGGAGGGCCAGGGCCGTAGCCTTGATGATGATGTCGTTGACGGAGAGCTTCTCGACGTTGGCCTCGATGGCGTTGAGCGACTTGCGCAGCTCCAGCGCCGCCCCCATGTCCGCCTCGACCGTTACGGTGAAGTGGGGGATGGGCGATTTGCTCTGCACCATGCGGGCCGCGATGGTCTTGCGAATGGTGCTCAGCTCCTTGTCCTCGAACGCCCGCTCGCCCTCGGGAACCTCGGCCCCGGCCAGGCGTTGGGCCTGGGTGGCCAGATGGGCCTCCACGTCCCGCTCCAGGATGCGCCCGCCCGGGCCGCTCCCCTTGATCTGGGCGAGGTCGATCCCGGCCTCACGCGCCATGCGCCTCGCGATGGGGGAGGCGGGCACCCACCCCGCCTCAGGCGGGGCCGCGGGGGGGACCGCCGCGGGCGCGGCGGGAGCCGCGGCCTTCGTCTCCACCTTCGGAGCGGCCGGAGCCCCGGCCGCCGGGGCGGCGGGCGCCGCGCTCAGGAGGCCCGCGATGTCTTCGTCCGGTTCGGCGATGACCGCGATGAGCTGACCCACCGGCACCGTCTGGCCTTCATCCGCCAGGACCTTCCGGAGGACGCCGCTGCCGAACGCCTCCAGCTCGATCTCGGCCTTGTCCGTTTCGATGGAGGCCAGGACGTCGCCGCCCGCGACGCGATCCCCCTCCTTCTTCAGCCACTGGAGAACCCGTCCCTCGACCATGGCGTCGCTCAGCTTCGGCATGATGACTTGGAATGGCATGGGCAACTCCGTTGCAATGAAAAAGTTCAAACTGACAACCGACAACCGACAACCGAAAGCACCGTTGGTCGGTTTTTCATTGTCGGTTTGGAATTTTCAATTGGCTACACGGCCAGGGCCTGCTTGATGCCTGCGATGATGCGTGCCTTGTCCGGGACCTTGGCCCGCTCCAGGTTCTTGGCGTAGGGCATGGGGGCGTTGGCCCCCGTCACCCGCACCACCGGGGAATCCAGGTAGTCAAAGGCCCCCTCGGTGATGAGGGTCGCGATCTCGGCGCCCAGGCCGGCGAATCCCGCGCCCGCCTCCAGAACCACGGCGTGGTGCGTCTTCTTCACCGACTCGAGGATGGTAGAAGTGTCCATGGGCCGCAGCGTCCGCGGATCCACCACCTCGACGGAGATTCCCTCCTTCTCCAGGTCCTGGGCCACCTCCAGGGCGCGGTGGAGCATCCCCATCCATCCGATGACCGTCACGTCGGTCCCCTCGCGCTTGACCTCGGCCACTCCCAGCGGGATCGTGTACTCGTCGTCCGGCACCTCCCCCTTGGTGCCGTACAGGGTCTCCGATTCGATGAAGATCACCGGGTTGTCGTCGCGGATGGCGCTCTTCAATAATCCCTTGGCATCCCGGGGCGTCGAAGGGCGGACCACCTTCAGGCCCGGGACATGATAGAAATAGGATTCCATACCCTGGGAGTGCTGGGCCGCGAGCTGCACGGCCGGCCCCCCCGGCCCGCGGATGACCATGGGCACCCGGAACTGGCCGCCGGACATGTACAGGATCTTGGCCGCGTGGTTCACGATCTGGTCCAGGGCCACGATGGCGAAGTTGAAGGTCATCATCTCCACCACGGGACGAAGGCCCACCATGGCGGCGCCGATCCCCACGCCCACGAACCCCGCCTCGCTGATGGGGGTGTCCACCACCCGCTTGGGCCCGAACTCCTCCAGGAGGTTCTGGCTGACCTTGTAGGCGCCCTGGTAGACCCCGACCTCTTCCCCGATGAGGAAGACCCGGGGATCCCGCCGCATCTCCTCCCGCAGCGCCTGGTTCAATGCCTCGCGATACGTGATGATGGCCATGCTTCGCTCCGCTTCGCAGGGGCCTGGGGTTGGGGGCTGGGGGTTCGGGGTTGGGGAATCCGGGCGCTTGCTCTCGCCTCATCCCCTCCGTTCTCGGCTCTCGGCTCCTGGCTCTCGGCTCTCTTAGACAAAGACGTCGGTGAGCAGTTCCTCCAGCGGCGGCTCCGGCGAGGCCTCGGCGAAGCGGACCGCCTCCTCCATGACCTGGTTGATCTCCTTGTCCATCTCCTTGTAATC
>JACPAT010000255.1 GCA_016180655.1 Candidatus Methylomirabilota bacterium | reverse complement strand
GTCATCTTTCCTCCTGCCGGCTACCCCAGATATTGAGCGCGCTCCACCAAGAGGTCCGCCTCGTGCCCGTGAAGGGCCAGCATGCGCCGCAGCCGCTGGAGGGCGGGCCGGACCAGGACGCGGACCAGGTGGATCGCCACCCAGACATCCATGACCATGGCGGTGCGCGAGTGAACCCACGTCACCCGTTGGATGAGGGACTTTCCCAGCGTCCCCTCCCCGATCCAGAGGGCGGATCCGGTGGCGGCGAAGACCAGAAACGCCGCGCACAGCGACAGTTGCCACGCCTTCCGTCCGGGGTGGGCCTCCCCGAAGGTGGGGAAGCCGATGCGCCCTCGCGACCGGATGGCCCGCCACCACTGCCGGAGCCACTCGACGTCGGCTCGACCCCAGGAGACAATCTGCCGGAGGCGCCGGCCAAGGTGGAGCCGATCCAGCCAGAGATAGACCAGCGGGGTCAGCGCCAGCGCCGGGGCCGCGATCCGGTGCAAGACGCCCAGCACATGAATCACGGCTTCCGGCCAGGCCTCGCGGAAGTGAAACAGCGCGATGCCGCTCAGGGACAGGGTGAGGAACGCCGAGGCCAGGAGCGCGTGCGTGACTTTCTCGCCCCGACGGTACGCCAGGGCAAACTCCTTCAGGCCCCGATCCGTCTGCGGACAGGCACGGATGCAGGCAAAGCATCGCAGGCACTGGTCCGCCACCAGGTGCTCCAGCGCCATGGAGGTCCGCATGTTGGGGATGAGAATGGGGCCGAACTGCCGGGCCATGACCGGACAGGCGTCCACGCAGTTGCCGCACGAGAGGCACCCCTTGTCGCCGACCACTTCCTGGAACGACTCGGTCCGGAGTGCCGGCGACATCCCCAGGGACATCAGCCGGAAGCGCGCCACCGGCGGATGCACCGTGTCCAGGATGTCGATCATGGCGGTCCCCAGCGCCTCTCGCTGGCGCCGCAGGACGTCGCGGTCGGGCATCAGGCCTCCTCGAGGGCGGGACCGTCGTATTCGAAATCCGTCGGGTGGATCCGCCGCATCGGGCGCATCCGCGTCCGCTCTTCGTAGACGTGGGCGATCAGGCCCGGCAACCGGGCCATGTAGAAGAAGGCATTCCCCAGGGCGGAGGGAATCTGCAACTCGCACAGGAGCGCCGCGATCGCCCCGTCCACGTTGATGGGCAGCTTGGTGTTGAGGATCCGCTCGGCCGTCGCCTGCAGGGCCTCCAGGATGGGTGGGTAGACGCCGCCCGACCCCTGCTCTCGCGCCACGCCGAAGAGGGCCAGCACCCGGGGATCCTTGGCGTGGATCCGGTGGCCGATGCCGGGGAGCCGCCGTTTCGTCGCTCGGCTGGCGTGCACCGCTTCCTCCACCACCTCGGGCAGCGGCTTTCCGCTCCGCTGCTTCTCCGCCAGCTCGTAGAGGAGCTCCATGCAGCCCTCGATGGCTCCACCATGCAGCTCGGAAAACGCCAGGAGGCCGCTGGCCACGGCCGCAGGGAAGCTGGCCCGCGTCGAGGCGACCGTGCGGGCCGCCAGGGTGGAGGGTGGTGTCGCGCCGTGGTCAATGGACGCCACCAGGATGGCATCCACGAGGCGGGCCTCCGTGGGGCTGGGCGATCGCCCCAGGAGCAGCAGGAAGATCACCTCGCTGAAACGGGCGCCGGCGATGAGCCGCTCCAGCGGGACCCCGCGGATATAGAGCCGGCCCTCCTGGGCCAGGGAGATCCCCGTCTGCCACTGCAGATTCTCCGTCATGAGTCGCCTCCCCGCCCCCAGTGCGGCCCGGACGGCCGCCGGAAGCTCTTCGATCGCCTTCACCACGACGGCCCCCACCTCTTGCAGCCGCTTCACCTTGCCTGCGTGGCTCCCGGTTGTCCCCTCGATCAGGGCCCCGGCGTGGGAATACCGCATCCCGGATTTGGCCGCGGCCCCTCCGATGTAGGCGAAGACCGGCTTGCGCACCTTTCCCGTCGCGATGAGATCGGCGACCTCCTCTTCCTGGGAGGTGCCGATCTCCCCGAACAGGACGATGGCCTCGGTCTTCGGATCGGCCTCGAAGAGTTCCACCACCCGGGGCAGGGGCAGGCCGACTATCCCGTCCCCGCCGACGTGGACGATGGTGCTCTGGCCTATGCCTACCCGGCTCAGGCCGGAGCTGAGCGCCGAGGTCATGCCGCCGCTCCTGGAGGCGACGCCCACCGGCCCCGGGCGGAACCACTCCTCCGCCAGCCGGGCGCGGCCCCCGATCATCCCCAGGAGGGCCTGCCCCGGGCTCACGATCCCGAGCGTGTTGGGCCCGATCACCCTGGCGCCGAGCCGATCCGCGGCCTCCAGGATCTCCAGCGTGTCGTAGACAGGCACCCGGTCGGCGACGAGGACCACCAGCCGGATGCCGGCCTGCAGGGCCTCCAGGGCCGCATCCCGCACCTGGGGGGCGGGGACGAAGATCACGCTGGCGTCGAGGCCGCCCAGCGCCTCCGTCGCCGCCTGCACGGTGTCGAAGACCGGGATCCCGCGCGCGACCTCGCCGCCCCGACCCGGCGTCACCCCCGCGACGATTCGGGTTCCGTACCGCTGCATGAGCCCGGCGCGGGCCGCCCCTTCCCGTCCGGTGATCCCCTGGACCAGGACCCGCGTCTTGGCGTCCACGAGGATCGCCATCACCCCGCCTCCGCCAGGCCCGGGATCGGCAACGCGATCCACAGGGCATCCCGTCCGCAAGCCCGGCAGCCCACCTCGCGCGACAGCTCAGACGGTGCCATCCGAGCCCCAGTCGAGAGGCCGGCGGCCCGTCGCCGCGACGAGGCTCTCCAGCATCACCTCGCGCGGCGCCTCGCGGCCCGTCAGCATTTGGAACGTGAAAGGGGCCTGCTCAAATATGTGGCGCATCCCGTCGCACACCAGCGCCCCCGCGTCCAGGGCCTCGGACTGCAGCCTGTTGAGGCCGTCGCGCCGGTACACGATGTCGTAGACGAGCTGGCCCGGCCGCAACGCCTCTCGGGGCACCGGGCTGGGATCACCCTCACGCACGCCCAGGGGAGTAGCGTTGAAGATCAGCGTCGCCTCCGCCAGCGCCCGCGCGCCTTCCTGCAAATGGCCTGCTTCGACCGGCACGGGGACCCACCCGCGGGCGCGCTCCGCGAGCGCCTCGGCGGCCTCCGGCCGGCGCGCCAGCACGAGCACCCGGCTGGGTGGGACCCGGCGCAGTGCCTCCAGCATGGCCGCGGCCGAGCCGCCCGCGCCGATGATCACGGCCTGCCCCTTGGCCACCGTGGCGGCCCGGCGGCCGAGGCAGGCGGCGATCGCCTCCACGTCATTGTTCTGCAGTAGAAATCGGCCGCCCCGGTTGATCAGGATGCTGGCGGCGCCGCAGCGGCGGACCGTCTCCGAGCACTCCTCCGCCGCGGCCAGCACGTCGTGCTTGTATGGCATGGTGATGTTGCCGCCCAGGCAGTCCGGCTGCCGCATGCGCGCCAGCGCCTCCGGGAGCCTGGCCGGGGGCACATCGAGGAGGCCGTACTCGTAGTCGAGTCCCAGCGCGGCGAAGGCGGGGTTGTGGACGGCCGGCGAGAGCGAGTGCGAGATGTGCTCGCCCAGCAGGAACGCGTATCGTGTCGCTTTACGCACCGATGATCGATCCATCCCCTGCGTGCCTCCTCTCAGACTCGGGGCGACCCGTTGCGAGTCGCTCGACTAGCCGCCCAGTTGCGGGCCCGGCGGGGCATAGCCCCGGAAGATCGCCGTCACCCCACCTCCGCCAGGCCGGGGATGGGCAGCTCGATCCAGAGCGCATCCCGTCCGCGGGCCTGGCAGGCCAATTCGCAGGCCAGGCACTCGATGCACCCCCCCCGTTTCGCCTCCTCAGGCGGGATCTTCAGCGTAGCGCGGCCCTCGCGCAGTTCCAGGATCTGGGGTGGGCAGGCGGCGATGCACGGCTTGTTCGCACAGTCGAGGCAGGCGGCCTGATTGATGGCGATGCGCCCCGTCGGGATCTCGAAGCTGTAAGCATTGGCCGGGGGGGTGGGGCGCGCCGGAGGCGGGGCCGTTCGACTCCGGCCCGCCCGCATCAGGTCGACCAGCCGGGCCGCGCAGTCCGTGGCGGACTTCTCGTGGCCGTAGGCTTCCACGGGGGCCGGGAGGTCCGCGCAGACCTCCTGGATGATGGCCACCGCCTCCGCCTCGCCGTTCCCGCCCAGCCGGAGCACCGCCGGGACGTGAAGGCCCACCTCGCGAAACGCCTTGACCAGTCCCCGCGCCGCGTGGAATTGCTCCTGGCTGGCGGCGCCCGACCCCGAGAGGAAGTAGCCGTCGATTCCGCGCTGGGCCAGGATGATCCGCGCGGCCCGGTACACCTTGGAGGCGGGGGGATTCCCACTGGTGTCGCAGTAGTTCGCCGGTCGCAGGCCCTGCCCCACCAGCGCATCCATGGACATCATGGCCCCGCCGCCCCCCGACCCGTGGAAGCCCACCACCCCCTGGCCGGGAGCGACCTGCGTCTCCGTCTGCGCAAAGAAGAACGTGCCGCGAAAATCCGCCGACTCCACCGCGTGGGCCACGCGTTCCAGGGGCGTCGGGGGCCGGTCCATTTCCCGGGCCATCTCGATGCCCAGGTCCGGGTGGCGGAAGACCGCATGGTCGTCGATGCTGACCCGGGCGTCCAGCGCCACGACCTCGCCAGAAAGGGTGACCGCCAGGGGATTGATCTCGGCGACGCGGGCCTCGCACGCCCTCGCCATGCGACACAGGTTCGTCACCGCCGCGGCGACCCGGATCAATTCCCCGGCTTCGAAGCCGAGCTGCCGCAGGAGGTTCCGGACCGCGTACTCCTCCACCCGGTCCCGGACGGGGAGCGGGAGGGTGCCCATGCGCCCGCTGCGTGCCCGCTCCTCCACGCCGGTCCCGCCTTCCAGGCTGACCATGAGGACCGGGCATCGGTGCCGGTCGCTGATCGTCACCCCGGCGTACAGCTCCCGGGAGATTGTGACCTGCCGCTCCACCAGCACCAACTGCACCGGGAATCCCTTGAGCGGCTTCGCCAGGATCGCCGCGGCGGCGGCCTCGGCCTCGGCGGGAGTGGCCGCCCGGCGGACTCCGCCCCCCTCCGCCCGGCCGGTCACCCAGGCCTGCGCCTTGACCATGACCGGGCCGTCCAACCGCTCTGCGGCCGCCCGCGCGGCGCCGGGCGAACCGGCGACCTCGCCGGCCGGTGTGGGAATCCCGTGGCGCTGCAGGAGTGCCTTGGCCTGATATTCGAAGAGCCGTGCCATCGCCGTCAGTTTCCCGAGCGCGCCGCCTGGAATCCCCGGAATGCCTGCTCCAGCTCTTCCTTCCCGGCCGACATCAGCCGGTCGAGCTCCTCCTCGAACGTGCCCGCGTCGATCCCCTCCACCCGCTTCGCCACGTCATGGGAGGCGGGCGTCAGGTGCCGTCCGGTCAGTCGCCGGACGTACAGGAAGATGTTGAAGGGGGCGATATCGGCCGGGCAGCGGGCCGCGCACAGCCCGCACAGGATGCAGTCAAAGGACTTGTCGGCGATCCGGAAGAAGTCGTTGCGGAAGGTCGCCGAGAGCAGGTCCATGACGGGGATGTCCTGGGGACAGACCCGGGTGCAGGTGTTGCAGCCGATGCACCGGAGGAGTTCCGGGTAGGCGCCCCGCACCGTCTCGTACGTGGCCGGCCGGCCCTCCAGAGCGTGGAGCGGGCGGATGACCGGGTAGGAGGGCATGGGCGAGATGTGCAGGCCATCCGCCACGATGGACTGGCAGGCCAGGCCGGGCCGGATCTGTTCCTCTCCCTCCAGGTGCCCCAGGAATGCGCAGGCCCCGCACAGCCCGCCGCGACAACCCACGCCCCGAACGAATTGATACCCCACTCCCTCGAGGGATTGCAGGACCGTGGAGAGCGCCGGGACCTCATACGATTGTCCCATGAACACGATCCGGACCCGCTCCATCGCCCCACCCTCTCTTGCGCTGTCCGTCATGGCTCAGCCGACCTCCACCGTGGCGCGCCGCGGCTCGATGCCACAGCACGTGCGGACCGAGGCGATCCGGACACCGCTGGCGCGCTGGGGACCGATGTTCACCAACGTGGCCAGAACCGAGACGCGTCCCCCCAGGCCGAGGGGGCCGCTGCCGCCGGCGTTGATCTTCTCCGTGATCTGCTGCTCCAGGGGGGTCTGCCGCTCCAGGTCCCCCCGGGCCATGGCTTCCAGCATCAGGCTGGTCGCCTCGAAGTGCGTGCGGCCCAGGCCCACCGCCACCACGGCCGGGGTGCAGCCCAGTTCCCGCACGGCCTCGATCCCCCACTGGGCGACCTCGTCCACCACCGTCTCCAGGCGATGCTTGTGAAAGATCCGGTACGTCTTGGCCCGGATTTCCGGCCCGCCGCCCAGGAGAAGGACGGTGATCCGGACCCGATCGCCGGGAATCCGCTTCACCGAGAACGCGGGGGGGATGACGTCCTCGGAGTGGAGGCTCAGCCCCTGGCTCTGCTCGATCCGCTGGACCTCGTCCCCCAGGACCGCCATCGGCCGGCCCGGCAGGCGTTTCAGGCCCTCGGCGATCCCCTCGGTGATTGCCCCGAGATGGGCCCCGCCGAATTCCGCCAACTCCCCCACCTCCAAGAGGACGTGCGGGATCCCCGTGTCGTCACACAGGGGGAGCGTGCGCCGTTCCGCCACGTCGGCGTTCTCCAGGAACTGGCGCATCGCCCAGAGCGAGCGCTCGTCGGTCTCGACCTCCAGGGCGCGCGCATAGGCCGCGCGGAGTCCCGGGGTGAAACTGGACCCGGCCCGCACCAACGCTTCAGCCGTTGCCTCTCTTAGCTTTTCGGAGGAGATCCCCATGGGGTTACCCTCGCTGAGCTTGCTGCTCGAATATGGATTCACCGTGGAAGATCGCCACCACCGCCGGAATACGGTCTACCCGCAGCCGGTAGAGCGCCTCCATTCCGAGTTCTGGGAACGCGGCAATCTCCGTGGCCAGGATCCGGTCGGTCAACAGGGCCGTGGACGGTGTGGTGACGGCAAAGAGACTCGCGTGGGCATGCAGCGCGCGTATGCTGTCGGCCTTCAGCCGGCCCTTGCCGAGGTGGATGCGCACCCCGCGCGCCGACAGGGGCGCGATGCTCTCTTCGATCTCGATCTTGCTGCTGGTGGTGGGTCCGACACCGGCCACGCTGACCGCCGTGTGGAAGATCACGCTCCCCTCGAGGTCGATGCCCCGGGCCGCCAGTTCTGCATCGGACATCGCCACGATTTTCGGAAGGACCGCATCCCGGCCGGCGTAGATCACCCCCGAGATCTCCAGGAAGTCCCCCACGTGCAGGCCAGCCATGGCTTCCGGAGGGATGGGGGTCTCCAGGCAGACCGGTCTCATCGCACCGCCTCGGCACGGGCGGGCGGCCCGTAGTCGGGAAGCAGGAGAGGGGCCGGCGGTGTCTCCTGGATGCCCAGCCGTTCGAGTTCGGCATGGTATTCCTGCAGGTGGTTGAGCGTGGCCGGCTCCGGCCATGCCGGCGTCAGGGTCTCTGCGGCGTGACGTCCGGCCCGCCGTCCGAAGACCAGGATGTCCACCAGGGAGTTCGAGCCGAGACGGTTCCGTCCGTGGACCCCGCCGGCCACCTCGCCAACGGCATACAGGTTCGGGATGGCCGTGGCGCTCCGACCGTCAATGGCGATGCCCCCGTTCTGGTAGTGCTGCGCGGGATAGATGAGGATGGGCACCTGGGTGACGTCGATCCCGAACTTCCGGAACCGGTGATGAATCCCCGTGAACTGCCGCTCGATGGTGCCCCGCCCGTGCAGCAGGTCAATCAGCGGGGTATCCAGCCAGATCCCCTGCCGCCCGCCCGGCGTGGGCACGCCCCGCCCCTGGGCGGTGCACGCGCGGATGATCGCGGAGGAGATGGCGTCCCGCGTCTCCAGCTCGTTGATGAAGCGTTCCCCCCCTTGGTCCACGAGCTGGGCGCCCTTGGCGCGCAGGTGCTCGCTGATGAGGAGTCCCAGCATCTGCTCGGGCCAGACCACGCCCGTGGGATGGTACTGGATCGAGTCCGCGTACAGCAGGCGGGCGCCGGCGCGGTACGCCACCACCAGGCCGTCCGCCGTGGCCCCGTAGTGGTTCGTGGTCGGGAATCCCTGGATGTGCAGCCGTCCGATGCCCCCGGTGGCCAGGATGGTCTTCTTCGCGTGCACGATCACGTGCCGACGGGTGTCCAGGTTCAGGAGGACGGCGCCCGCGCAGGCCCCAGTGGGATCGGTCAGGAGTTCGACGACGGGTGAGAATTCCAGGACGGGGATCTGGGCGTTTTGCATTTCATCCCGGAGGACCCGCATGATCTCCAGTCCGGTCATGTCCCGGCAGGAGTGGGAGCGAGGCCGGGAATGGCCGGCCGGGGTGTGGGTGAGGCGTCCTCCACCCGGTCGAAGAGCACCCCCAGGCGCTCCAGCCACTCCACGACGCGCGGCGCATCCGTGACGAGCGCACGCACGAGATCCGGAACGTTCACGAACCGTCCCCCCCGGATGGTGTCCACGTAGTGGATGGCGGGCGAATCGTCCGGTCGGGTCGCCGCCCCGATGCCGCCTTCTGCCATGATGGTGTTGGAGTCGCCGTGGCGAAGCTTCGTCGCCAACAGGACGTTGGCTCCCGCCTCGCGTGCCGTCAGCGCCGCCGCCGACCCGCCGCCCCCGCCGCCGATGACGAGGACGTCGACCCGGTGGTGCGGGTGCGCCAGGTCGAGAGGGATCCCCTTGAGGCGGCTTGGCGCTTCCAGCAGCTCCGCCAGTTCCCGCGGGGCCATTTCGCCCTTGTTCTGCCCCAGTCGAACCTCGCGAAATCCAGAGACCCGATAGTCCGGGTGATACTCTTCGAGGAGGCTCTGCTTCTCCCCTGGCGTCAGCTTCGGAATCTGCTGCGCCTTGCGACGCGTCCGGGAGGCTTTTACCTTCTCCAGCGAGTCGTACAACCCTGAGTAGTAATCCATGTTGGCGCCACTCCTCCGCCAGGGGACTGCTGGATCTTGAACCGAGCGCAGATCTCGGGAAATGTCAGGAGTGCGAGGCTTTAATACGTGTATTGATGACCATACAGGGACGCAAGCTAACACAGGGTTTAAAAATGTGTCAAGGCAAAAGTAAGTGAAAATTATCCCATAGCACCTGTCACTGCTGCCCCAACGTTAGTCGAATAGAAGCAACTGGTTACCGTTGGTCCGTCTCCGCCATTGCGTCCGGAGCGTTGGTGACGGTGGCAGTCATGGCGGGGTCGAAGGAGTTCAGAAAAGAAGGAAACCGGTGTGGCCACAGCCGCCCCGGCGCAGGCAGCGCCATGTTCGCGCGGATTGGCGAGTTCGGCCTGGAGCGCTTGTGCCGAGAGCATGTCGCGGTATACGCTCTGCCGGCAGGACGCCGGCTGGACGCCCCGGCATGGACTCACTGCGCTGCCGCTTGCCGCAACTTGGTGTTGATGAATTGCAGCGCAAGGTTGTAGCCCAGGGTTCCGAAGCCGCACATCACCGCTTCGGCCACGTCCGACAGATAGGAGTGGTGGCGAAAGGCCTCACGCTTGTATACGTTGGAGATGTGCACCTCGACGAACGGAATGGCGACGCCAGAAAACGCATCGCGGATCGCCACGCTGGTGTGCGTGAAGGCTCCGGGGTTGATCATCATGAACTTGACGCCCTCGGCCCGTGCGGCCTGAATACGGTCGACGATGGCGCCTTCATGGTTGCTCTGGAAGCATTCGAGTTCGATGCCAAGTTCTTTCGCCTGCGCTCGCAGGCTGGCCTCGACGTCGGCGAGCGTGGTCGAGCCATAGATCTGGGGCTCGCGCGTGCCGAGCAGGTTCAAGTTGGGTCCATTGAGGACGACGACTTTCATGACAGGGACTCCAGATCACGCTTTCACTTTGGCCTCGACGCCGAGAATGCCGGATGGCTTGACCATCAGCACGAAGATCAGCAACACGAAAGCGTAGGTATCCTTGTATGTGCCGGATACGTAGCCGGCCCCGAGGCTCTCGATGACGCCGACCAGAAGGCCGCCCAGCACCGCGCCGGGCAGACTGCCAAACCCGCCGACGACGGCGGCCGCGAATGCTTTGATCAGAACGCTGATGCCCATCAACACTTGCACGTAATTGATCGGCCCGATCAGCACGCCGGCCGCCGCACCGAGCGCGCACCCGATGCCGAAGATCAGCGAGATCATCAGCGGCACGTTGACGCCGCTGAGATAGGCGATGTCCTTGTTGTGCGCGACCGCGCGAATCGCAAGGCCGATCATGGTCTTCTTCAGCAAGAGATTCAGGACGAACATCAGGATCAGCGCCGTGGCAATGATCCATACATATGACATGGGCAACGCAAGATTTCCGATCTCGACGGGCCTCCCGTAGGGCACCGGGAAGGGAAGGGCCTTCGGCCCCCAGATCAGATAGGCGACGTTCTGCAGCACGATCGACATGCCAAAGCCCGCGATGATCATGCCCATACCCGCAACGGTGTAGCCACCCCCGGCGCGTGTCAACCGGCGATAGAACAGGCGCTCGATGAGCACGCCCACAATGCCTGTCAGCACCACCGCCAGCAGCAACGTCGGCACATATCCGATCCCCAGATGCCGAAACAGCATGAGGCCGATGAAAGCACCGATCATGTAGATCTCGCCGTGGGCGAAATGAACGATGTCGAGCCCCGAGAAGATCAGGGAGATACCGAGTGCGACCAGAGCGTAGACCATGCCGATCGAGAGGCCGATGATCACGAGATCGATGAAGTAGTCCACGGGATTTCACCTTTTCTGGCGGGTCGAACCGCTTGCCGAATGGGAACCTGATCGTCACGCACCGGTGCCGAGGCTCGCCTCGCGATTGGCAACCGTGCCGCCCAGGTAGGAGAGCCGCACATTGTCGTCGTGGATCAGTTGTTCAGCAGGGCCTTCGATGTGGATGGCGCCGTCCTTGATGACGTAGCCGTACTCGGCGAGCAGAAGCGCCATGCGCACGTTCTGCTCGACCATCAGCACGGTCATGCCGTCCTGCGTAATGCGATGGATGGTACGAAAGATGTCGAGAACGACCTGAGGCGCCAGCGCCGAACTCGGCTCGTCGAGCATGATCATCCGAGGGCTCGACATCAGGCCGCGGCCGATGCACACCATCTGCAATTGGCCGCCGGACAGCGTGCCGGATAGCTGCTGGCGCCTTTCTTTCAGAATTGGAAAGTATGTGTAGACGCGATCGAGTGCGCGGCTCGTCTTGGCGCGGTCGCGGACCACGAAGGCGCCGAGTTTGAGATTTTCCTCCACGGTCATGCCAGGAAAGACCTCTTTCCCCTGGGTGACCTGGACGAGGCCGCGCCGCACGATGAGGTCGGGTCTGAGGCCGTCGATCCGCTCGCCATCGAACGTGATCGAGCCGCTCCACGGCTTGATCAGTCCGGAAACGGCTTTCAACAGCGTCGATTTCCCGGTGCCGTTACCACCCAGAAGCGCAACAATCTGGCCACGGGAGACCTTGAGGCTGGCGCCGTTGAGAACTTGGACGCTGCCATACCCCCCAACCAGGCCCTTGATTTCCAGCATGAGCGCGCTCGCTCCAGTCAGGTTCTTCCTGCTTCGTCGGATGATGCCGACATCACGCCGACCGCAGGAGCGCGCGAACCTCGGAATCTTCCATCTCCTTGCCGAGGTACGCCTCGATCACGCGATGGTCTTCCTTGATCGCTGCCGGCGATCCTTCGGCGATCTTCTCGCCGTGCTCGAGCACGCTCACCGTCTCGCACGTCTCCATCACGACCTTCAGGATGTGCTCGATGATGATCACGGTGAGACCAAAGCGGTTCTTGAGGGCCAGAACCGTGTCGAGCACGATTTCGACATTGACCGGCGACAAGCCGGCGGCCGGCTCGTCGAGCATCAAGAGCTTCGGCCGCATGGCCATCGCGCGGCCGAGCGCCAGCAGGCGGCGTTGACCGCCGGACAACTCGCCGGCTGGCATATCGGCGTAATCGGCGAGACCGATGAAAGCGAGGAGCTCCATCATCTCCTCGCGCACGCGGCGCTCCTCGGCCCACACCCGCCGCGACCCGATCACGGCCGAGGCGGTGTTGTAACGGATCAGGCTGTGGTGGCCGATGAGCAGGTTCTCGAGCACGCTCATGCCGGAAAAGATGCGCAGGAGCTGGAACGTGCGTGCCACGCCATGCCGGGCGATCTCGTGCGGCTCCCAGTCGGTGATGTCGTCGCCGTCGAACTCGATGCTGGCGCCGGGCTCCGGCTTGTACACGCCCGAGATCAGATTGAAGAGCGTGCTCTTGCCCGAGCCATTGGGACCGATAATACCGTGCACCGCGCCTGGTTTCACGGCGAGATTGACGTTCGATATGGCCGTCAGGCCACCGAACCGCTTGGTCAGGTTCTTGACTTCAAGTAGCACGGCTCTTGGCCTCCCGGATCGCCTTGAAACGCCGCCTGACCAGATGGTGGTCGATCATGCCGCCAATGCCGCGCGGCATGAACATCACCGTCAGCACGATCACCGAGCCGAAGATCGCCATCCGATACTGGTAGTAGTCTTGGGTGAGGTCGTTGATGATCGTCACCAGCACTGCGCCGATGACGCCGCCCCAGATGTGGCCGATGCCGCCGAACACGACCATCAGCAGCAGGGTCACCATCTCGATTATCGTGTAATCGTTGGGATTGAGGAAGCCCGGCGCCATGTGCGCCTTCAGACTTCCGGCGCAGCCCGCGTAGAGCGCGCTCAGCACGAAGGCGATAATCTTGTACTTGCGCACATTGACGCCGCTCGCCGCGGCCGCGAGCGGGTCCTCGCGCAGCGCCTTGAATGCGCGGCCGATGTCGGAGCTCAGGATGCTGAAGGAGAAATAAATACCAAGCAGCGCCAGCGGCATCACGACATAGTAGTAGGATCGGTGGGCATCCAGCGCCATGCTGCCGATGAAAGGTGGCGGGATGTTCTCGTATCCAATCGCGCCGCCGAGCGATTCGGTCCCAGAAATAACGATGCGCACGGATTCGGCGAGCCCGAGCGTGGCGAGCGCCAGGTACGCGCCTTCGAGCCGGAATGATGGGATGCCGACGATGGCACCCGCGAGGCCGGTCACCAGCATCGCGGTGGGCAGCGCGGCCCAGAACGGCAGCCCGAGCTTCGTCGAGACTACGGCCGACGTGTAGGCTCCGATCGCGGCGAGTGCGATGTGCCCGACCGTCACCTGACCCGCGAACCCTTTGACGATGTTGAGCCCGACCGCCAGGATGACGTTGATGGCGATCACGTTGACGACGTACTGATGATAGTTATTCTTCAGCAGCATCGGCAGCGGTAGCAGGACAGCCAAGCCGGGCAGCCAAGGCACGATTGGATGCACAGCATCGAGCCAGGTCGAGCGACCGCCGACCGTTGGCTTCTGCGAACTGCTCTTTTCAATATGCACGGTCACAGCGTGTCCGATCCGTTGCTGGCTTCAAAGAGTGCCGGCGACCGACTGCTCCAGTCGGTCGCCGGCAGCGAACGATCAGTCCGGTTGTGCTAGAGCCCGAAGTCCGGCTCGAAGGAGACGCGGGCGAGCACGCGCATGTCGTAGTCCTTGCCGCCCTTGGTGTACTCGACCAGGATGCCGGTCCGGTTGCCGTCGCGGCATTGCGGCGTCGAGCCGGCGCAGAAGTTGATCGGTCCGGAGGCGAGGCCGCTGTAGTTCTTGATGCCGGCAAGCGCATCGCGAATGGCGGTGCGGTCGGCCTTGAGAGACGCCTCCGTCAGCGTGAGCTTGGCGCGGCTCAGCGCCAGCTTCACGATCTGGGCGGTCTCGTAGGCCTGGCTGAAGTCGTGATCCGGGCAGCGGACCTTGTACTTCTCCTGCACCATCTTGACGAAGGTTTTCGCCACCGGTCGCTCGTCCTTGCACGAGAACGCCTGCGCGAACGTCAGGCCCACGACTGCATCACCCGCCAGCTCGGGAACTGGCGCGTTGCCCGCAGCGGACGCCGCAACCCGACGAACCCTCGCGGGGATGCCGACCTCGACCGCCTGCTGGACGATGCGCGCGATGGCGTCGAGCTGGCCGCCGATGGCGAGCACCTCGGGATTGAGCGACTTGATCTTCAGCAGGTGCGACCGGAAATCGAGATCCGTCTCCTGCATCTGCGCCTCGTAGAGCGGCTCGATGTTGTAGGTCTTGCGCATGTAGGTCATGTAGTCCTTGGCAAAGCTGATGCCGGCGGCGTCCGTCGTGTAAAGGTAGGCGACCTTCTTGCCGACGTTCTCCGACAGATACTTGGCGTGCACCGACGCGTAGAACCGCTCGGCAACCGAGGTACGGAACACCCACGCGCTGCCCTTCTTGGTGATGTTGGTGTTGGTCGAATGCGGGATGATCTGCGGCACCTCCTCCTTGGCCGTGATATCGACCATGGGCAGCGACACCGAGCTGCAGGTCGAGCCGATCACGATATGAACCTTGTGCTGATGGATGAAGCGGTTGACGTTCGCGACGCCTTTGTCCGGCTTGCATTCGTCGTCGAGCAGAATGACCTCGACCTTCTTGCCGTTGATGCCGCCCGTGGCGTTGACCGCTTCGAACTCGTCCTTGGTCATCTGGCCATACTTGAGGCCGTTCTCGACCACCATGCGCAGCGTGATGCCGATGCGGATCACGCCGTCCTGCGCCAGGGCTGGCGTTGCGATTGCGCCGAGCACCACCGCGGCGGCGGCCAATGCGAGCAGCGAGCGTTTCATGTAATTCGTCATGTGTGGTTTCCTCCGATTGCTGACTGATTTGAAGGTCATCTGTGGCTTTCTCTGGTTGCTGACTGACTCGAAGGTCATTTGCTTCATACTGGTCCTCCTTTGGCTAATCGCCAGGTTCCGGCTGGATTGGCCGCCTCGGGTTCATGGGGGCCAAATAGGAAGTTGGAAAAACGTGGATCAGCGGGCGGGCGAGAGACAGCCATCTGGAACGCGGGCTGGGAGTTCGTGCTGAACTTGTCGAAGGACCCACCTGAGGGGCTCTCCGGGAAATAGGTGCAAATCGTATCCACAGAGGGGGATGGCATCGGCGAAGGGAGAGGAATGTATGGATGACCATACAGGGACGCAAGCTAACACAGGGTTTAAAAAGGTGTCAAGCTAAAAGTATGTGAATATTCTCCCATTGCTCCCTGCTTCATCACGATAACGATAGCTCGCTGGAAATTTCAGTGGCGCTTGCAACGTTCAGGAAATTTCTTGACAGATACGGGAAGACGTTTAATGTATAGTTAATAGATCAAGCAGGCAGATTTCATAAATCAAGAGGAAGAGTGATGCTCAAGAGAGATCACCGGGTCGTGCCGCTCTACTACCAGGTGGAGCACGTCATCCGCCAACGGATCACGAGCGGCGAATACGCACCGGGGAGCCAGATCCCCTCGGAGAACGAGCTGAGCCGCGAGATGGGCGTCAGCCGCGTCACGGTGCGGGAGGCCTTGCGCGAGCTGGTTCGCGACAACATGCTGGTGAAGGTCCAGGGGAAGGGGACTTTCGTCGCCCAGCACCCTTCCACCGGGTTGCCAGCCATGAAGTTCACGGGCTTTCTGGAGGAACTGTACGACCAGGTTCAGAAGGTGTCAGTGAAGGACGTGGAGGTCAGCCGGATCCCCGTCACCGACGATCTGCGCAAACTGCTCGATCTCGGCCCGGGAGAGTCGGAGCTCCTCCGCATCAAACGACTCCGATATGTCAACGACGCGCCTTACGCATTTACGGTAAACTTCCTCCCGCTGGAGATCGGAAACCAGATTCAGGAGAAGGACCTCTATCGCGTTCCGCTCCTCTGGATCCTTCAGGAGCAGTTGAAGATCCCCATCACCCGGGCCCACGAGACCGTGGAGGCGGCCGCGGCCGACCCCGAGGTCTCCGAGAGGCTGGACATCCCTCTGCTCTACCCTGTCATGCACGTGAAGCGAGTCATGTTCACCGAGCGAGACCGGCCGCTGGAACTGGTGGAGAGCTATTACCGGGCGGATCGGTACCAGTACTCGGTGAACTTGATCCGGGTGAAGCGCGACGGGAAGTGGGCCTGGGATCACGAATCGTAATCCCACCACTCTGGCCATTTGAGACACTGCTCGCGCCTCTTGATTCCCGGCTGCATGCCAGAATACCCTGCACTGAATCTTTCCAAGCCCTTCGGGCCGGATCTATGTGGCCGACCGGACCTCAGCCTGTGCCAGCTCCCGGAATTCCGGGAGCGTCATGACCTGCGCCGCGGTGATGGCGAGGGGATTCCATTGAACCTGCTCGATGACCGCAACGATGACATGGGCTGTCTCGTTTCGGAATCGGGCCGTCACCGGTCCGGGCACAAATCGCTGGCGCATCTGGTACCACCCGTCGTCCCGGTAGGTGAAGGCCACCTCGGACGGTCCTGCGGGATCCGGATCGAGGGGACAGACCGCATTGACCCGCAGGGCGCGCACGCGGAAGGGCTCCGCAGGCAACGTCACGGACACCGCGCGTTCCGCCCCCGGGAGGAGGTATTGTTGGGCCCAGATATGGGGGAAGTTGGCGGGCCCGCCGATGCAATAGGTCTCCCCGCTGGCCGGGCGAAGCGAGGGGTGCACCGAGTAGCGCAGCTCCACATTCTGCGTGAGGTCTGCATCGTACTCCACCGCACAGAGGTCACAATGGACGCGTGAGGGCAGTCCCCCCACTGTCGCCACCTCCGCGTGGGGGACCCGGCAGTTCGGGCACAGGATCTCCCAGGTGTGGTACAGGACCCCCAGCCGTTCGGCCTGGATGAAGAGGCGCAGGACCGCTGTCCGGTCCGCCCCCCATCCATCGGCCAGGGCAAAAGGTTGCATCCGCAGGACCTCCCGGTCCGGGGCCGCCACAACGTGTCGCGCGAACCGCGCCACCAGGCGCTCGGACAGGCGGCTTCCCCGGAGTGCGGCCAGGAGTTGGTCGAGGCGGTCTCGATCCACCGGGCTCACCCGACTTGGCGGAGACGAGGGAGAGTCCGACCCGGAATTCCGGGTCGCGACGGATCGCTCGCAAAAGGCCAAGGTATCCCGGATTCCCTTCCGGCCCATCAGCCTGGCCATTCCCCAGCCGATCACGGTACGCGGTGTCACCTCGGCGAAGATCCGGACCAACGTCCCATCCGTGTGGGAGCGAAGTTCCATCCCCCCGTGGAACACGTCCAGCAACCCGGCCTCGAAGACGCGCAGGACGGCATAGCGTTCGCCCCGCACCCACTCGAACGGATACTCGCGCCAGCGCGCCGCAAACAGACCCAAGAAGCGTGCGCCGGCCTCACGGTAAAATGCGTCGGCGCTCACCACCACGGGGCCATAGGCGACATAGGGCATGCCGATCTCTCGGTTGAGCTGGTCGGTGTTGGCAAGAAGATCCCACAGCGCCCCCGGGGAGACGGAAAAGTCTCGCTCCGCCTGCAGGATGATCGGCTGGTAGCCCATCGGCTCTCGCTCCCTCGCCATCGAGCGGCGCCAGAACGATCTTGGGATCTTCGAGACCGGGACTTCGCTATTCGCGAATCGGCATCCGGGGGACCTCTGCCAGGGGAATCGGACGCATCCCGGCGCGACCATGCCTGAGAATGTCTTCGCGCACAGCGGCAACCTTTGGCAGGAAAGCGTCACAGTCCAGGCCCAGGAATTCACCGGTGACCCCTGTGGTCTTCTCCAGTCCCTTGGCAAGTTGGTTCACCGCCCCCTCATAGTTCCCTGCGAGGGCGTGGTGGAAGCCGACACTGATCTGAATGATCCCCTGCAGGAAGCGTCTCGTCGGTCCTCGCGGCTGAGCCGCCCAGCGGTGTTCCAGATGCTCGTGCGCCTCGAAGAACAGGCCCGCGTTGAAGCACAGCGCGGCCTCCGACATGGTCTTCCGCAAAGCATCCGGCTGACTGCCGGTCGCCGCACTCCGCCCCATACGGGCTGCCAACCGAGCATAGATCCGTGCTCGCTCGCAGAGTGCCGGGTAGGCCGCACAAGCATCCGGCTCCAGCTCGACCAACCAGGGGATATCCCCTACCCTTCCGGGGACCCCTGCGGCATGGACTTTCCCGGTATCGGCGCGCCGGAGTTGAAGCAGTTTCCCCGGGCCGATCAAATGGTCAAGTGCCGTTTCGACGCTTCCATCCAGTCCAGGAAACGCAGCACGCCGGTGCGCCAAGAGATCGGCCAGGGGTATCTGCGGCCGATCCGTTCGGATCGTCACCTGACATAAGAGCGCCAGCCAGGCGATCGCGGCGCGCTTCTCGGGATCGTCAAAAGCCTGGAGCAGAAGATCGGCGAGACGGTTACGAACGGCCCGCTTCATGCCTGTAGATTTCATGAATAGCTTCAGGAAGCCTCTATAACATCTTGAAATATTAGTAATGGGTCGATGTTGCTCTGGTTGGATATTTCTACCAACTGGCAGGGAGAACGTCAAGGAAATTGAATCGCCAGGCGAGGAGATCGCGGGATGGGCGAATCAACGGGGGATGACAGCGGTCACGGGGAGGAGAGGAGGAAATACTACTCCGCACACACCTGCATCGTCGGGTACGCACCGACTTGGGCAGGGAGCTTGGAGATGAGAGGAGAACTCGGGATCAGACGAGGCGGGCGGTTAGGACTGGTCCTTCTCGTGGAAGGCCCCGCACTTCTCGCAGACCTTCATCATCCGCGGGCGGGTCATGACCACCTGGGCCCAGATCAGTTCGCCACCGCACTGGCAGCTCCCGATGGACTTTCGCGCAGCGCCCTGGCGAGCCACCTTTTGTACCTTGCTCTCAGCCATATCTAGCTGCTCCTTCCTGCTGCCCCTGGCAGCCCATTGGGGCGTCTTCCCGCCCCGGACTCTTCAATTCCCGGTCCTTCGAAAGAGTTCGCCGGGACCGGGCAAAAAACCTCGTCAATATAGCGGGCCTTCCCGAAGTCGGCAAGAAAAAAGTGCAATTTCTCAAAAGTTTTCCCGGGGGCGCTCAAACGATGTTCCACCGCAAGGGCCGCCCCTTCTCTTCTGCGGTGTCTTGCGCCAGGCCACCCTTTCCCGCGCGCCTCCTCGAATTCAATAGACAGCCGATCCGCCAGGGTGGTACCTTTTTGTCGCGACTTAGTGCTTGATTTCATAAGTTCGTGTAGGTTTGGCGCGAGCCAACCCTACACGAAACGCCCTTGGCAATGGACGATCCGTATCAGGGGAAACCTGCTACGGATTTATGAAATCAAGCACTGAGAGGGAGGCGGATTATGTCTCGAGGCGCACTACGCTCCACACGAATAGAGGTTGCGGACCCACTGGCCGCCATCGAAGCCTGCTTTGAGCGGGGTTGGACCGACGGGTTGCCCGTGATTCCGCCAACAGAGGAGCGGATCTGGGCGCTGCTCGAGGCCATGGGGAAACAACCCGGGGACCACCTGGGCGGAATACCCGAGCGTGCGCGAGCGATCACCGCCGAAAAGCTCGCCATCAATGCCGTCATGGCGGGTTGCCTGCCCGAGTACGCGCCGGTCCTCCTGGCGATCGTGGAGGCCCTGTGCGACCCCGCCTTCTCCGCCCACGGACCGACGGCCAGCACGTCCGGCATGGGGATCCTGACCATCGTCAACGGGCCCCTCGCCGCCCAGATCGGCATGAATGCCGGCGAGAACCTGTTCGGGCCAGGCTGGAGGGCCAACGCCACCATGGGAAGGGCGTTACGCCTCCTCCTGCGGAATGTGGGCGGCTCCATCCCGGGCGTCATGGACCGAAGCTGCTTCGGCCACCCGGGAAAGTTCACCTACTGCATCGCCGAGGACGAGGCCCATAGTCCCTGGACCCCTCTTCACGTTGAGCGAGGGATCCCGCCCGAAGAAAGCGCAGTCACGCTGTTTGCGGGAGAGTCTCCCCATCAGGTCACCAATCAGTCGGCATCGGATCCCGAAGCGATCCTCTCCACCATCGCCGACGTCATGGTGACCGGCGGTCGCCTCAGCCTGTCGGGCCAGCAGTTCGTGGTGATCGTCGCCGGCGAGCACCGGCGGATCCTGAGCGAACGCGGATGGTCGAAGAAGGATGTGCGGGCGTGGCTGCACGAGCACGCTGTCCGCTCGGAGGAGGAGCTGGCGCGGGCCGGTCGCCTCCCCCCGCCCGAGACCTCGGGGCAGGCAGCACGCCAACACCGGGCCGTGGCCGACCAGGAAGATATCCTGGTGGTGGCCGCGGGTGGGAACGCCGGCGGGTACTCCGTGGTGATCCCGGGCTGGGCAGGCAGGGCGCATTCCCAGGCAGCGACCAGGATCATCCCGCCCTGCCCCACCTGCCGGGTGGATGCTTGACTCTCGATACCCATTGGTCATTGGTCATTCACGAAGGGGAGGCGCCATGAGCTTCACAATATTTGACCCAACCGACGGACCGGCCGTGAAGGCGTTCGCGCCGGCCGCCCGCCTGGCCAGCCTGGCGGGGAAGGTCATCGGCATCATCGACAACAGCAAGCCGAAGTCCGATCTCTTCCTCCGGGAGGTCCAGGAGCTGCTCCGGAGCGAGACGGGCGCGGCGGGGTTTGTCGTGATCCGCAAGCCCTCCGCATCCCGACCGGCACCGGATGAGCAACTGGAGGATCTCGCCCGGCGAGTGGATGCGGTGGTCGCCGGAATCGGCGACTGAAGCTCCTGCTCATCGAGCAGTGTGCTCGACGGCATCCTCCTGGAGCAGCGGGGCATCCCGACCGCGGTGATCTGCACCGATCTCTTCGTCCCCAATGGCCGGGCCACGGCGAAGGCGCACGGCGCCCCCGACTACCCCTTCGCGCTGGTTCCCCACCCCATGGCCAGCGCCTCCCCTGTCGAGTTGGCCCGTCAGGCGAAAGAGGTCCTGCCGGAGGTTCTACGCCTCCTGGTCGCCAAGTGAGCCAGGAGCTCCACCGCCACCACCTGCGGCGGTTGGCGGGTCTCTTCTATTGACAGGGGATACGGAGGCCTCAACATCCAAACAAGTGGAACGGAACACAGCCATGGGCCTGACACACATTGAGGCGATCGTTGCGAATCCGGCTAACCCCCGGAAGAGGGCGAAGATCACCCTGCTGGTGGACTCAGGAGCGATCTACTCAGTCGTGCCGAAGTCGGTGCTCCGAAGGCTCGGCGTCAAACCCCATTCCAAGAAGACCTTCACCCTGGCTGATGGTTCCCGCATAACTCGAGACGTGGGGGATCTTCTCTTCAGATTCGATGGCCAGCAGGGAGCCTCACCGGTGATCTTCGGGGAGAAAGGAGACAGCGCCCTCTTCGGAACCGTCTCACTCGAGGCCCTTGGTTTCATGCTCGACCCTATTCGCCGCGAACTCCGTCCCCTCCCTCTGGTCTTGGGAACCAAATCAATCACAGTCACATAGGAAGCTGGAAAGCGACGGTGGGCGGCCGGGCGAGCAGCCCGACCCGTCAGGCGGGAGAGTTACGCAGACTCAGCCCGGGGGAGGTCGCCTGTCTGCGTGTGACGCACAGGCAGGTCGAAGACGGGTTCGTGGCTCAGCTCCCGGGGCCGGCACTGGCCGGGGAGGCGAAGCGGAGATGACGCTCTTGGGCGGGGCGCGTGGGCCGTCCCCGGGGGACAGCAGGTCAGGTGGGACAGGATCCGGTAGATGACTCCCTCTTGGTCAATGACGGCGATGACCCGCTCGCCCGTGTAGAGGGTCTTCCCCGCCGAGGGGCCGCCCACGATCCGATCCAGGACAATGGGCGGGTTGGCCAGATACTGGGCGACGTTCTCGCGGGAGACTGGGTCGGTGGGAATCTCCCGGCTCAGATGGGCGCCGAAGCCGGTATGGCGCCAGTCCAGGAGGTTCCCGTAACTCTGGATGCAGGCCACGGCCCCCGGCATGGCGCGCTGCGTGTCGGCTGCGATCTGAAGGAGGTCCTTGATGGTTTCATAGGCGGCGTGGGCCAGCTGGGCCAGTCGCCGGCCTCGCCGGAAGTCGGGCCGGAGCCGCCGCGGGAGCGAGAGGACCACTCGCGGCGACACTCCGGGCAGCGAACCCGCGCGAACCCCCAGTCCAAAACACCGCACTTGCGGAAGGCCTCAATGGCAGGTCGAACGCTTCCGCGCAGGGGCCCGTAGCCCGGGGCCAAGCGGTCGTCACACACCCGGAGGAATTCCTCGCAGATTCTCTCGTCTTTCGCCGCCGAATCTATGCGTCCGCCGATCCCGAGTTTCCTGAAACACCTAATTCAGTCATCTCGCGGCTAGGCATTTCACGGCTATCCCTGGTTCGATGTCTGGCTTTTCCCCCTGCGATTCCTTTTTTGTTGACAGCTGGATGGGGTTTCTGAAATATTGTTTATGTGGAATGCATTCTCATTATATGAGAAATGAGGAATCGACGAGATGGCACAGTCGTTGGCGAAGGGCCTCAAGATTCTCTTCCTGTTCAACCGCAGTCGAGAGGTGATGACCGTCAAGAGCATCGCTGCTGGCATCAAGGTTCCGTTGCCGACCGCCTACCGTTTTGTCAAGGTCCTCACCCAGTACGGGCTCCTTGACAAGGCCGAGCAGCCCGGGCATTACCAGCTGGGGCGGACGCTGCTGGAGTTTGCGGGCTGCATCCGCCAGCGATTGAACATCGCGACTGTGGCCAAGCCCTTGGTCGAGAAGCTCGCTCAGATTTCCGGTGAGACCGTTCAGCTCACCCTGCGCAACGGCGATCATGGGACCTGCATCCTGGTCGAGGAGAGCCACTCGACCCTCCGGGTGGCTCCCGAGACAGGCCGTGTCTTGCCCCTCCACGCCGGCGCCTCTGTGCAGGTGCTCCTGGCCTTCCTGCCGGACGACGAACAGCGACGCATGCTCGACGCGCCGCTGAAGCGCTTCACGCCGCACACACTCACCGATCCCGGCAAGCTGCTGCGCCGCCTTCGGACCATCACGCGGCAGGGGTATGCGGTGAGCCGGGGAGAAACCTATCCGGGTGCGATGGGGATCGCGGCACCCATCCTCGACGCCGACGGCCGCGTGATCGCGAGCCTCGCCGTCTCCGGTCCCGTACAGCGGATGGCCCAGAAGCGAGCCGCCATTATCGAATCGACGACGGCACTGGCGCGCGAGATGTCCCAGTTGATGGGGTGGAACGCCGATTCACGATCCGGGCAACCGCGCGAATGACGCTGCGCTTGCCTGGCAAAGGCACCATGAATCCGTGAGACAAGGAGGTCTGCGATGAGACAGTGGGGAGGTCTGTTCGTGCTGGTGCTACTCGTCTCCGTCCTCTCGTTCTTCGCGCCATCGGCTGCCGTCTCGCAAGAGAAGCCGACCATCCTCCGGCTCGCACACGTCGTCCCGGCCACCTCCACCAAGAACCTGGCCAATTTGAAGTTCTCGGAGCTGGTGCAGACCCGCACCAAGAGCCAGGTGCAAGTCCACGTGTTCCCGGGCTCCCAGCTCGGGAACGAGATGGATCTGGCGCAAGGCGCGCAGATGGGGACCCTCGATCTCTTCTGGGGTGATGTGGCCGTCTACGCGTCCCTTGTCAAGGAGTTCAACGTCTTCAACGCCCCGCTCGTCTTCAAGGACGCCAACCACTGGGGCGCGGTGGTCAAGGGGCCGATCTTCGACGGGCTGGCGGAACAGCTCCTGAAGAAGGCTGGCCTGCGAGTGCTTGCGCGGCACTGGATGGGCGAGCGCTACGTGCTCACCCGGAGCAAGCCGGTCACCACGCCGGATGACCTGAAGGGGCTGAAGATCCGGGTGCCCGACATCCCGATGTACACCGCGAGCTTCAAGACCTTGGGCGCCATCCCGACCCCGATCAACTACAGCGAGGTCTACCTCTCGCTCCAGCAGGGCGTGGTAGACGGCATGGAGAATCCGGTCGGGCTGATCCGCGCCATGAAGTTCTACGAGGTGGCGAAGTACCTGACCCTCGTTCCCTGGAACAACGCCGTGAACGTGCTGGTGATCAACGAGGCCGCGTTCAAGCGGCTCAAGCCGGAGTACCAGAAGATTCTGCTGGAGGCGGGCAAGGAGAGCGAGCCGTACCTCGAGGACCTCATGACCAAGGAGCAGGATGAGTCCCTGAAGCTCTTCGAGGAGGGCGCCTCCCTCTCCAAGCACCTGACCGAGCGCCTCGAGGAGGTGAAGGAGCGGGTGGAGGTGCTC
>JACPAT010000089.1 GCA_016180655.1 Candidatus Methylomirabilota bacterium | reverse complement strand
TGTTCGCCACCCTGGCGGCCACTCGTGCCGCCTCCCATTCAAAAGAGCACCGAGAGATACCCTCCATCAACATAGATAATCTGCCCGGTGATGTAGTCCGACGCGGACGAGGCCAGGAAGATGGCTGCGCCTGCAAGCTCGCTTAGCTTCCCGACCCGACCCATGGGGATCCGGGCCTCCTGGTACTTCACCCAGTCCGGGTCGCGAAAGAGATCGTCGTTGATGTCGGTGTGGAACGTGCCCGGGCCGATCGCGTTTACCGTGATACCGAACCCGGCAAGCTCTGCAGCGAGGCCCTTCGTCATCTGCCGCATCCCGCCCTTGCTCGCCGCGTAGGCCACCGCATTGCGAGCTGCCATCTCGCTCTGGAGCGAGGCGACGTTGATGATCTTGCCGCTGCGCTGTTCCACCATGATCTTGGCGGCGGCCTGGGCACAGAAGAAGGCACCTTTGAGGTTGGTGTCGAGCACCGCCTCCCAATCCTTGGGTTCGAGTTGGAAATAGGGCATACGCCGATTGATACCTGCGTTGTTCACGAGAATATCGAGGCGCCCATGGCGAACCCGGACCCCCTGCATGACCTCGCGGATCGCCGAGCCATCCGTGACATCGAGGACGACGGCTTCCGCCGTGCCACCCCGGCCGGCAATCTTCTCCGCGGCCGCCTGCACCACATTCTGGCGGCGACCCGCCAGCACGACCGTGGCCCCGTGGCTCGCCAGCCCCTCGGCAATCGCACAGCCAATCCCGGTCCCGCCTCCCGTGACAACGGCTGTGCGTCCCGTCAAGTCGAACAGGTTCATGGAAATCCTCCCCATCCAGTCGAGGATCACGCGCGTGCAGGTCACCCTGCGGAGTATTCTGTCTCGCAATGGGGTCGACATTTGTCTCGGGTGTGCCCGATCGCGTTCCGTTGGCAGCCCAAGGCACCACCTCCCGCTCAGCGTTGTCTCCGGGTGTCTCAATCCAGGTGGCCTACGCTCCTACAGCGCTTTGGTCCCCGCCAGCGAGCCCCCGTCAACAATGAGGGTATGCCCGGTCACATACGCGGAGAGATCGCAAGCGAGAAAGAGCGCCACGTTGGCGATATCCTCAGGGCGGCCAAGGCGCCCCATGGGGATCGTGGCAAGATTATCCTGAAACACCTTCTCGCCGTCCCGCATTGACGCGTAGCGGGCTCTGATCATGGGGGTCTCGGTCGCGGTCGGACAGATGCAGTTCACCCGGATGTTGTCCGCTGCATAGTCCAGGGCCATAGACCGCGTCACTGCCACGACCGCACCCTTGGAGGCGACGTAGAGGGGCATGTTCTGTCTCGCGCGCAACGCCACCGCAGAACCGATGTTGATGATTGATCCGCCTCCACTCGCCACCATCTTGGGGATGGCGTGTTTGGCGAGGAAGAGGACCCCCTTGAGGTTGGTGTCCATTACGCGGTAGAAGGCCTCATCATTTATTTCCGTCAAGGGGACATCATGCGAGATGCCTGCGTAATTGGCGAGGATATCCAAGCGCCCAAAGGTTGTGATCGCCATCGCGACCATCTGTTGCGTGTCCCGTTCACGGCTTACGTCGCCGGAAACAGCGACGGCGCGGTTTCCATTCTCCCGAATCATGGATACCGTCTCGAGACCTCGATCCTCGGCGATATCGGCGACCACCACGGCCGCACCCTCTTGGGCAAAAAGGAGGGCGGTGCTGCGTCCTAACCCCGAGCCTGCCCCGCTAATCAGCCCCACTCTTCCAGCCAGAAGCATGTCCTGACCCCTTTGCCCCCCATCACCCTCCGGGGAGTACCATCGGTTGAATGTCGATCCCATCTGGACCGTGCGCCGAGAGCCACTGTGCCCCTGCTTCCGTGAGGAGAGCCCCCCGCAGATCGTCCACGGCCGCGAAGCGCGCGCCTGGCAGACAGCTTGCGGGCTGCGTCGCACCAGTGGGCCCATGAGGGCTGGTACCACGTTGCGGCCACGCGACTTCACACCGGGGCTGACGGGACGGGCCGAGGCGGTGGCCCAGTACTGGCACGAATGATCAGTTCCTCGGGGAAGATAAGGGATTGAGGGGTAGAAGGATTAAGCCCCTCGATTCTGCGGAGGAGCAGGGAAAATGCCGCGGCCCCCATCTGGCGGCGAGGCCGTGTGAGGCTGGTGAGGCCAATGGTGGTGAGGGCCATCATCGGATGATCTACAAATGACGCCACGGACACCTCCCTGGGGACAGCGATCGAGGCGGAGCCCAAGGCATCGTGAGCACCGAAGGCCAAGACATCTTGGGCGCCAAGGATCACTGTCGGCGGCGGGTCGAGTTTCAGCAGACTCAACCCGCCCGCCCGCCCGTTTTCGATGGAGTAGTCGCAACGGAATACCAGCCGATCGTCCGGTTCAATTCCGGCCAGTTTTAGCCCTTGGAAGTACCCTTCCAGCCGGTCTGCCAGGATCTGTGAATTCGCCGTGCCGGTGATGATTCCGATGCGAGAGTGGCCCAACCCCGTGAGGTACTCCAGCAAGCGCATGGCACCGCTCTGGGCGTCTGACCCCACGAAGTCGTACGGGGCCTTCGGGATCCCCCGGGCGAGAAGCAGGAGAGGCGTCTCCGCGGCGTACTTCGCCAACATCGCGGAGCTATCCAGCGTGGCGGTGGTAACAATCACCCCGTCTACCTGCCGCTCCCGAAAGATTCGGAGATAGGGCTCATCCTTGCGTGGGTCGTAGCCTGTGCTCCCGAGCAGGACAGTATATCCGGCCTCCCCGGCGGCCTGCTCCACCCCCGCAGCAAAGTCTGCCCACGGCGGACTGCCTACGTCGGCCAGGATCAGGCCAATCGTCCAGGTGCGCCTGGCGCGGAGGCTTCTCGCCAGCAAGTGGCATCGGTAGCCCAACCGCTCAATAGCGGCCATGACGCGGCGCTTCGTTGCCTCACTAACCCGTCCCGTTCGGTTGATTACATGGGAGACCGTGGCGACGGAAACCTTACTTCTCCTCGCCACATCTTGCATAGTGACCCGCTTCGATTTGACCATCAGGCTGATCCTATGAGCAGGCTTGTCTGCCACCTGTGGCAGGCGTCCCTCTGTGGGATCGGAAGAGGGGTTCGTCGGACGTCCCAGTAGGGCAAACCTGCAGGGTCGATTCCTCTCATCTACCCCGGGCGCCGCCAGATACACCACGGTGCCGCCGAGCTCCTCCGGCAGCGCCGTCCGCCCCAGCGGGACCCGCGCCGTCACCCGCTGGACCCACGCCGGATCCTGGAAGAGTGGCTCCGTCAGTTCCGTCCGGAAGAACCCCGGCTCGATGGCGTTGACCCGGATGCCGAAGGGCGCCCACTCCACCGCCAGGCTCTTGGTGAGCTGGCGGACGCCCCCCTTGCTGGAGGCGTAGGCGACGATGTTCGGAAACCCGGCCTCGCTGGCCAGCGAGGCGATGTTGATGATCTTCCCGTAGCCCCGCGGCCGCATCACCCGGCCCGCGGCCTGGCAGCAGAGGAAGGTCCCCCGGGTGTTGACGGCGTGCACCTGGTCCCAATCCGCCGCCGGGTACTCCAGCGACGGACCGCGGAGGTTGAGTCCCGCGCTGTTGACCAGGATGTCGAGCCGGCCATGCCGCTCCACCACCGCCCGGACGGCCGCCTCCACGCTCCGGGCATCCGTCACGTCGCAGGTGATCCAGTCGCCGCCGATCTCGGCGGCCGCGGCCTCCAGCGGTCCGGGCCTCCGCCCCGCCACCGTGACCGTCGCCCCGGCCTCCCGCATGGCCAGGGCGCTGCCCCGGCCCAGGCCGGTCCCGCCCCCCGTCACCAGGGCCACTCGCCCGCTGAGATCGAACCCGTTCTTTCCCATGGGACCCTCTTCCTCGTTGTCAGCCGCCTAACGTCACCGGCTGGCCGTGGCTGTCGTGGATGGCATGGACCAGGCGGACCGCCGCGATGCCATCCAGGATGTCCGGCCTCGGGGGAGCCCCGCGCAGGACGCACTCGGCGAAGTTCCGGACCTCCCCCAGGTACCCCATGTGGGCCAGCGACCAGTTCTCCGGCGAGATCGCCGTCATGTTCGGCGCCCAGGTCAGGGTGTCGTGCTCCGGATCCAGGTCGCGGCCCCGATCCATGGCCGGCGCGTTCCGATGGTATGTCAGGTGGCTGACGTTCTCGACGATGACGGAACGCCCCTCCCCCATCAGGCGGATGTACTCGTTCGGGACCCCCCGGGATTCATAGTTCGACACCTCGAGGAGGCCGGTGGCCCCGCTCCGGAACCGGAGGGCCGCCGCGAAGCCGAACCGCTCCTTTCCCCCCCTGCTCTGCTGGGCGCAGGCCCACTCTACGGGGCCGGCGTAGTGCTGGATCAGGTCCAGGTGGTGGATGCTGTGGTCGAGGAGGAACGAGAACGGCGTCAGCTCCTTCGACCAGACCGGGACGTAGACCCCCGAGGTGAACTTGACCGTGAGGTGGGCCAGTCCTCCGAACTCCGGCGAGTTGACGATCCCCTTTGCCATCCGGTAGGCCGTCCCGAAGCGCTTCATGAAGCCGACCGCCAGAAACCGGCTCGTCTCCCGGCTCACCGCTGCCATGCGCTCGCCGTCCTCGACCGTGAGGGCGGGTGGCTTCTCGACGTAGGCATGCAGCCCCGCCCGCATGGCATCGATCGCCAGGCCCGGGTTGACCGCCGGCCCCACGACGATCATCACGGCCTGCAGGGATTCCCGGGCGAACATCTCCCGGTGGTCCTGATAGGCCCGGGCCGCGCCGAAGGCCGCCGCGGTCCCTTCCGCGCGCTCCCGGTCCAGGTCGCAGACGGCCACCAGCTCGATGGGGGCCAGATGAAAGCAGGGGAACAGCGCGGCGGTGGGAAACTTGCCGCACCCGATCACGCCCAACCGGACTCGCCTCGTCTCGCCCATCTTGCCTTCCTTCCCGATCCCTCGATTCCTCGATGACTTGCAGGCGGCTGGCCCTCTTCCGAATCACGCCACCCGGTAGCGCCCCAGCACGTCCGGGTTGATCTCGATGCCCAGGCCCGGCCCCTGCGGGACCCAAACTCGCCCCTCGCGGAATTCGATGGGCGGCGTGGACAGCTCGTCCCGCAGCGGGCTGGGATTCCGGTCGAACTCCAGGACCGGCTCCTGGTAGTAGGCCGACGGGTTACCGGTCGGCGGGCACGGCGGCAGCGAGGCCAGGAGGTGAAGCGAGGCGGCCAGGCCCACCACCGAGCCCCAGACGTGGGGGGAGTACTGGATCCCGAAGGCGCGCGCCAGGGCGGCGATCCGCTTGCACTCGGTGAGGCCCCCCGACCCGCACGTGTCGGGCTGGATGTCCCACAGGGCGATGTCCACGCCGCTGATGGCGCCGATGAGGGTCCCCTTCTGGCCGTAGTCCCGGGTGACGTCGTACATGCGCTCCCAGGTGATCTTCATGCGGGACTCCCC
>JACPAT010000254.1 GCA_016180655.1 Candidatus Methylomirabilota bacterium | reverse complement strand
AGGTGGGACAGGATCCGGGAGATGACCTCCTCGCCTTCGATCACGGCAATGACCTTCATGGTCGCGCCACAGCGGGGGCAAACCAGCGAGTCTACCTCGTAGATCTAGCGGATCAGTGCTTGCTCCTGCACGAGATACCACACCACCGCGCGTCGAAATCCCTCGGCCAACAACGCTTCCGGCACAGGCGGCAGGGCAATGAACGATCCGTCTGGAAGAAACGCCCCATCGCCGGCGAGCACGTGCAGGCGCGGATTGAAGTCCGCAAGAAGATACCCGAGCAGGACAAAAAGCCCGGCACCGCTCAGTCCATCAGCTTCCCAGCGTTGTCATAGAAGGGATGGCGCCCGCCGTAGTCGCCGACGAAGCTCAAGTGGCTGATCAGTCCGGCGCCTTCGCGCCAGAGGTGCAGCTCGCAAGCCGGCGGTTCGAGCACGAAATCATGTGTGGCGTTCGCGTTCAGGTCGAGCGCGCACGAGTGCGAAGGGCTCGGCGCGATGCTTGCGGTCACGCCATGCCATTGCATGTAGATCACCCGGTGCACGTGGCCGCACAGAATGCGAAACACCTGCGGGTGGCGCGCGATCAGTGCGCCCAGCTGTTCGCTGCTGTGGCAATTCTGCCAGTCCATGTTGGCAAGGCCGGTGACGAACGGCGGGTGATGCATGAACAGCACCGTCGGACGCTGCGGCGCACGCGTGAGTTGCGCGTCGAGCCATGCAAGGCGCCCGCCGCACAGCTCGCCGCGCTGTTCGCCGGGAACCACGGTATCCAGCCCGATCAGGCGCACCGGGTACTCCTCCAGCGCGTAATGCAGAAACTCCCCCTCGCGGGGCAGGTAGGCATGGTCGGCGAATGCCTTGCGCAATGAGTCACGCGCGTCGTGGTTGCCGGGAATCACGTGGACCGGCATGCGCAGCGGCGCGAGGATCTCGCGCAGCAAGGCGTACTCCTCGGGCCTGCCGAGGTCGACGAGATCTCCCGTCAGCAGCACGACATCCGGGCGCGGCTCGAGGGAGTTGAGGTGCGCGACGCAGTCTCCCAGCTTGGCGGCGGAATCCACGCGGCGATAGGCCAGCCGGCCCGCTGCCTTGATGTGGGTATCGGTGATTTGCGCGATCAGCATCTTCAGTCCTTCAGCCTCAGCAGCGTATCCGGCTCGATGAGCAGGCCGATGCGCTCCGCGACCTTGAACTCGCGATGCTCGGTGGTCTCGACGACCACCATCCGGTCGGCGACGCCCGCCACGTGCAACCGCGTGCGGTCGCCGAGGAAGAACTGCTGCACCACCTCGCCGCGCAACGCGGCCTCGCCCGGCGGCATGATGCGCGCGTCGTTCGGGCGGAAGAGGACCTCGACGGTTCCCTCGCCACACTGGATCCAGGGAATGCGGCCCCCGGGCAGCTCGAGGAACCCGTCGCGCACCGTGCCGCGCACGCGGTTCATGGTGCCGATGAAGTCGGCCACGAATGCGTTCGCCGGCTTGTAGTAGATCTCGCGCGGCGTGCCGACCTGCACGATCGCGCCGCGGTCCACCACCGCGACACGGTCGCCGATTGCCATTGCCTCGCCCTGGTCGTGCGTGACGTACGCGGCCGTAATGCCGAGCGAATGCAGCAGCACGTCGATCTCGATGCGCAGCCGCTCGCGCAGCAGCGCGTCGAGCGCGGTGAGCGGCTCGTCGAGCAGCAGCACCCGCGGCTGCACCGCGATCGCGCGCGCGAGCGCGACGCGCTGGCGCTGGCCGCCCGAGAGCTGCGTGATGCGGCGCTCCCGCAACTCGCCGATCTGCATCATCTGCAGCATCTCGTCGACGCGCTTGGCGCGCTGCGCCTGCGGCGCGCCGTGGATCTTCAGGCCGTAGGCGATGTTCTCCTCGACGTTCATGTTGGGAAACAGCGCATAGGACTGGAACACCATGCCGACGTTGCGCCGCTCTATGGGCAGCACGGTGACGTCCTCGTCGTCGAAGAACACGCGCCCGCCGGGGTCGGGGGACTCCAGCCCGGCGATCACCCGCAGCAGCGTCGTCTTGCCGCATCCCGAAGGCCCGAGGAACACCACGGTCTCGCCGCCCCGCATCTCGAGCGTGATGCGCTCCAGGGCGCGCGTACCGTTCGGGAAGGTCTTGGAGCAATCGGCGAGCCGGATCGCCGTTCCGGATCCGCGCGCGCTCATGCGTGCCTCGCGGCCTTGATGCGCTGCGTGCCATAGCGCTGCAGCGCGATCAGCAGGGGGATGATCATCACGAAGAATACCAGCGTGTACGCGCTGCCGATCTCGAGCCGCATCGAGGCATAGCTGTCGGCAAGCCCGACGGGCAGCGTCATGGTCTCGGGCGTATGCAGCATCCAGGTCAGGTTGAACTCGCCGATCGACAGCGTCACCACCGTGAGCGAACCGGCGACGATGCCCGTGCGAGCATTGGGGATCACGATGCCGAAGAAGCGTCGCCAGAAACCCGCGCCGAGGCTCGCCGCGCGTGGCCGACGAGGATGAACACCCAGCTGGTGCGGAAATCGCGGAAGCTGCCGTAGGTCAGGATCAGGGCGAGCGCAATGGCGAGGCCCGGGATCGCGACCGGAAGCACGAGAAATTCCTCGATCATCCGGGTGAGCAGGCCCGGGCGCTTGGCCAGCACGTACGCGGTGGGCACGCCGAGGACGAGCGTCACCGCCAGCGTCGCCAGCGCGATATACATGCTGCGCAGGATGGTCTGCGCGTAAAGCTCCCACACCACCCCGATCCAGCGAAGCGTGAAGCCGCTCTTCATGCCGACGAAGAAGTTCTCGGTGAGCCCGGCGACGATCGACATCAGCACCGGCAGGATGAGGAAGGCACACACCAGCAGCGTGAACCCGAGCTGGAGGTAGAAATAGCGCGTGCGGCCCATCGCAAGCTATCCTGCCGCCGCCGCCGTCGTGCCGGCGAGCGCGCGCGACGATGCGAGCGTCGCCCAGGTGATGATGCCGAGCACCATGCTGAGCGCCGCCGCCAGAGCGATGTTGGCCAGCAGCGTGAACTCGGTGTAGATGACGATCGGCAGCACTTTGATGTCGGTGGCCAGGGTGAACGCGGTGCCGAACGCACCCATCGAGGTGGCAAAGCAGATCGCGCCGGAGGCGATCAGCGCGGGCGAGAGCGCCGGCAGGATCACGTCGCGCACCACGCGCCACGGCCCCGCACCCAGCGACCTCGCCGCCTCCTCGAGGGCCGGATCGAGCTTCTCGGCCGCTGCCATGATGGTGAGGATCACCCGCGGGATCGAGAAGTACAGGTAGCCCATGAACAGCCCGGCCATCGAGTAGGCGAACACCAGCCGCCCGGCGCCGAGCAGCGAGCTCAGTTCGCCGGCGATGCCCGTGCGTCCGGCGAGCATGATGACCATGAAGCCCACCACCACGCCGGGAAAGGCGAGCGGCAGAGTGAGCATGGAAAGCAGGGCCTCGCGGCCGAGGAAGCGGTTGCGCTCGAGGAACACGCCGGCGATCCCGGCGATCACCAGCGTCGTGGCGGTGACCGCGACTGAGAGGACGATGGTCGAGAGCAGCGCGTCGAAATACTGCGCGTTGGTCACCACCTTCAGATAGGCCTGCGGGCCGAGCGGTCCGCTGGCGCCGACGACGGCGAGGCGCGCGAGCGGCAGCAGGAAGAAGGCGGCGCCGACCGCAATCGCCGGCGCCACCATCAGCAGCAGATTGCGGTTCTCCCTGGCTCGCATGAAGGCGAGCGGAATCCTATCGGACCTCTTTCTGGTAGAGGTCGCGGAAGGCGTTCTGCCCCGCTTCCATCTTTGCGTAGTCGATCACCCGGGCGCGCTTGTACTCCTCGGCGGGGAGGAACTTGGCGGCAACGTCGGGCGGCATGGCGGCGGGCCGGATCGGCCTGAGGAATGCATTCGTCCAGATCGCCTGGCCCTTGTCCGAGAGCAGGTAGTCGAGCACCTTCCTGGCGTTCGCCGGATGCGGGCCGTTCTTCACCAGGCTCATCACGTAGGGCAGGACGATGGTGCCCTCCTGCGGAATCACGAATACGCAGTTGCACTTGTCCTTGTACTTCGCGCGCATCGTGTTGAAGTCGTAGTCGAACATGATCGGTATCTCGCCCGAGAGCACCCGCGCGTAGGCCGTCTGCAGCGGCACGATCGGCCGGTTCTTCTTCAGCGCCTTGAAGAAGTCGATGCCGGGCCGCCAGTTGTCGAGGCTGCCGCCGAGCGCGAGGTTAGCCGCGGTCGCAGCGGCATAGCCGACCGCCGCGCTGGTCGGATCGAGATAGCCGACCAGCCCCTGGTACCGGGGCTCAAGCAGATCCTTCCACGACTTCGGCACCGGTACCCCGCGCAGAGCGTCGACGTTGACGAAGAACCCGATGGTGCCGTAATGGATCGCGAACCAGCTGCCGTCATCGGCCTTGAGCCCCGCGGGGATGTCCTTGATGTTCGCCGGCTGGTACGGTGCGACGACGCCGGCTTCCTTCGCCTTGATGCCGAAGGTCACGCCGAAGTAGGCGATGTCGGCGACCGGGTTCGCCTTGTCGGCGATCAGCGTCGACAGTGTTTGCCCGGAGTTCTTGTTGTCGTGCGGCACATCGAGGCCGAGATCGGCCTTGATGGACTTGAGCATGGTGCCCCAGTCGGCCCATTCCGGCGGACAGTTGTAGCAGATGACGTCGGCAGCGACGGCAGGCCCCGCGAATGCGGCAGCGACGGCAAAAGCTGTCAGTATCGATCTGAGTTTCATCGGATGCCTCCTTAGGAAGTTTTATGGCTGGCCTTAGGCTATCTCGCCGATATATCCCATAGGAAGTTGGAAAACGCCGGTCAGTGGCTGGGCGAGGAGACCGGCCCGGAACGGGCGCGGGGAGAGCCGGTGAGGGCCTCTCCAAGGGCGACCCTGGCCAAATCCTGCTCACCAGGCGGCACGCTACCAGCGGCGCGACGCGAAGTCAAGGGGAATGGCCCGAACGGGGGGAGGGCTGGTCCGATGCGAGGAGGTCGTTTGGGCGGATACCAGCCGTCCTGGCCGTTCGGCTGAGCTCACGACGAAGCCCGTCGGCGAGGTGGCCGGTGCGGCGCCTACGCGGAGTCCGGCCAGGGGCAGTTCATTCGGTAGGGGTGGGTCGCGGATTCTTTGGTGGCGAAGGGCAGGCAGACTACACGGCCAGGTATTTACTGAGGATGGCCTCGTTCTCCCAGATGGACTGCATGGTGCCCTCGAACTGGATGAGGCCCTTTTCCAGGATATAGCCCCGGTCGGCCACCCGCCGGCAGAATTTTACATTCTGGTCCGCCAGCAGGATGGTCACGCCGGCCTCCCGGATCTGGCGCAGCGACTCCCCCAGGTGCTTGACCACCAGCGGGGCCAGCCCCTCGATCGGCTCGTCCAGGAGCAGGAGTTCCGGGTCCTGCATCAGGGCCCGCCCTATGGCCAGCATCTTCTGCTCCCCGCCGCTCAGGTGGTTCCCCTTGTGCTGGAGCAGCCCTTCCAGCACGGGGAACAGCTCGCACACGCGCTGGACCGTCCAGCGATCGGAGCGCCCCGCGACGCGGCGGGCCAGCTCCAGGTTCTCCTGAACCGTGAGGTCCGGAAAGATCCGCCGGTCGTCGGGAACGAAGCCGATGCCCAGCCGCGCGATCCGGAAGGGGGCGTTCCCCTGGATCTCCGCCTCCCGGAACGTGACGGTCCCGGACCGCGGCGGCGTCAGCCCCATGATGGCCCGCAGCGTCGTGGTCTTGCCGGCGCCGTTTCTTCCCAGGAGACACGCGATCTCCCCCCGGTCCACCGCCAGCGAGACGCCGTGGATCACCAGGCTCTGCCCATAGCCCGCCACGAGATTTCTCACCCGCAGGACCACGGCTACCCCCGATCCGAAATAATTAACCGCCAAGGACACCCAGCGCTGGCGCTGGGTACCCGGAACGCCGAGGCCGATTTAACCACAGATTTCGCAGATTACGCAGATTTCCAAGGGGAACATGCCGGGGACATCAGCGTTCATCTGCGTTCATCTGCGGTTGCTTAAGGGCGTTGGCTTCCTTGGCGTCTTGGCGGTTGGTTGGCTTTCCGGATTCAGGCTACACCTCGGCGCCCAGGTAGGTTTCGCGCACGACGCGGTTCTCCCGGATCTCGGCCGGGGTGCCGTCTGCCAGGACCTCCCCGTGGTTCATCACGACGATGCGCTCCGCGAGCGAGAAGACGACGTCCATGTCGTGCTCGACGATGACGAAGGTCGTTCGCCGCTGGCTTGAGAGCTTGCGCATGAGGCCCAGGACCGTCTGCCGCTCGATGGGGTTCATCCCCGCGCAGGGCTCATCCAGGAAGCACAGTTCCGGCCGCGTCCCCACCGCGATCCCCAACTCCAGCAGCCGCTGGTCGCCGTGGGAGAGGGCGCCGGCCCGCGCGTCCCGGTGGTCCCAGAGGCCGATCTCCCGCAGGAGTTCCTCCGCATCGGCGTTCGCCCCTGTCTCGTCCTCCAGCCGGGCCACGGCGTGAAGATTCCTCCCGCGCCGGGAGAGGGCCGGCAGCAGGAGGTTCTGGCGAACCGCCAGGTTCGGGAAGATATTCATGATCTGGAACGAGCGGGAGAGACCGCGTCGGACCCGTCCGTGGGAAGGCACACGCGTGATGTCCTCGCCCTTGAATCGCACCGTCCCCGTGTCCGGGGTGAGCAGCCCCGTCAGGAGGTTGATGAGGGTGGTCTTGCCCGCGCCGTTGGGACCGATGATGGCGGCGAGGGTGCCTTCCGAGATGCCGAGGCTCACGCCGGCCACCGCCGCCAGGCGCCCGAAGGTCTTGCGAAGACCCTTCGTCTCCAGCAGGTACTCCGTCACGCCCCCTCCCGACCCGGCCGCAGCGCGCGCCATCTCGCCGTGGCGAGACTCACCACCCCGCCCCGGAAGCCCATCACCAGCACCACCACGATGATGCCGAGCCAGATGAGCCAGTACTCGGTGAACCGCACGATGATGTCCTTGATCATGAAAAACAGGAAGGCCCCCACGATCGGCCCGGCGAAGGCCTGGATCCCGCCCAGGAGCGTCGCCAGGACCGGGTCGGCCGAGGTGGTCCAGTGGGCCACCGGGGGCGTCACGGTGTTTTCCAGGGCGGGCAACAGCGCCCCGGCCAGGCCCGCGTACAGGCCGGCGATGACGAACGCGATAAGGCGGTAGGTACGCACCGAGACCCCCGTGAAGGCCATGCGGCCCTCGCTGTCCCGGATCCCCTGGAACGTGAGACCCAGGGGGGAATGCACCAGCCGATACGCGATGGCGATCGCCACCAGGGACACCGCCAGGACGAAGTAATAGTACCGGCCCATGCTGGCCATGCTGATGCTCACGAGTCCCGGGATCTCCAGGGGGGCGCGCGGGATCCCCACCAAACCGTCATCGCCCCCCGTGAAGTCCCGCCACTTCAGGGCCATGGAGAAGATCATCATGCCGAAGGCCAGGGTGAGCATCGAGAAGTAGATCCGGGTGTGTCGGATGCACAGCACCCCCAGCACCAGGGCCGCCGCGCCCGCCAGCAGGGTGCCTCCGACCACGCCGAACAGGAGCGATGGCGTGAGCAGGAGCAGCTTGGCGCAGCCGTAGGCCCCCACGGCGTAGAAGCCCGCCTGGCCGAAGGAGAGGAGGCCCGTGTATCCGAAGAGGATGTTGAAGCCCAGGGCGAACAGGGAGAGGATGAGCACCTGGATGGCCACGTACTGGGCGTACTGCCCGCCCACCAGGGGCAGGAGCACAAGCGCCAGGACCAGTCCGCCTATGGCGGACCGCCCCGGGGTGACGATGCGCCGGCGACTCCCGGACGCGACCGGTCCCTCGCCCATCCGTTACCTCGCGAAGAGGCCCTGCGGCCGCACCAGCAGGACAACCGCCATGATCAGGTAGATCAGCGCCAGCTCGAACACCGGGAAGAGCAGCGTGCCGTAGGCGCTCAGCACGCCGACGATCAGGGAGCCCACGAAGGCTCCCTTCAGGTTCCCCAGGCCGCCGATGACGGTGATGACAAAGGCCTGGATGATCATGGCCGCGCCCAAGCCGGGAGACACCACCCGCACGGGGGTGCCCAGCGCGCCCCCGAGGGCGGCCAGCATGGCGCCCAGCATGAAGACCCCGCTGAAGACGCGGGGGACGTTCACGCCGATGGCGTTGGCCATCTCCCGGTCCGAGGCGGTCGCCCGTACGGTTCGTCCCCACCAGGTCCGCTCGAACCCGAGCCACAGGACGATCCCCACGACGATCCCGGCGGCAATGATGAAGGCGTTGTAGACCGGGAACGGCCGCCCGAACACGGACCAGTGGCCTTCCAGGAAGGCGGGGATGTCCGGGATCCGGAACACGCCGCCCCAGATCATCTTGACCGCATCGTCCAGGATGAGGATGAAGCCGAAGGTGAGGAGGAGCTGGTACGCCTCGTCCACGCCGTAGAGATACCGCAGGAAGAACCGCTCCATCGCCCAGCCCACCACGGCGGTGCCCGCTAGGCTGAGGAGGATGGCCAGCCAGAAGTTCCACCCGAGCAGGCCATAGAAGGTGAAGGCCAGGTAGGCCCCGAGCATGAACAGGCTGCCGTGGGCGAAGTTGATCACGCCCAGGACGCCGAAGATGATGGTCAGGCCGGCCGAGATGAGCCACAGGTACATGGCCATGCTCAGTCCCACCACACCCTGGAAGGCGAGCGTCTCCATGCTGAGTCCTTGGCGGTTGAACTGCACTGCTTGGGCAAAGGAAGGCCGGGGGATCCCACCACACGGCGGGACTCCCCCGGCTCTGGGATCTCGCGTCGGCTACTTGGTCGCGGCCACGGGCGTGAAGGGCGGCCAGCGGTAGTAATCCTTGACCGGCATCACCCGCAGCTCGCCGAGGACGGGGATGGGATACTTGGGATCCATCACCACCCGGCCGGCCGGCACGTTGTACACGAACTGGTGGTCCTCCGCCCGGAAGACGCGGAGGCCCGCGGGCGTGTTGATCTGCATCCCCTTGAGGGCGTCAACGATCTTGGCCGAGTCGAGGCTCTTGGCCTTCTCGATGGCCGCCTTCCCGATCATGACCGCGGAGTAGGTCGTCTCCGCGGAATAGTTGGGCAGACGGCTCCACCGCTTCTGGAACCGCTCGACGAAGGCCTTGTTCTCCGCCGAGTCGGGCCAGTTGTGGATGTAGCGGGCCGTGGCCCAGAGCTTCCCTTTGAATTTGTCCCCTATGACAGCCGGCGCGATCCCTTCCAGGACGTCCACGGAGCCGCCCATGGCCTGCCACCAAAGCTTGATCTGATCGAAGACGCCCTGGATCTGGGCCTGGCGGAGGAGCATCACGGCCTCGCCGGCCCACGGGGTGGAGAAGATCGCGTCGGGCTTGGCGGCCATCACGGCGGAGATGTGGGCCGAGAAGTCCAGGGTGTGGAATGGAGCCCAGGCCGCCGCCACGAACTCCACGTCCGGCCGATACTTCTTCAGGGTCTCCTTGAAGAGGTTCCAGCTCGTGTACCCGTACTCGTAGTCCGCCCCGATGTTGGCCCACCGCTTGATGTCCGGCATGTCCTTGAAGATGAGCGCGGCCAGGATGCCATCCTGGTACACCGGCACGCTGACCCGCACGATCTCCTTGATCCCCTTCTCCGCCACCAGCTCTTCGGTCAGGCGGTGCGTCGCCGCATGGGTGAAGAAGTAGGGGCGCTTCAGCTCGGGGAGGACGGGCCCGATGGCCATGGAGGAGCCGCTGGAATCCACGCCCACCAGGTAGTGGGCCCCCCACTCGGTGACCAGGTACCGCGTGTTCTTCACCGCCGTGGCGGGCTTCAGCTCCTCGTCCATGAACTTCAGCTCGACCTTGCAGCCCAGGATGCCGCCCTTGGCGTTGATCTCCTCGACGGCCATGCTGGCGCCCATGTTGATCTGCCGACCGTAGTCGGCGTGGGCCCCGGACGCCGCCCCCTGCGCGCCCACCTTGACCACGGGCACGCCCAACTGGCACGCCGCCAGGGCCGGACCAGGCGCGACGAAAGCAACAAACACTACCAGGAGGAAAACACCCACGACGCTGGCACATCGTTTCATGACTGTCCCCCCTCTTGCCTGATGCCCGCCCGCCAGTGCGCCGGCCCCATGCCTGCGCGGACGTGCGGTCCCCATGTACTCTTATCAGCGCGACGCGACAGGTGTCAAGGCCAGAACGCTTCCCCGGCGCTCCGGGCCTCCCGGGGCCATTGCCGGCCGTCTCATTTCGGGAGGTCCGAGGTGCCCCGGAGAGGGGGGAGACCGGGGGACTTCAGGCCCTCATCCAGGCCAGGCGCCATCCCCGGAAGATGATCCGCACCCCGTCCACCCGGTACGGCCCCTCGGGGTGGAAGCGCCGTCCCAGGTCCAGGATGGCGGGATCGATCTCCTCCGACATGTTCAGGGCCCGCTGGTGGAAGTCCCGGTTGACGTCCAGGGTGTACCCGACCTGAACGGCGCCCCCGGGTTCCGCCGGCGCCTCGAGGAACAGGGGCGAGAAGTCGATCCGGTAATACGGGGACCAGTGCGACGCCCGGGGGGCCCAGGCGACCAGGACCACTGTCACCGCCAGGACCGCCGCGGGCAGCGGCCTAGGCGAACACCCGCACCTCCGAGGCGAGCCAGCGGATCACCACCAGCTCCGCATAGAGGGCGAGGAAGCTGATCAGGAAGAGTTCGAAGCTCAGACGCGTGCGCCGCTCGGGCGTGGCCCAGATCATGCGACCTCCAGGACAGGCGAATGGGGCCAAAAACGGCGCGCATTTTAGCCGGCCCCACTCCCCCATGCAAGCGCATCCAGAGGGGTCGACTTTTGTTGTCCGCCACACCAACAAAAAACCCCGGCAAGGTGAATCGCCGGGGCACAGGAATCCGAAAAAGGGGGGAAATCAGCCGCCCAGCGTGGCCTCCAGGGTCGAGAGCAGCAACCGCTCCACGGGCTTCCCGCCCACGATGTGCTGGTCCATGATCTCCTCGACGTCCTTCACGCCGACCTGGCCGTACCAGATGCCCTCGGGATACACCACCACCGACGCCCCCAGGTTGCAGGGGCCGAGGCAGGTGGCCCCGTTCACGGCCACCCTCTCCCAGAGCTGGCGCTTCTCCACTTCCTCCTGGAACTTCTGGAACACGTCCCGCGATCCCTTCGACGAGCAGTCCCCCTTGGGGTGGCCGGGCGGACGCTGGTTGATGCAGACGAAGATGTGATGGCTGTACTTGAGCACTGGGACGGCTCCTTTCTCTGGACGCACACGTCGTCGCCGGGGTGAGCCCGCAGGCCAGGGATGGGACGTGCTTCGGCGGGGCCGCCGCCACTCCCCGGGAAGAACCCGTCATAACACGTCGGCGGGAGAGAGCATCCCTCCCGCCGACGAAACATGCCGTAGGGGGCCCGGGCGCCCTACGCCGTGAAGCTGGACCCGCAGCCGCAACTGCCCTTGTATTCAGGGACTCCCACCCCCGCAGGGGCGGTCCCGGCCGTCCCAGTCCTCTGCCGGTAGTCGGCGATGCCGGCCTTCAGCACCTCCTCCGCCAGACCCGAGCAGTGGCGCTTCATGGGGGGAAGGCCCAGGGCCGCGGCGATGGTCCGGTTCTTCACCTGGGCCGCTTCCGCCAGGGTCTTCCCCTTGATGAGCTCGGTCAAGAGGGACGTGGCGGCGATGGCGCTGCCGCAGCCGAAGACCTTGGCTTTCACCTCGGCGATGCGCTCGGTCCCGTCCGGGTCGGCCACGATCTTCAGTTGGAGTTTCAGCACATCCCCGGAGGCCGGGGCCCCCACCATCCCCACGCCGTTGGCGTCAGGGAGGTTCCCGATGTTCCGGGGGTGATCGAAGTGGTCCAGAACCTGCGCGCTGTACAACATGAGGGCTCCCGCGGGCTAGTGGAGACTCCACTGGGCGGTGTTCAGGTCCACGCCGTCCTGGGCCATCTCATAGAGGGGGCTCATGGCCCGCAGGCGGGTCACCTGCTCGGCCAGCCGGTCGCAGACGTAGTCCACCTCTTCCTCGGTATTGCCCCGGCCGAGACCGAACCGGATGCTGGTGTGGGCCAGCGCCTCCCCGATCCCCAGGGCCTTCAGGACGTAGCTCGGCTCCAGCGAGGCGGAGGTGCAGGCCGAGCCGGAAGAGACCGCCACGTCCTTCAGGGACATGAGCAGGGATTCGCCCTCCACGTACTCGAAGCTCACGTTCAGGTTGCCGGGGAGGCGGAGCGTAGGGTGCCCGTTCAGGTGCGCATGGTCCAGGCGCGCCCTGATCCCGGCCCACAGCCGCTCCCGCAGGGCGGTGAGCCGGGCGGCCTCGCCGGCCATGAGCTGCCCGGCCAGCTCGCAGGCCTTGCCGAATCCCACGATCCCCGGGACGTTGAGCGTGCCGCTGCGGCGCCCCTTCTCGTGGCCGCCCCCGTCCATCTGCGCCACCAGCTTGACCCGGGGCTTCCCCATCCGGACGTAAAGCGCCCCCACGCCCTTGGGTCCGTACAGCTTGTGGGCGGTCAGGGACATCAGGTCCAGCCCCAGGGCGTCCACGTTGACGGGGATCTTCCCCACCCCCTGGACGGCGTCACTGTGGAACAGGACGCCGCGCTCCTTGCAGAGGCGGCCGATCTCCGCCAGGGGCTGGACGGTCCCGATCTCGTTGTTGGCCAGCATGATGCTGACCAGGATGGTCTTCGGCGTCAGGGCCTTGGCCACGTCGGCCGGGTCCACCCGGCCGTCCCGGCTCACGGGAAGGGAGGTGACCTGGAAGCCATCCTTCTGGAGGCGCTTGCAGGAGTCGAGGACGGCGTGGTGCTCGATTTGCGAAGTGATGATGTGGGTGCCCTTCTCCCGGTAGGCCTGGGCGACCCCCTTGATGGCCAGGTTGTCCGACTCGGTGGCCCCCGAGGTGAAGACCAGCTCGACGGGCTTGCAGCCGATGAGTAGGGCGATCTGCGACCGCGCGGCCTCGACCGCCGACTCGGCCGCCCAGCCGAAGGCGTGATTCCGCGAGGCCGCGTTGCCGAACCGCTCCAGGAAGTAGGGCCGCATGGCCTCGAAGACCTCCGGCGCCACGGGGGTGGTGGCGTGGTGGTCCATGTAGATGGGCAATTTCACCGCCATGGAGTCTCCTTCGGGATCACTCTGCGTCATGCGATCTCACGCAAAGTGGACCTTCAAAGTAACAAACCCTCACGTTACCGTCAAGGTCTTTTGCTTCTCAGCCCGAACAGTGCAGTTTCACCGCAAAGCACCTTGGCGGTGAAACTTTTTGGCTCAGCCTAGAGGCCGAGATACGCGGTCCGCACCTGGGGATCGCGGAGGAGCTGCTGGCTGGGACCCTCGGCCACGATCTGCCCGTTCTCCAGGATGTACCCCCGATGGGACAGCGTGAGGGCGCGGAAGACATTCTGTTCCACCAGGAGGATGGTGGCCCCTCCGCGATTGATTTCTCGGATGATGTCGAAAATCGCCGTGACCAGCATCGGCGAGAGACCCAGCGACGGCTCGTCCAGCATGAGGAGCCGGGGACAGGACATCAACCCGCGCCCGATGGCGACCATCTGTTGTTCGCCCCCCGAGAGGGTCCCGGCGACCTGGTGCCGCCGCTCCCGCAATCGGGGAAAGAGGTCGTACACCCGCTCCAGGGTCTGCGTGCGCGCCGCCCTCGCGCGACGCGTGCAGGCCCCCATGGTCAGGTTCTCCTCCAGCGTCATGGAGGGGAAGAGCTGCCGCCCCTCCGGGACGTGGCCCAGCCCGGCCTCCACGATCTCGGCCGGCTTCAGGCTGTCGATGCGTCGTCCGTCGAACTCGATCTGGCCCCGCCGCGGGCGCAGCACACCCGAGATGGTCATCAGGGTCGTGGTTTTTCCGGCCCCGTTGCTTCCGATGACGGAGACGACCTCGCCTTCCCGGACCTCCAGCGTGACGCCGTGGAGCGCCTGCATGTCACCGTAAAAGGTTTGAAGCCCGCTCACTCGCAGCATTGCCCGCCCGAGATTATCCCGAATATTTCAACCGCCGGTACCAACGGCATCCGCCTGGGGCGGATTGGTGCGCAAAGATCGCTTTGCGGTTCAAATGCACTGTCTAGAATTACTCGGCGCCGACCTCGGCGCCGGCGAAGTCTTCGCCCAGATAGGCCTCGATCACCTTGGGATCCCGCACGACCTCTTCGGGGCTTCCCTTGGCAATGACCTCCCCGTAGTTCAAGACCAGAACCCGCTGCGAGAGCGCCATCACCGCCTTCATGACGTGCTCGATGAGGAGGATGGTGACCCCCCGGCCGTGAATGGCGCGGACGAGGGCGATCAGCCGGCCCGTCTCGGTGGGGTTGAGGCCCGCCATGACCTCGTCCAGCAGGAGGACCCGCGGCCCCGTGGCCAGCGCCCGGGCCAGTTCCAGCCGCTTTCGATCCGGGAGCGTCAGGCTGTGGCCCATGCTGCCGGCCCTGCCCGCCAGACCCGTCAGCTCCAGCATCTCCTCGGCGATGGCGACGGCCTCGCGGCGGTGCGCCACCCGTTCCAGGGCGCCCACCACGACGTTCTCCAGGACGGTCAGGCGCAGGAAGGGCCGGGCGATCTGGAAGGTCCGGACCATGCCGCGCTGGCAGACGTCGTGGGGACGCAGGCCCACCAGGGACTCCCCGGCATAGGTGACGGTCCCCTCGTCGGGTCTGAGGAATCCCGACACCAGGTGGAACAGCGTGGTCTTCCCCGCCCCGTTGGGACCGATGAGGCCCAGCATCTCCCCCTCGGCGAGGTCGAAGCTGACCCGGTGCACCGCCCGCAGGCCGCCGAAGGCTTTGCTCACCCCGGTAACACGGAGCAGGCTCACGTCGCCCTCCCCGGGCGCCGCCGCCGCATCAGGTGCGCCAGCGTGGGATACACGCCCCTCGGCAGGAACAACACCACGATGACCAGCAGGACGCCGTAGATCGCGACGCTCAAGCCGGCCATCCCGCCCGCGAAGTAGGTCCGGGAGAACTCGCCCAGCAGTTCCAAGAGGAACGAGCCCAGCACGGGACCCAGGATCGTGCCGGCCCCCCCGACGATCGGTCGGATCATGATGTCCACGGAGTGGTTGATGTGCAGCACCGTGTTCGGCTGCAGGTAGTACTGGTAATAGGCGTAGAAGGTGCCGCCCAGCGCTGTCAGGGCCGCGCTCAGCGCGTAGGCGATCATCTTGTACCGGAAGGTGTCCACCCCCAGCGCCTCGGAGGCGTCCTCGTCCTCCCGGATCGCCACCAGGTAGGCCCCCAGCTTGGATCGTTGCAGCAGCCAGACGATCCCCGAGCCCGCCGCCAGGAACCCCAGGGCGATGAAGTAGTACGGGATCTTCCCCTGGAACTGGAACTGCCACGGGTTCGGGGTGAAGTTGATGAAGAGACCGGTGTATCCCCCCAGGAGGGGGAGATGCAGGGCGATCAGGCGGCAGATCTCCGCGGCCGCCAGGGTGAGGAGGATGAAGTAGAACCCGCGCAGGCCGAAGCGGAATCCCAGGTACCCGATCCCCAGGCTGAGGAGGGCCGCCAGCGCCGCCCCTGCGAACATCCCCAGCCAGGGGGAGATGGCGTACTGGCTCGCCAGAACCGCCGAGGTGTACGCGCCGATGGCGAAGAAGGCCGCATGCCCCAGGGAAAGCTGGCCGGCGTAGCCCCCCAGGATGTTCCAGGCCTGGCCCAGATAGGCGTAGTAGAAGGTGGTGATGAGCAGGTTCTGCCACGTGGAGGGCACCCAGAACGGCAGGAAGACGAGAACCGCCCCGGCCGCGGCGAGAAGACCCAGCCGCAGCATCACCGGCCGCTCCCCAGGAGACCCTGCGGGCGGAACAGGAGGATGAGGACCAAGAGGACGAAGCTGACGATCTCCTTCAGCGAGGGCACCAGGATCACTGCTCCCAAGGACTCGCTCATCCCCACCAGCAGGCCCCCGACGAAGGCTCCCAGGAAGCTCCCCATCCCGCCGATGATGACGATGTTGAACGAGGTGACCGTGAAGAAGAGGCCCGTGCTGGGCGAGAAGGGAAGGAAGGGGGTCATGAGACTCCCGGCGGCTCCCACGCAGGCCGCCCCGATGCCGAAGGCCAGCGTGAAGACCTTCAGGATGTCCGTCCCCACCAAGAGGGCCCCGATCTGGTTGTCGGAGGCGGCGCGGATCATCCGGCCCAGGTCGGTCTTCTTCAGAAACAGGTAGAGACCCAGGGCCAGGGCCAGGGCCAGGCCGAAGGTCGCCACCTTGGGCAGGTCGAAGACGATGGGGCCCAGCCAGAACGTGCTGAGGGCATACGTGGTGCTCACCCGGCGCGGGTCCGGACCCCAGACCATCAGCGCCACGTTCTCCAGGACCAGGGCCACACCCAGCATCAGCAGGATCTGCATTTCGTGCGGCGCGTCCAGGATCCGGTTGACCAGCCCCTTCTGTACCGCCGCCCCGAGAAGGAAGACCGCCGACCCGGTCACCAGGATGGACAGGTAGGGGTCCACCCCCGCCGTCACGAACAGCCAGTAGGACAGGTACATCCCCCAGACCATCATGTCGCCGTGGGCGAAGTTGATGACCCGCATGACCCCGAAGATGAGCGAGAGGCCCAGGGCCATGAGGCTGTACACCCCGCCCACCAGGAAGCCGTTGACGATGGCCTGCACGTAGAGCGACATGGAGGTCCCCAAAAAAGAAATCAGAAGACAGGAGTCAGAGGGGCTCCCGCCTCCCCCTGACTCCTACCTTCTGACCTCCTGTGCTTCGACCCCTGACCCCTGGTCCCCGTCTGCTTCGATTTCGAATTTCGGATGTCGGATTTCGGATTTCCCCTGGCCCCGGTCTTCTGATCTCGAAGCTTCAATCCCAGATCACTACTGAATCTCGAAGCATACCTTCGCTGTTGTGCCCCTTCTCGGCACTCGGCTCTTGGCTCTCGGCTCTCCTACCCCCGCTCCCACAGCTTGGGCACCGGGTACACCAGTTGGGTTTCGGCCGTCTCCTTGGGCAGGACGACCCGGGCGCGCCCATCGCGGATCTGGATCATGGCGGTCGAGGCTCCGATGTTGTCCCCATTCTCGCTGAACTGGATGTTCCCGCCGGAGGTGACGTGGTCCTTGATATTGGTCTTGCGACCGGCCTCCACGAACTTGTCCGGGTCGGTGGAGCCGGCCCGCTCCAGGATGTCGGCGACGACCATGACCCCCTGATAGGCCCAGCCCGAATCGGTGGTGAGCTGCTCGCCGAAGCGCTTCTCGTAATCCGCGGCGACCTTCTGGGTGAGCGCGGACTTCGGATTGTACCAGGGTACGTTGTCCAGGGTGTACTCGGCCAGCTTCCCCAACGTCTTGGAGAAGTTCGGGTGATAGAACCCGGGATTGCCGGGCCCCATGATCGCCTGCACCTCCACCCGCTGCTTGTACATCTCCTGCACCAGCAGGATGGCATCGTTCAGCCGCGTGACCGCCAGGAGCAGGTCCGGCTTGGCCGCCTTGGCCTTGGCCACCTCGGTGGACAGGTCCTGGGTCGTGGTCGGGTACGCGATGATCTCCACGAACTCGAAGGGCGCATTGAGCTTCTTGTGCCACTCCAGCGTCCGATCCTTCTGCACCTGGCCGAACAGGTCGGTCACGTGGAGCAGCACGGCCCGCTTGGGCGTGACCCCGCTGATCTTGAACATCTCCAGCATGTACTCGATGCCCTTCCGCCCCAGCGTCTGGGTCGTCACGAAGGACCGGAAGACGTACTTGCTCCCCTGCTGCGTCAACTGGTCGGCCGCCCCGATGTCAATCATCAGGGGGATGGGTTTGGTGGCCTGCTTGATGGCCTGGATCATGGCGTTGATGGTGCCGCTGTCGAACGCCCCGACCAGGACGTGGGCCCCCTCGCGCATGAGGCGCTCGGTCTCGGCCCGGGCCACCTCCGGCTTGTACTGGGTGTCGCCCGGAACCAGGGTGAGCTTGGCACCGCCCATGGACTTGATCCCACCGGCGGCGTTGACGTGGTCCACCGCCAGTTGGTTCCCCTGCCGCGTGGTCTTCCCGATGGCGGCCAGGGGGCCCGTCATCGGCTGGATGGACCCGATCTTGATCTCCTTCACCTGGGCCCGGAGGACGGCCGGGAAGCCGAGGACGCCCACCGCCCCCGCCGCGCCCATCCCTTTCAGCACTGTTCGCCGATCCACGCCCGCCCGCTTCACCCGCGATGCCATGATCATCCCTCCATTATCGCGATCGTTAGCTCGACTTCGCCCCCCCATCATCCAAAACGGCGCTGAGCCTATCGAATGCCCTTGAAAGTGTCAAGCTCACGGCCCCTCGAGTTTCAGTCAAGCAACCGAACTCGCAGCTCTCCGCTTCCACGCACCTTCACCTGCACGCGGCCCCGCGGATCCCGCCACCAGCCCTGCGGGTTGTGATCGAAGGCCTTCTTGTCCGCCCGCCGGGGCAGGGGCCTGCTGTTGACCGATACCCGGCGAGGGGTCTTGGTGCGGTGAGGCGTGATGATATACGTCCGCTCCGGCCCCACGATCGTGATCAGGGTCACTCCAGGCCGCCTGACGGCCGTGACACGGGTTGTTGCATCACCGTCCTCGACGGTGCACCGGGCCGTGGACGTAAGGTACACCTCCAGCGTCAGGGGATCGGTCGGCCGCTCCCCCACGAAGGGCATCTCCGGCCCCAGCGGGATGATGCAATCGTCCCGGACCAGAAGCGGCAGCACCTCGAGGGGCGCCGGATACTCGATGGCGCTTGGCCCTTGATACGTCCGGTCGCTCCAGAAATCGGTCCAGGTCCCGCGAGGAAGATAGATGGAGCGCCTCGTCGTCCCGTCGTAGACCGGCGCCACCAGCAGGGACGGACCCAACATGTATTGCAGATCCAATCCGTGCGTCAGCGGATCATCCTGGAATTCCAGGACCATGGCCCGCATCACCGGGATCCCGCTGCGGGCCGCCTCGTGAGCACACGCGTACAGATACGGGAGGAGGCGGTAGCGGAGCTTGGCGTAGCGGCGGAATATCCGCACGGCCCGGTCGCCGTATTCCCAGGGTTCCCGGGGAGTGGTCCCGTGGCAGCGGCTGTGGGAACTCAGAAGCCCAAACTGTGCCCAGCGGACGTACACCTCGGGAGTGGGCTTTCCCTCGAAGCCGCCGATGTCGTGACTCCAGAACGGAAACCCGGACATCCCGATGCTCAGGCCGGCCCACAGGGCGAGGGCCAAGTCGGTGAAGCTGCAGAACGGATCGCCTCCCCAGTGCACGGGATAGCGTTGGCTCCCCGCGAAGGCCGAGCGGCTCCACACGACGCGATCGCCCCCCAAGGCCTCGAACACCTCGTAGAACGTGCGGTTGTACAGGATGGGGTAGAGGTTGTGCATGTCCTTGCCCGTCAGCCCGTTGTGGAAGTGGGCATCCTCCGGGATGGCCTCGCCGAAGTCGGTCTTGAACGCGCTCACTCCCGCCTCGGCTAAACGCCGGATCTTCCCCTGGTACCACCGGGCCGCCTCCGGATTGGAAAAGTCCACGATGCCGCAGGGCACGGGTGTGCGGGGAATGGTCGGGGCGTACAGATAGACCAAACCGTCCGCCCGCCGGGCGAAGTAGCCTCCCCTTTCGCCCTCCGCATACACCTCGCTGGTCTGCGGGATCCAGGGCTGGAGCCAAAGACACAGGCGGAACCCCTTGGCCCGGAGCCCCCCGATCATCTCCGCGGGTTTGGGAAACGCCTGCTCGTCCCACACCAGGTCGGCGTATTGATTTTCCCGCATCCAGTAGGGATCCAGGTGTAGGACGTCGCAAGGGATATCCCTTTTGCGCAATTCCTCTCCGACCTTTTCCAGTTCCTGGCGGGTGCGGTATCCGTATCGGGACATCCACAGGCCAAAGGACCACTTGGGCGGCACCGGCGGGCGACCGGTGAGGTCGGTGTACCCCCGCAGGACCTGCTTCAACGACGGGCCGTACAGAAAGAAGAGGTCGAGGCGGCTGTCCCGAACCTCGATGGCCGTGGAGACCGAGCTGCCGGCTGTGCCCAGATCGTAAATGCTTCGCCGGCTACTGTTGATGAACACCCCGTATCCCTTGGAGCTCATGAAGAAGGGCACGTTCTTGTAGGCCCGCTCATTGGTGGTACCCCACGTGTTGAAATTCCAGCAGTCAATGCGCTGGCCTCGCTTGTCCATCGGCGTGAATTTTTCGCCGAAACCGTAGAGGCACTCATCGGGCGCCAGGAAGAAGGCCTCGTGCACGCGCGCCACCTGGCCGCTGGCGTCCCGGGCGTACCCCAAGAATCTCACCCGGGGCGTCCCTCGGAGGTTCGTGTCCGACCGGTTTTCCCGGCAGATGACCCGGCCTCGCGCATCCCGGATCGAGAGCTCCCACGGGTCCTTGGCCAATTCGACCCGGAGCCTCGAGGTCTGAACGGTCACCCGATCCGGTGTCTCGCGCACCGTGAAGGCAGCCCGCGGGAACGTCTCTCGGACGAGCATGAGGCTCCCGCGTTCGAGAGACTCCCCCGGTGGGACGAGGCGGAGGCGAAGCAGGTCCGGCGCGCAGACCTGGAGGATGATCTGTGCCTCTTCGTCCCGGCTCGTCCGACAGCGGAAGGTCACGGTGCTGCCTCGCCGAGTCCAACCGGTCACCTGTTGGATCGCCTGAAATCCTTCGTCTTTCGGACTCGGCTCCAGGAGACCGCCCAACTGGAAGTTGGGGTCGGTATGAAGCGCCTCTCCCTTGTAATCGCTCATCATCTATTCCTCCTCCATCTTGCGCTGCTCCACCGCCGCCCACTCGGCCCCCGCTTCGGATCGTTTCGGATCGGGGTTGACAGGCAGGAGGGATCGCGATATAGGATCGCCATCCTGCTACCTGGAGACTGGCGTGTTGCCCGGGGTCGGACGATCCGATCCGAAGGCGAGGAGGGTGGACCATGAAAGGATCACTCAGGAACTGGACGATCGCGCTGGTGGCCATCCTGCTATGGGTGTTCGCGTCGCCTGCCGGGGCCGGGACGACCAAGTCCATCAACCTCGCCATGCTGGCCGGATTCAAGGAGGATGTCCTCCGGGCCTTCCTGCCCGCCTTCGAGGAGCGGACGGGGATCAAGGTCAATCTTGATACCGCGCCCTACGGCGACCTGTACAAGAAACAGCTTCTCTCCCTGGCCGGCGGGGCCGGGCGATACGACGTGCTCTTCATTGACGAGCCGTGGGTCCCCACCCTGGCGGAGTTCCTCCGGCCCCTGGACGACCTGGCCAAACAGGTGGATCCGAGCGACTTCGTGCCGACCACCCTGGCCGCCGGAAGCTACAAGGGAAAGATCTACGCCCTCCCCGTCGATCCCAACGTCCAGATCCTCGTCTACCGGAAGGACCTCTTCGACCAGCGTGGTCTCAAGCCACCCGGCACCTGGGCCGAACTCCTGGCCATCGCCAAGCAGCTCCACGACCCGTCCAAAGATTTCGCCGGCTTCGTGATGACCGCGGGGAGCGATGTGCAGACCTTCGCCTATCTCACGCTCTTCCTGTGGTCCTGGGGCGTAGAACTCCTGGACGCCAACAACCGGGCCGCGGTCAACACCCCGGCGGGGAAGGCCGCCGCGGAGTTCTACCTGGAACTCTTGAAATACTCCCCCCCGGGAGTCAAGGGCTACACCTTCGCCGATGTGACCAAGACGATGCAGTTGGGCAAGGCGGCCATGGCCGTCCAGTGGGCCTCCGGGGCGAAGCCGATGGAGGACAAGGAGAAGTCCGTGGTGGCCGGCAAGCTGGGCTATGCCACTGTCCCGAAGCAGGCCCGCCAGACGCCCATCCGGGGCGTATGGACGATCGGCGTCGCCAAGGACAGCAAGAACCCGGACGCCGCCTGGGAATTTGCCAAGTGGCTGGCCAGCCGGGAGTTCGGGCTGCTGGCGGTGAAATATCCCTCCACCTCCTCCGCCATTCACAACGCGCGCTACTCCGTGCTGAAGAGCCCGACTTTCACCGGGACGCTCCCCTACGCCGAGGCCATCCTGACGAGCCTGGAGGTGGCCAAGGAGCGGAACCGGATCCCCCAATTCCCCGACATCCAGGAACAGCTCCGGCTCACGGGGGCCAAGATCACCACCGGCGAGCTTTCCCCCGCCGACGGGTTGAAGGAGCTCGAGGCGAGCATCAACCGGATCATGGCCAAATAGGGAAGTGGGCCGCATCAAGACCAGCCGGAAGACGAGGGAGAGCCTGGGATTCATCCTGCCCGGGCTCTTCTTTTTGCTGGCGATCGATCTCTTTCCCCTGCTCTACTCGCTGGGGATCAGTCTGTACTCCTGGTGGCTGGCCCGGCCGCGGGATATCCGGTTCATCGGCCTCGACAACTACCAGGCCCTGCTCACCGACCCCGCCTTCTACCGGGCCACGGTCAACTCCCTCGTCTTCATGCTAGGCGCGGTGCCCCTCGAGTTCTTGGCCGGACTGGGGATGGCGCTGCTCTTCAGCGGCCGATTGGCCGGCGCCCAGGTACTCAAGACCCTGATCCTGCTCCCCCTCTTCATCACTCCCGTCGTCAGCTCGATGATGTGGCGCCTCATTCTCCATCCCGACCTGGGGGTCCTCAACTACTACCTGACCCTGTTTGGCCTGGGGCGCCCCCTGTGGTTGGGCACGCCCGGCTTGGCCATGGCCTCCGTGATCCTCCTGGACGCCTGGCGCACGATCCCGTTCATGTTCCTGGTGATGCACGCCGGGATGGAGGCCCTGCCCCGCGAGCCGTACGAGGCGGCCGCCGTGGACGGGGCGACACCCTTCCAGGCGTTCTGGTACGTCACGTTGCCTCTCTTGAAGTACATCATGCTGCTGACCGTGCTCATCCGGCTGATGGATGCCTTCCGGGAATTCGATTCGATCTTCGTCCTGACGGGCGGCGGGCCGGGGACAGCCACCGAGACGATCCAACTCCTGAATTATCGTGTCTTCGGGTTGGGACACATGGGGCTGGCCAACGCGCTGTCCATCCTGACGTTGTGCTTTGTGGCGGGCATGTGTTACGCCCTCATGCGGCTCATGGCGAGGCGGTCGTGGTAGGCGCAGGCCGGCGGGGCACGGGCCCCCGGGAAAATGCGGGAGGACACCCATGAAGGCCGGCCCCATTCGTGAGGGACTCAAGTATCTCTGCGTCGGGACCATCCTGGTCTGGACCCTGTTCCCCATCTACTGGCTCGTGACGGCATCGGTCAAGAGCGAGATCGTCCTCTACGGCACGCCGCCCGCCTGGTGGTTCAGGCCGGTACTCGAGAGCTATGCCCGGGTCCTGTTCAATATCCCGTTCTCGAGTTATTTCCTCAACAGCCTGATCGTGGCGGGGGCCACGACGGTGGGGTCCGTGATCCTGGGGTCGCTCGCCGCCTATGGCTTCTCGCGATTCACCTTCTGGTGGTCCGAGGGGCTGCGCTTTTTCATCCTGTTGACCCGGATGATACCCCGGGTGGCCCTGGTGATGCCCTACTTCCTGATGATGCTGAGCCTGGGGCTCCTGGACACGCATGCGGGACTCATCCTCGCCTACATCTCCTTCGCCCTGCCCTTCTCAATCTGGCTGATGATCGGCTTCTTCGACGAGGTTCCCGTGGAGCTGGAGGACGCCGCCATGGTGGACGGCTGCTCCCGGCTGATGGCCTTGCTGCGGGTCACGCTGCCCCTGGCGGCGCCGGGCCTCGTGGTGGCCGCCATCTTCGCCTTTCTCGTTTCCTGGAATGAGTTTCTGTTCGCGCTGATCCTTTCCGGCATCCGTTCCAAGACGCTGCCGGTGGTCATCGCCGGTTTCAACACCGACATCGGCCCCCTCTACTCGGACATGAGCGCCGCCGCCACCCTGGTCATGATTCCGAATATCGTCATGACGGTCCTCATCCAGAAGCACGTGGTTCGCGGCCTCACCTTCGGCGCCGTGCGGGGCTAGCCGCCAGCCTCTCCCTTCCCCGGGGCCGAGAGGCCTCAAACCGTAGACCCTTCGTCAAATGCCGAGATCCGCGACCTTTGGCTCCGGGCCGGCGTAATCGTAGAACCCGCGGCCGGACTTCTTGCCGAAAAAGCCGGCCTGGACCATCTTCTTGAGGAGCGGGGGCGGCGCGTACCGCGTCTCCCGGTACTCCTCGAACATGATGTTGGCGATGTAGTAGGTCGTGTCCAGCCCGACGAAGTCCAGCAGGGTCAGCGGCCCCATGGGATGGCCACAGCCCAGCTTCATCCCCTTGTCGATGTCCTCCACGGAGGCGACACCCGCCTCCACGGCCCGGATGGCATCCAGAAGATAGGGCACCAGGAGCAGGTTCACGATGAAGCCCGAATTGTCCTTGGCCGCCACCGGCTCTTTCCCGGCGGACTTGGCGAATGCATAGGCGGCGCGGAAGGTCGCCTCGCTCGTCCGGACGGTCCGCACGACCTCCACCAGCTTCATCACCGGCACGGGGTTGAAAAAATGGAGCCCACAGACGCGATCGGGCCGCCCCGTGGCCATGGCCATCTCGATGACGGTGAGGGAGGAGGTGTTGCTGGCCAGGATCGTCTCCGGCGGGCACATCCGGTCCAGGGCGGCGAAGAGCTTTTTCTTCTCCTCGATGTTCTCGATGATCGCCTCGATGACCAGGTCGCAGTCCCGGAGGTCCTCCAGCGAGAGCGTTCCCCGGAGATTCGCGGCCGCCTTCCCCTTGGCCTCGGCCGTGAGCTTCCCCTTCTCCACTCCCCGCGCCCAGTTCTTCTCGATCATCCCGAGACCCCGATCGAGCAGCGCCTGATCCACCTCGCGGACAACGACCGGGTACCCCGCCTCGGCGGTGACCTGGGCGATGCCCGCGCCCATCAGGCCGCAGCCGACCACACCGACTTTTCTAATCGCCACGCGACACCCCCTCATGAATGACCAATGCGTGCCGCCCTCACCCCGTCCCTCTCCCCCACCGTGGGGAGAGGGGAGGGAGAGGGGGGATTTGGTCATTGGGATTTGCGTCGTCGAGGCCTTGTTTATTCCAAGGCCTCGACGACGACCGCAATGCCCTGTCCCCCGCCGATGCACGCCGAGGCCAGGCCGCGACGGCCGCCCCGGCGCCGCAGCTCGTAGAGAATCGTCAGGAGCAGGCGGGCGCCGCTGCATCCGACAGGGTGGCCGAGGGCGATGGCGCCGCCGTTCACATTGGTCTTCTCGCGATCCAGTCGCATCTCCCGCTCCACGGCCAGGTACTGGGCCGCGAAGGCCTCGTTGATCTCGACCAGGTCCATCTGGTCCAGACGCAGCCCGGCCTTCTGGAGCGCCCGCTCTGTTGCGGGCACCGGGCCGATCCCCATGATCTCCGGCGGGACTCCGGCCAGCCCCCAGGCCAGGATCCGGCCGATTGGCCTCAGCCCGCGTTCCTTCGCCACCTGGCGCGAGGTCACCACCAGGGCTGCCGCCCCGTCGCAGATCCCGCTGGCATTCCCCGCGGTTACGACCCCGTCCTTCTTGAAGACGGACGGGAGGCTCGCCAGCGTCTCCGGCGTCGTCTGGGGGCGGAAGTGTTCGTCCCGGGCGAATTCGACGGTCGCCCCCTTCTTCCCCTTCAGCAGGACCGGAACCACCTCTTCCGTCAGGCGGCCTGACTCCCATCCGGCGTGGGCCCGGACCTGCGAGGCCAGGGCCACGTCATCCACCTCCTTGCGGGTCAGCCGATACTGCTCCGCCAGGTTCTCCGCCGTCATGGCCATGCCGTATCCGATGTAGGGGTCCTCGAGGATGGTCCAGAGATAGTCCTCCAGGACCTGGTGCCGCAACGGTAGCCCGCTCCGCGCCCCCCGGATGATGTGGGGCAACTGGGTCATATTCTCCGTGCCGCCGGCCAGGATGATCTGGGCCTCCCCCAAGAGAATCTGCTGGGCGGCCGAGACGACGGCCTGGAAGCCCGACCCGCACAGCCGGTTCACGGTGAGCGCCGGCGTATCGATCTTGCAGCCCGCCTTCAGCCCGATGTGACGGGCCAGGTAGATGGCGTCTGGGCAGGACTGGGCCACGTTGCCGAAGATCACCTGGTCCACGTCCTGGGCGGGTACCCCCGCCCGCTGGAGCGCCCCCTTGCTGGCCACCACCCCCAGGTCAATCGCCGAATGGTCCTTCAGGCTCCCGCAGAATGTCCCGAACGCGGTGCGGGCCCCGTCCACCAGCACGATGTCATTGACGTCCATATCCGGCTCCTCGGCGATACCCCGCCCGGCAGGTCCCCAGACCCACGAGAAAGTGGTCCGAGCATATATCAGGATTCACCAGGACAGGCAAGGGGTTTGGGGCAGTTGCTCAACCGAGCAGATGACCCTTCAGCGCCTGGAAGCGGGGATCCCGGAGGCGGTCCAGCTCGGCCCGGACGTGCCCCAACCCGTAGACGCACAGCTCGAAGTTTTCGGACAGCTTGCGGAACAGTGGCGCCGAAGGCGCATACGGACCGTAGGTGAACTCGGAGACGATCCGGTAGGAGACCTTGCCCACCCGGATGAAGTCGAGGAGGGCGTCGGCGGAAACCACGGCCGTGGACCTCTTCAACCGATGGAGGAACTCGGGGAAGACCCCGGCCATGAACAGCGTGTAGTCCCCGACGTGTTTGTGCACCTCGCGCTCGCGCTCCAGGCTCTCCGCCCGGTGCAGCACATCGCCCTCGTACAGCATCTCCGCCACCTCCTCGACCCGCCGCCCCTGGGCATTCCGGACCTTGTAGACCTGGTCGATGTGCACGAAGTCGGTGAGCACCTCGGTGACGTATCCGATCACCTCGGCGTCCGGCCAGCCGAGATGATCCGTGAAATTCTCTCGGGTCAGGTTCGCAAACAACCGCACCAGGGGATGTGCTTTGGGAATTCCAACTGCCATATCCACGCCTCCACAAAGAACCCAACGACCAACAATTTAACCACAGATTACGCAGATTTCACAGATTGTTCCGGAAGGATTCTTCTTGAGAAATCTGCGTAATCTGCGAAATCTGTGGTTTCTCTTAGGGGTCTGCACTTTTCTTCCGGGCCGGCGCGGGCCTGATGAGGGTGGCCCGCGCGATGGCATCGGAGCCGAACCGTTCCTGGATCGCATCCACCGCCCGGGCCAACCGGCGCCGCGGGTCGGCCGTCGGCCGGAACAGGCTCATCTGCCCGCCGGGCGGCTCGGCCGCCGCGAGCAGGCGCGTGGCGGTCACCCCCAGGAGGCGGACGCGCTTTCCCGCCAGGCTCACCCGCTGCAAAAGCTTCCACGCCTCCCGGAACAAGTCATCCCCCACGTCGGTCGGGTGGTCCAGGATGGCCGCTCGGGTGAGAGTGCGGAAGAGGTGATCCCGCCGGAGGCGACGTCGCACGCGATCCGACAGCTCCAGGATGGTCCGCCGGATCTCCTCGCGATCGTCCGTATCTCTTTCGAAGGTGGTCTCGCCCCCGATCGACTTGGCCTCTTGCCCCGGCACCACCTCGCGATCGTCCATGCCGTTGGCCAGCTCCCAGAGGTCTCGGCCGGCGCCCTCCAGCATCGCCTCCAGTGTCTCCACCGGCATCCGGGCGATCTGGCCGATGGTCTGGAGGCCCAGCCGTTTCAGACGCGCCTCGGTCTTCGGCCCCACGCCCCACAGGCGGAAGATCGGCAAGGGATCCAGGAACTCCCGCTCCTTGCCCGGGGCGACCACGACGAATCCGTCCGGCTTCCCCAGGTCCGAGGCCACCTTGGCCAGGAACTTGTTGGGGGCGAGGCCGATGGAGGCCACCAGCCTCAGCTCGGACCGGATGCGGGCCTTCAGGGTCCGGCCGATCGCCTCGGCGGGGCCGAAGAGGCGCTGGCTGGCGGTCACGTCCAGGAACGCCTCGTCAATGGACAGGGGCTCGACCAGGTCCGTGTAGTCGCGCAGGATGGCGAAGATCCGGTCGGACATCTCGGCGTAGCGGCCCATCCGGGGCCGGACGTAGATCGCCTTCGGGCACAGCCGGTACGCCCGGGAGATGGGCATGGCAGAGCGGATGCCGAAGGGCCGCGCCTCATAGGAGCAGGCGGCCACCACGCCGCGCCCCTTGCCGGCCCGCGGGTCGGCCCCCACGACGACCGGCCTCCCCCGGTAGGCCGGATGGTCGAGCTGCTCCACCGACGCGTAGAACGCGTCCATGTCCAGGTGGATGATGTTCCTGGCAGGATTCATGTGCTCTCAGGAGGGCGCGCTCCTGAGGGCAAGCCATCAAGGTTCCGGAGGAGCTTCACCCAGGGAAGACCCCCACGCACCTTTCGGTGCAGCGCTTCGTCCGCGGTGATGAACTCCACCCCTAGGCTCGCCGCACTCGCCAGGAACGCACCATCATAAACGGCGATATTGTACTCAGTCGCGAACCGAAAGGCATCGGAGAGGAGCATGCTGGCAGGCAGCCATTCAATCCTATCGAAGGGGAAATCCTCAAGGGTCTGTCGTGCTTCCTCTTCGAGCAAGATTGCTCGTTGGACATGCTTCCAGATGACATTACCGAACTCGATTGCCATAAAGTCGGGGGCGGCAAGCCGGTAGATCCCCTCCGCCGAGGCCTGGAAAAGTGCAACGGCTTTATCGGAATCTGTCTCTTCCACGAATACCTTGACCAGGACTCCTGTATCTAAGATGAGCGGCGTCACTGGTCGCGGTCCTCGCGAATGAGCGCCGTGCTGTCCGGGAACTTCCTTCCCTCCTTTGCCCATCGTTCTCGTTGCGCACTTACCCGTTCAAGCCAGGCTTTGAATTCCGGATCGGGCTTCGGGCGAGCGGAAAGGAGGGCGAGTAGGAGCAATCGAACAGCTTCTTGACTGATACTCCGGCCTTCTTCTGCTGCACGCTTCTTTAACCGCTCATAGAGTTCGTGCGGCATGTCCCGTACATAGAGCGTCGCCACTAGATCACCTCCGTTCCAGATAGATCCAGGAGTCAGCTAGTTATGTGCTAGCATTATGCAAGCAATATAACGCCCTGTCAACGCAGAATTCTGTCGGTTATACGGTGAGAAGAACCCCTGACAGGATCTCCAGGACCAGGTCCAATTCGCGTGCCGTCACATCCAGCGGGGGGAGGAACCGGATGGCCTTGAATCCGCACCCGAGGAGGAGTAGCCCGCGCTCCAGGCACGCCCGCAGGACCCGCCCGCGCCGCTCCGGCGTGTCCAGCTCGATGGCATCCATCAGGCCCAGGCCCCGGACGTCAACGACGAAATCGAACCGCCCTTGAAGTCCCCGAAGCGCCTGGCGCAGGTGCTCACCCATCCGCGTGGCGTGGGCCAGCAGGCCGTCGCGCTGGATGATCTGGATGGTGGTGTACCCGATGGCCGAGCTGAGGGCGTTTCCCTCGCCCCAGGTGCTTCCCAGGCGCATCTCCTCCTTGGGGAAGAGGTCGGTCCGCCCGACCGTGGCCCCCACTCGCAGGGCCTTGCCCGTCACGATGATGTCCGGTTGGATGTCGAAGTGCTCGCTGGCCCACCACCGGCCGGTCCGCCCCATGCCCGACTGCACCTCGTCGGCGATCAGCGGGATGTGGTACTGCCGGGCCACCCGGCCGATCTCCGCCATGAACACGGCCGATGGAATTTGGTAGCCTCCTTCGCCCTGGACCGGCTCGATGATGATGTAGGCGACCTCGGCCGGATCCAGCAGGCCCCGCACCGGATCCAGGAACTGGGCGAGCTGGCTCATGGAACCGATGGACCCCAACCAGAACCCGCAGTGACACTCCTCGGTACAGGTACAGTAGGGCAGGTTGACGATATTCGGGATCTGCGGGTACCAGGAGCGATGCAGGCGCTTGCTGCGGTTCAGGGACAGGGCGCCCAGCGTCCGGCCGTGGAAGGCCCCCAGGAAGCAGAACCCGTAGCCGCAGTTTCGCCGGGCGTCGTAGCAGATCTTGATGGCGTTCTCGACCGCCTCGGCACCGGAGTTGGAGAAGAAGGCCGTCCCGAAGTCGTAGCGCGCCGTGATCTCGAGGAGCTTGTGGTGCAGGTGGGACGGGGTCGGGATTTCCACACGCGCCGGCTCTTCCCCGTAGGCGGAGATGAAGTCGGTCCCCGCGTACCGATCCGGGTCTATGGATTTCAGGCGCTGGCTGACGGCCAGGAGTTCCGGGTGGTTGTAGCCCAGGACGCTGGTGCCGACGTGAGAGGCGAAGTCGAGGAAGACGTTCCCGTCGGGGTCGGTGCAGAACGGATCGATGGCGGGAGCCGCCCGGTCCCAGACGAAGCCTTCGACGTAGGTCGCCCGGGCGGCGGCGGCGCGATGGTAGGCGATCCAGGTGCGGGCCCGGGGGCCCGGGGGCGTGACCCGGATGGCGGGAGTTGCGGTGTTACGCTCCATCTCCCTTGGCTAACCCCTCCACCCGCGCGCGTAACGCATCCAGCCTGGCCGGAATCGGCCGGCTGACGAGGCGCGAGGCATCCAGCACGCCCACCTGCTTCAGGCCGTGGCCGCTCACGGTGCACACCACGAGGTCGTCAGGTCGGATCTTCCCCTGGGCCCTGAGCTTGAGCGCCGCGGCCACCGACACCACGCCGCCCGGCTCGCCGAAGATCCCGGCCGTCCGGGCCAGCAGGGATTGGGCCGACCGGATCTCGTCGTCGGACACGCCGACCGCGGTCCCGCCCGACGCCTTGACATCCCACAGGGCCCGCGTGGCCATGGGGGACGGCTTGCCCACGCGGATGCTCTCGGCGATGGTCTC
>JACPAT010000253.1 GCA_016180655.1 Candidatus Methylomirabilota bacterium | reverse complement strand
CGGCGCCCCCAGGTCCAGCTCCAGCGGGGTGAGGATCGGGCCCCGAGCCAGGACCGCCCCCCGCTCCAGGACGTTCCGCAGCTCCCGGACGTTCCCCGGCCAGTCATAGGCCATGAGCATCTCCAGCGCCTCGCCGGACAGCCCTTCCAAGGGCTTCCGCATCTCGGTGCGGAACTGCACCAGGAAGTGCTCCACCAGGAGCGGGATGTCCTCCTTTCGCTCCCGCAGGGGGGGCAGTGTCACCGGGATCACGTTCAGGCGGTAGTACAGATCCTCGCGAAAGCCTCCGGATTCGACCAGCTTCTTCAGGTCTCGGTTCGTGGCCGCGATGATCCGGACGTCGGTCCTGATGAGCTGCGAGCCGCCCACCCGGCGGAATTCCCGCGCATCCAGGACCCGGAGGAGATCCAGTTGGAGCTTGGGGCTGATGTCCCCGATCTCGTCCAGGAACAGGGTCCCGCCGGCCGCGATCTCGAACTTGCCCCGGGCGCTGCTGATGGCTCCAGTGAAGGCGCCTCGCTCGTGGCCGAAGAGCTCGCTCTCCAGCAGGGTCTCGGTCAGGGCGGCGCAGGAGACGCCCACGAAGGGCCCCTCGCGCCGCGGGCTCTCGGCGTGGATGGCCCGGGCCAAGAGTTCCTTGCCCGTCCCGCTCTCCCCCAGGACCAGGACGGTGGAGTTGCTCTTGGCCGCGGTCCGGGCCAGCTCGAAGACCGCCTCCATCTTGGGGCTCTTGCTCACCAGGTCCTTGAACTCGCACTGGTGCTTCAAGGCCTTGCGGAGAAGGATGTTCTCTCGCTGGAGGGCCTGCGTGTTGGTGAGCTTGCCGACCATCAGGGACAGCTCCTCCGGCTCGAAGGGCTTGACCAGATAGTCATAGGCCCCCTGCTTCATCGCCTGGACGGCCGTGTCCACGGTGGCATAGGCCGTCATGATGATCACCGCGGCGTCCGGCTGCAGCGTGCGGGCCTGCGCCAGGACCTGGAGGCCGTCAATCCCCGGCATCTTCAGATCCACCAGCAGGATGGCGTAGGCCTGCTCCCCCAGCTTGGTCAGGGCGGCCTGGCCGTCGGCCGCGGTGTCCACCCGGTAGCCGTCCTCCTCCAGCCAGCGCGCCAGCGAGTCCCGGACGACCTCCTCGTCGTCCACCACCAGCATGGATCCCTTGGCTTTCATGGGCCGTCCCTCTCCTCCGTCAGCGCCCGCAGGCGCTGGCGGCAGTCTCGGCAGAATCCCTCCCGCTTCTGATCTACGTCCAGGACCGAATTGGATCGCGACATCACGCACGTCACGTCGGGGCAGTGCACCAGGCCAAAGGTGTGCCCCAGCTCGTGCAGGCACTCCTTCAGCAGGCGTGCCTCGACCAGCCTCGCCGACGCGGGCCGCCCATCGTAGGTGAGGCGGAGGCGCGCGGTGCTCACCACGGCCGCGGGCCCATCCACCTGGGCTTCGCCGAAGACGAAGGTGAGGACGGGGATGCACAGGTCCACGTCCGTGATCCCCAGGACCTTGGCCACCCCGGGCGGCAGGGTCGTCAGGATCCAGCGCAGGATCCGCGTCGAGGAGTGCTGTCCCCGCCTGGGTTCCAGGCTGTCCGGGGGCGGTCCATTGACGGCCGCTACGCGCGTCGGAGTGGCGAATGTGGTTTCCACCTGTTGTCGCACCCGCTCCAGAAGGCCACCGTCCATCGGCGCCTCGCCCATCCACTCCAGCAGGATGATTCCCTCCCCGGCCATGGCGGCTCACGCCATGCCGGGGGCCGCCGCCGGGAGACACACCGTCACCGTGGTCCCCTGGCCGACCCGGCTGTCCACAGTGATCTTGCCGCCGTGCTTTTCCACGATCCCGTACACCACGGACAGCCCGAGGCCGGTCCCCTTCTCCTTCGTGGTGAAGAACGGATCGAAGATCTTGGAGAGGTGCTCCGGCGGGATCCCCGACCCGGTGTCGCTGATGGCGATCTCGGCGAACCGGGTGGGCGGCCCGGATTTTCCCGTGGAGGACAGGGGCCCGCGGCCCCCGTAGCCCGGGAGGCTCACCTCGCGCGCGACCACGCGCAACGTCCCGCCCTTCGGCATGGCCTCGCAGGCATTCATCAAGATATTCACGAAGGCCTGGCGGAGCTGGCCGAAGTCGGCGCGCACCGTCGGGACCGGCGCGAGGTCCCGCGCCACCTCCACGTTCTGGATGGCCAAGCGGTTCTCCAGCAGGGAGAGCGCCTCGGTGACGACGGCCCCCATGTCCACGGCTTGGAACGACGGCTCGCGCTGGCGGGCGAAGTCCAGCAGGTTCCGGACGATGCTGCAGCAGCGCTGGGTCTCCCGCTCGACCAGGGCAAGCTGCTGCAGGGCGGCCTGGACCCCTTCGGCGTCGGGTCGGCCCATGCGGAACTTCCGGCTGAGGAGCTTGGCATAGGTCAGGATCCCGGACAGGGGGTTGTTGATCTCATGGGCGATGGAGGCCGAGAGCTTGCCGAGGGATGCCAGCTTCTCCGTCTGGATGAGTTGGGCCTGCGCCTCCCGCAATTCGCCGGTCCGTTCTTCCACCCGCTGCTCCAACGTCGCCACCAGGGCATCCAGCTCGGCCTGGGCCTTCCCCAGGGCCTCGGTCATACGGTTGAACGAGGCGGCCAGCACCCCGACCTCGTCCACGGTCCGCACCGGGATCCGGTGCGTCAGGTCGCCATGTGCCACGCGGCGGGTCCCCTCCACCAGTTCCCGAACCGGTCGCACGACGCCCCGCCGAACGATCCCAGCCAGGATCATGGCCAGAAGAACGATCGTCGTGCCGGCGAAGGCGGCCGTGCGTCGGGTGATGGCGGCGATCTCCTCATCCACCCTGGCCAGGGACAGCGTGATGTCCAGGACCCCCAGGACGCTCTTGCTCTTGGGGTGGACGTGGCAGCCCTCGGAACACCCCGGTTCATTGTAGAGCGGCGTGATCATTCCCAGCAGGCGCTGGCCTTCCGCATCCCGGAAGATGCGGGCGCGATCGGGGAGCATGAGGCGCTCCAGGGGGCGTTCAGCCGCGTGGCACGCGTAGCAGGACTCGGCCCGCTTGTCCACGGCGCTGCCCACCTCGGACCGCTCGGTGGAAAACAGGATCGTGCCCTCCTTGGTGAACACCCGCACCCGGGTCACGCCCTCCTGCTTGCCGATGGTGTCCATGATGTGAAAGGCATCCTCCCACCGGTTCTGGAGCATGGCGTAGTGGGTGCTGCGCTTGACGGTGTCGCTGAACTGGCTGGCGCCGCGGATCACGAGATCCACCCGCTCAGCCTGCTCGTAGCGGATGTTCACCCAGGCGAAGACCCCGATGGACACCAGGGCCACCCCACAGACCGCGGCCAGGAGTTTGGCCTGAAGACTTTCCAGCCAGCGCATCGCTTTCATCGCCTATGGCGTATTGCGTATAGCGTATGGTCGAATCCGGACCATACGCCATGTGCCATTTGCCATACGCCGTTTCTGGGGGCGGCAGATGTCCCGGCCGAGGCCTCCGGTGGGACACTCCACCCCACAACAGGCACCCGGAACCCTCTGAAGGCCTCGTATTGCATCGCTGGTGCCGACAAATTCAACGGTCCGGAGAACCCTCGGGCAAGACCGGGGCTCGGCCTATCATCAGGAAGAAGATCGGCCCCATCCGACTTGACACGATCTCCGAAGGAGACGATGCTCCGGCTCTCGATGGGAAGGGACCCGGATTCGGCGAAGGGGCGAGGCATGGGAGACGCAACGGCAAGGGCTGTGATCTGCGGCGCCGGCATCGCAGGGGTGAGCGCCGCGTATCATCTGGCCGTCAAACAGGGGATCCCTGATGTCGTGGTCGTGGACGAGCGCCCGCCGCTGACCTTGACCAGCGAGAAGTCCACCGAATGCTATCGCAACTGGTGGCCCGGCCCGGGCGAGGCCATGGTCCGCTTCATGAACCGGAGCATTGACATCCTGGAGGCCCTGGCCCATGAGAGCGGCAATGTCTTCCGCCTCAACCGGCGCGGCTACCTGTTCGCCACGGCCGACCCGGCCCGCATCCCCGATTTCACGCGCGCGGCGGAAGAGGCGGGCATGCTGGGGGCGGGGGCGGTCCGCACCCATCCCGGCGATTCGGAGTACGTCCCCGCGCCGGCCGAGGGTTTCGAGAGGCTGCCCACCGGGTCGGACCTGATTCTCGATCCCGCCCTGATTCGCAGGCACTTCCCGTACCTCTCCGAACGGACGGTTGCCGTGTTGCACGCCCGGCGCTGCGGCTGGATGAGCGCGCAGCAGTTGGGGATGTACCTGTTGGAACGGGCCCGGGACCGCGGCGCCCGATTTCTTCAGGCGCGCGTGGAAGGCGTGGATGTGACAGGCGGCAGGGTGAAAGCTGTTCGGTTGAACGATGGAACCAGGCTCGGAACGGACACCTTCGTCAACGCCGCAGGGCCGTTCCAGAAACGCGTGGGGCGGATGCTTGGCGTGGACGTGCCCATCCTCTGCGAACTGCACGTCAAGGTCGCGTTCCGGGACCCGGCGGGGGTCTTCCCGCGCAACGCACCCTTGCTCATCTGGACGGATCCCCAGAAACTGCCCTGGTCGGCAGACGAGCGAGCCGTGTTTGCCGCCTCTGAGGAGTCGCGATTACTCTTGGGCGAGTTTCCGGCGGGGGTCCATGCGCGTCCGGAAGGAGCCGCCGCGAGCGATGTCTTTCTCGGGCTCTGGACGTATCATACCGATCCCGTAGAACCGGTCTTCCCCCTGCGTCACGACCCGAAGCAGCCCGAAATCGTGTTGCGCGGCCTTGCCACCATGCTCCCGGGATTACAGTCGTACTTCGGCAGGCTTCCCCGACCCGTGACGGATGGCGGCTACTACGCCAAGACGCAGGAGAACCGCCCCCTGATCTGCCCGCTGCCGGTCACGGGCGCCTTCCTGATCGGCGGGCTGTCGGGGTTCGGCGTCATGGCGTCGTGCGCGGCCGGGGAATTGCTGGCAGCCCACGTCACCGGGGGCCCGCTCCCTTCGTACGCCCCTGCCTTTGCGCTGGAGCGCTACCAGGACCCGGAGTACCAGCGGCTATTGGAAAACTGGGGCGCGTCGGGGCAGTTGTGAGCGTACGCCTGTCGGATATTTCCTCGAGGGGGTGATCAACCAGCCCCCTCCGATAGCCCTGTCACGGAACGATCCGCTTCTGCATGTGCTTCATCTTGCCGGGAGTGAACCCCAGCGAGGCGAAGAACTGGTTGATCTCGGCGTCGTCCGGATCTACCAGGGTGAAGATCTGCTCGATCCCACGCCGCTCCTGCGCGTTCTCGATGAAGGCCTCCAGCAGGGCCCGGCCGATGCCCTTGCCCCGGTACACCGGGTCCACCCCGATGATGTCAATCCACCCCACCTCGCCCCGGATGCCGAACTCCCAGCCGCTCGTCCAGCCGAAGACGAACCCGACCACCCGGCCGTCATACTCCGCCACGAGACAGGCCCACGGCGGCCGGATCCCTTCATAGGCGTCCAGTCGCTTGGCCCAGAGGTCCTTCCGCTCCTGACCGGTGATCTTCTCGTCAATCCGGGTCACGGCCGCCAAGTCGTCCGAGGTCAGTTTCCGGATGTGGATCGCATCGCGTGGCATGACGTCTCCTTTCTCGGCCCGCTGAATAATCCGTTGAGATGAGCGCTGCGCTCCCGTCCGGCCCTTTCACTCACAGTGGGGGACGCCGCTCCACCCACGGCGCGGCCGCCTCGTAGGCTGCGGCCGCCCGGAGCAGGGTGGCGTCCGCCAGTCGCCGCCCAACGATCTGAAGGCCGATCGGAAGCCCGTCCTGCGTGAACCCGCACGGCAGCGTCGCCGCCGGCTGACCGGTCAGGTTGAAGGGATAGGTGAAGGCAACCCAGTGGAGGCGCGAGCCCGTCGGCCGGTTGGGTGGCTGCTCCAGGCCGGCCGCAAACGGGGGCACGGCCAGGGTGGGCGTCAGGAGCAGGTCGTATTGCGAGAAGAACTTTCGGACTGCCTCAGTAAACGTGGCGCGGGCGAACGCTGCCTTGGCGAACTGGACGGCGCTGATCCGGCGGCCCTCCTCCACGATCTGCACCAGGCCGGGATCCATGCGATCCCGCCACTCCGCCAGAGAGTCGTCCAGCCGGGCGGCAATCCCGGCGTAGAAGAGCGGGGCCCAGATCGGATCCGGGTCGTCGAAGACCCGATAGACCTCTTCGACTCGACACCCGAGATCACTGAACCGCTTGGCGGCGGCCTCCGTCACCGACCGGACCTCTGGATCAACGACGGCGTATCCCAGGGTGGGACTCCACGCGACGCGAAGGCCCCGGATTCCGCCATCCAGCCCGGCCAGGCAATCCATCCCCGCCTGCGGAAGCGACAGGGGATCCCGATCATCGCTTCCCGCCATCACCTGAAGCATCAGGGCCGCATCCCGCACGGTCCGGGTCATGGGTCCGGCATGGGACAGCGTCCCGGTGGCGCTGGCGGGATACACGGGGATCAGCCCGTAGGTGGGCTTCAGCCCGAACACGCCGCTGAAGCTCCCCGGGATCCGGATGGACCCGCCGCCGTCCGTCCCCACCGCCAGCGGCGCCAGCCCGGCCGCCACCGCGGCGCCCGCGCCGCCGCTGCTGCCGCCCGGCGTGCGCTCGGGATTCCACGGATTGCGGGTGATCCCCAGGAGCGGCGAGTCCGTCACGCCCTTCCAGCCGAACTCCGGCGTCGTCGTCTTGCCGACCAGGATGGTGCCGGCCGCCTTCAACCGCTCCACCAATGGGGTGTCTTCCTGGGGGACGTTGTTCTCGTAGATCCGGGAACCGAACGTCGTCCGCACCCCCCGGGTGATCACCAGGTCCTTCACCGAGACCGGGACCCCGTGCAGGGGACCCAGGGCGTCCCCGCGCATCACGCCCGCCTCGGCCGCTTGCGCCTCCCGCCGGGCCGACTCCGCCGTCACGGTGCAGTAGGCGTTGAGTCGTGGATTGAGCCGTTCGATCCGATCCAGCACGGCCTCCACCACTTCCACGGGAGACACCCGCTTGGCGCGAATGGCCGCGCTGAGGTCGCTGGCAGGCATGAAGGCGAGATCATCGGCGTGCATCCGTTTCCCCTTGGCCGGGTCGCACTGTTCCCGGAGTCTCGGAAATTGCGTTGCCCTCTCGCGCACCATATCGCATAATGACCCGCTCTTGCAACCCCCGTGGGACTGGAACCTGTCTGGAGGAGAGCCCAGTGGACTCCACAGCGGACCGTTCTCTGTCCGACCGGCGGATCTTCCAACTCAGCGCGTTCTTCGCCGCCATCTACTTCGTCCAGGGCATCGCCGAGCCGGGTGCCGGGATCGCCGGCCAGCCCATCTTCTTCCTGCTCAAGGACGTGTTGCGCCTCGGCGCTGCCCAGGCCGCCACCTTCCTGGCCATCGTGTCCGTGGCCTGGAATGTGAAACCCCTCTACGGGCTTCTCTCGGACTTCTTCCCCCTGTTCGGCTACCGTCGCAAGAGCTACCTGCTCCTGATGACGGGCCTCGCCGCGTGCGGCTGGTTCCTGCTGGGATCGCAACCCACCTACGAGTACGGCCCGACGCTCGCCATCCTGATGGCGTGCGGCCTCGGCCTCGCCTTCTCCGATGTCCTCTGTGACGCCGTGATGGTCGAGACGGGGAAGCCCCTGGGCATGACGGGACGTTTCCAGGCGATCCAGTGGGGGGCGATCAACACGGCTAGCGTCCTAGCGGGCATCGGGGGTGGCTGGCTGTCGGCGCACGTCTCGTATCAGCGGACCTTCCTCCTGGTCTCCGTCTTCCCGCTCATCAGTCTCACGGCCACGGGGCTGTGCCTCCGCGAGGCCCGGTCACGCTACAACCGGGAGATGGTCCGGGAAACGGCCGGGGCGGTGCACTCCGCCATCGGGTCCCGCCCGCTCTGGGTGGCGGCCGCCTTCATCTTCCTCTGGAACTTCAGCCCCTCCTTCGGCGTTCCTCTGGAATACCATTTGGTGGATAACCTGGGCTTCTCCAAGATCTTCCTGGGCACCCTGGATTCGCTGGGCAGCGCCGCCGCCATCCTCGGGGCGGCGGTCTTCGGGAGGATCTGCCGGCGCATGTCTCTGCCGCGCCTGCTCAACCTGAGCGTGGCCATCGGCGTGGCCTCGACCTTCGCCTACTGGGGGCTGGTGGGCCGGTGGTCCGCCATCGCCCTCACCCTCGGGAACGGGACGATCACTATGATCGCCGCTCTCGCGACGTATGACCTGGCGGCCCGCTCGTGCCCGGACAGGGCCGAGGGGACCTTCTTCGCGGCACTGATGTCCATCGCCAACATCGGCACGGCCGGGTCCGCCCTGGTGGGTGGAAGGCTCTACGAATGGCTGGGCCTGCGACCCCTGATCCTGGTGAGCGGGATGGCCACGGCAGCCTGCTGGCTGATCGTGCCCCTGATCCGGATTGACGAGCGGTCGTCGGCCCCGGCTTCAGCGGCGGAATAGTCGGCCCCAGGGCCTGAGGGTCGCGTGCCGTATCCTGGCAGGGCGGGGAACCTCTTGCGGGTGTTGGAAGTTAGTCCCTGTGAGAGTCGTTCCGTTTCTCACAACTCGTATCAGGGGAGGGACAACCCATGAGGAAGCTGGCAGGCATCGTGGTGGCGGCGGGTTTGGTGGTATTCCTCTCGGCCGGCGGCGCCTGGGCCTTCAAGTGCCCCAGCCTGGCCAAGCAGGCCAACGAGCTCTTGAGCAGCACCTCCAGCAACACTGAGAAATATGCGAAGGCAAAGGCCTCGATCCAGAAGGGGGAAGACCAACACAAGGCCGCCCAGCACGCGGCTTCGGTGGCCACCCTGGAGGAGGCGCTGAAGACCCTCCGGACCCCCTAGCGGCCACCTCGCGCATCTGAGAAGCCGCTCGACTGCTCGCCACCCGGCCATCCCTGGCCGGGTGGTGGTTTTTCGGAGGCATCCGGAGAACTGTGCACCGGCCGCACAGTCTCACAGAACGTTTGGATGGAGACGGAGAGTGGCAACCGAACAGGTGTGCAAGCAGGAGATGTGCGGCGTCAGCCGCCGGTGTATTGACCGAGGAGCGTGATCCGGTCACCCTCACGGACCTCACTGTCGAGGGTGTGGCTGAGGCCCAGGACCGCGTCGTTCACCAGGACCTCGATGTGCTCCCCCAGGTCGCCTCCGGATCGCTCCCACAGGACCTCGCGGAGCCTGGGATACCGATCGCTCAGATCGGCGAGGATGCTCCGCACCGTGGCCCCGGCGGCGACGGCCTCGCGGAACACTTTTCGACGGGTGCCATCGCCGCCCACGAACTGCGTTACCCAGGCCACTGCCTCCACCGTCACGTGGGCGATTTCGGATTGCGGATTTCGGATTTCGGATTGCACTCTGACACCCCGGGCGTCATGCCCTACCCGGAGACAGTTTTCGCTGTAGGTGTCGCCACCCCCATCCCTGTCTCTGTCCCTGTCGCTGTCGGAGTTCCCTGTCGCTATCGCCGTCGGTTTTCGGGTCCCCAGAGGACGGGGATCAGGTCGTCCAGGCCGAGGGCCCGCAGGGTCTCCGGCAGGGGTCGCCCGGTCTTCCGGTCGTACCCCACGGTCTCGTACCAGACGTCCAGCATCTGCTCCCAGTGGCGCGCAACGTCCTGGCCCTTGGCCGGGCCGTCCACGGGGATGGAGCCGTAGCGGGGCGAGGGCCGTTCCAGCTCCGGTCCCAACCCGCAGCGCAGGTCGAAGGCCCGCAGCAGGACCGCGGTCCGCCGCCCGAAGTGCATCGCCTCTTCCTTCCGGTACTCCCACCCGGTGGCGGCGCTCAGGGCACGGCAGAGATTCTCCATCAGGGTGCGCGTGGTGAAGATGCAGGCGCCCAGGGAATCCTCGAAGTGGCGGCGTCCCAGGTGCGTCCCCACGTTCTTCGCCACCGCGTCCGGGTCGAAGGGGTTGATGCGGGCGGGCATCCCGAATTCCGTCGGGTGGACCGGCGGTCCCGTCTCCAGCGTCCCCGTGCTGCCGGTGCAGGTATCCAGCATCTCCTCCCAGCGCGCCCGGTGGTCGTGGCCCCGGGGAGAGGAGCCCTTGCCCGTGTAGATGGCGCAGGCCGCAGCCGGCCCCCCCACCGTCTCGGCGGCCCGTTTGACTCCCTCGGCCAGGACGGTGCCGAAGCCCTGGCGCTGGTTGATCATGTGGAGGAGCCGGGCGGCGGCCTCCACGTCCCCCCAGCGGAGTTCGAGCCCGCCTAACTGTTCCTTGGTAAGGTACCCTTTCTCCTGGCACTCCATCACCCAGCCGATGACCCACCCGAACTCGTTCACGTCCACGCAGGCGCGGTCCACCTGGGTGTTCAGCCAGGAGATGGCCACCGGGTCGGTGCAGCCGATGGCCCAGCCGGCCCCCGCCCAGCCCTCGTACTCCGGCTCGTCCACCAACTCCCCGCGGTGGGGCCCCGTGGGGATGACCTGCATGTGGCAGTGGTGCATGCCGCAGGCGTTACACTGGTGGCCCCGATGGTCGAACCCCTGGCGCAGGCTGGGGGCCTCCCAGGCCGCCAGGTCGGTCCCCTCGGGGGGGATGTTGGTGGTGTAGTTCTTGATGGGCAGGGCCCCTTGCCCGTGCAGGTTCAGCACCCCCCAGAGCGTGCCATACTCGTAGAGCGACTTCGCCGTGGGGTTCGTCTTCAGATCGTAGGCGATCTCGTCCGCCGCCTGGAAGAGGCCTTGGGGGTCCGCCGCCCTGAGAGCCTTCGTCCCCCGGGCGATGGCCACGGCTTTGAGGCGCTTCGCCCCCATGACGGCGCCGCAGCCGTTCTTGCTGGCGACGTGGCCGTAGTCCCCGGCGATGGCGGCGAACCGCACCAGGTTCTCCCCCGCCGGGCCGATGCTGTAGACGCTCATCTGGTGGCCGGGCAGCCCGTGGCGCGCGTGGAGGGCGTCCTGGGTCTGCCACGTGTCCTTGCCCAGGAGGAACGCGGCGTCGCGAAGCTCCGCCACCCCGTCGTGGACGGAGAGGTACACCCAGCGGCTGGCCTGGCCCTGGACCACGATGGCGTCGAAGCCCGAGTACTTGAGGCACGCCCCGAAGAACCCGTTCGCCTGGGTGGACGTGGCCCCGTTGGTCATCGCCCCCCGGGTCACCACCGAGAGGCCTCCGGTCCCCCACACCGGCAGGCCGGCCAGGGGCCCGGTGGCCAGGATCAGTCGGTTGTCGGGGTGGTCCCATCCGACCTCGGCGGGCACCTCCTCCCACAGGAGCTGGGCCCCCAGGCCCGCCCCCCCGAGATATTGGCGCATCTCCGCGGGCGTCCAGGGCTGGGTCCAGATCCGCCCGCTGGTCAGGTCCACCCGCAGGAGGCTCCCGGCATATCCGCCCGGGAGATCCTGTCGCACCGGATCATCTGACCGAACGGTCGATTCTTCAATGACAGGGTAACGCATCCCCACCCCCCATGACTACGCGGACCCCGCGGCGTCGGTCAAGAGCGTTCGAGGGTTCGGTTGTTCGAGTGTTCGAGTGTTCTGGAACCACCGAACCACCGAACCGTCGGGACCCACGGCACCGCGGTGGATACCCACCGCCGTGGCGTGGGTGCCCCGAACGCTCTTAGAGAAGGGCGACCGTCAACGAACTGCTGACTCGCCACACTACATCACCTGGCCCACCGGCACCGACGGCCGGCCGAGGATGGTCTCCGGTAAAAGCCGCGCCGTCGTCCCCGACGCGATGAAGGCCGGCTTGATATCGAAGGGATGGCGGCGAAGGTGGGCCTTCCAGGCGCCGAGGCCGTTGCCCGCCTGCACCAGGCCCTTCAGCATCCCCACGTCGTTGGTGGTCCAGATGTCATTGGCCATCCCCAGGATCATGGCGCCGATCAGGCGATCCCCCTTCCAGAGGAGCTTCCGGTAGGCCCACCGGTCCGGCCTGGCCGCGGCGACGGCCTCGGCCGTGGGATCGTCCCACGCCCCGAAGCTGGCGATGTCCAGGTGGCAGACCTCCACGATGTTCATCAGGAGGCTGCCCCGGTAGGCGAGATCCTGTCCCGCCATGTTGGCGCCGGCCACCCGGCCGTGCTCCATGGCGGTGGGCTCGATGGCGTGGACGGCCGGCTGGCCGGTTACAAGATCGAGGCCCTCAGCGACATCCCCCGCGGCATAGACATTGCCGACGCTGGACCGGAGGTGGTCGTCCACGACGATCCCCCGGTTCACCCGGACCGCCGATCCGTTCAGCCACTCCAGGTTCGTCCGGATGCCGGTCGCCATGAGGACCACGTCGGCCAGCAGGTCCTCCCCCTCCCGGAACCTCAGACGCCGCCGTCCCTCGGCTTCCTCGATGGCCGTGAGGGTCGCCCCGGTGCGAATCGCGACGCCGTGCCGCCTGAGCCACTTCTCGACCATCTCGGCTCCCGTCCGGTCGATCATGCGGGGGAGGAGCTGGGGAGCGATCTCCACGATAGTCAATTTGGCCTTTAGGGCCAGGATGGCGTTCAGGATGGTGAAGGCGATGAAGCCCGCCCCCACCAGCACGACGTGGCTCCCCTCCCGGATGGCGGCCACCACGCCCCGCGCCTGCTCCAAGGTCCAGAAGCTGTGGACGCCGGGCGAATCGGCGCCCGGCACGGGTGCCTTGACGGCGGAGGAGCCGGTGGCGATCAGCAGATCGTCATACTCGATACGCGTGCCATCATCCAACGTCAGGCAGTTGGCCGCCGTGTCCAGGCTGGCCGCCCGTCGCCCGAGGTGGGCCTGAACCTGGAGTTGGGCCAGATGCGCCGGGGTGGCCGTGAAGACATGCGACTCGGCGATGCCGCGCCCCAGGTAGTACGGGAGCACCATGCGGGAATAGGGCCGCTCGGCCGAGACCAGGATGACCTCCGATTCGCCACGGTCATAGGCGCGGATGGTCCGGATGGCGTTCAGGCCGGCGGTCCCCCCGCCCACGATCACGTGCCGCGTCGCCATCACCCGACCTCCGCGCCGGCGACCTGCATCTCGTGGTGGCGCGCGGCCCGCGTGGCCGCGAATACTCCCAGCCAGTCGCCCGTCTCCGCCTCGACGTATTCGATGGCGGAGGTCGGACAGGCTTCGGCACAGGCCGGGGCCCCCCCGCACAGGTCACACTTGAACGCCTTCTGCGTCTCGGGGTTGTAAAAGATCGTCCCGTAGGGACAGGCGATGGTGCAGAGCTTGCACCCGACGCACTGGTCATCGAGAACGATCTTCGCCCCCACGGGTGAAATAGTAATGGCCCCCACCGGGCAGGCGGTCATGCACCATCCCTCCGCGCACTGGGGGCAGGTGTAGGGGGCGTAGCTGGTGTGCGCCTCGAAGGGCGCGACCCGGATGACCGAGCGTGCGGGCTGGAAGGTGCCCGTCTGGACGTACGAGCAGGCCAGCTCGCAGCGCATGCACCCGGTGCACCGCTCAGGGATGATCCGCAGGACCTTCATGGACGGCCCTCATGGTCCTCATCAGAAATCGTCTTAGTGCTTGATTTCATAAATCCGTATCAGGTTTCTCCTGATACGGATCGTCCTTTGCCAAGGGCGTTTCGTGTAGGGTTGGCTTGCTTCAAACCTACACGAACTTATGAAATCAAGCACTTAGCCAGAGCATTGGAAGGATGGGCGTCGGAAGCCGGCGAACGGCCCGCCCTGTATAACACAGGAAGGGCGCGCCGTCCAACGGCGCGCCCATCTCCGTGCCGCCCCATCGCGCCTCCGGAATGAAGGACGCGCTCCGGGGTGTCGTCCTCAGCCCTCGGGCCGAAGCACCAGCGTGGCCAGGGGCGGCAGCGTGAGCGATACGGAGTGCAGGAATCCATGCTGGGGTACCGCCTCGGCCCAGACGCCTTCGGCGTTACCCACGTTGCTCCCCCCGTAGATGTCCAAGTCGGTATTGAGAACCTCCCGGTAGAGACCGCCGCGGGGCACCCCGATCCGGTAGCCCTGCCGGACCACCGGCGTGAAGTTGCACACCACCACCAGGAAGTTCTCCGGGTCCCGGGCTCGACGCAGAAAGGAGATCACACTCCCCTCCCAGTCGTTGCAGTCGATCCACTGGAAGCCCGTGGGCTCGAAGTCCACCTCGTGCAGGGCCGGCTGCGCCCGATACACGGCGTTGAGGTCCCGGACCAGCCGCTGCAGGCCCCGGTGGTATGGTCCCATCTCCAACAGATGCCAGTCCAGGCTGGCGTCGTGGTCCCACTCGCGGGTCTGGCCGAACTCGTCCCCCATGAAGAGGAGCTTCTTCCCGGGGTGCCCGTACATGAACGCGAAAAAGGCCCGGAGGTTGGCGAACTTCTGCCAGTCGTCCCCCGGCATCTTGCCGTGCAGCGAGCCCTTGCCGTGCACCACCTCGTCATGCGACAGCGGCAGGATGAAGTTCTCGTGCCAGGCGTACAGCAGCCCGAAGGTCAGGCTGCTGTGATGGTACTTCCGGTGGACCGGGTCCTTGCTGATGTAGGTGAGCAAGTCGTGCATCCAACCCATGTTCCACTTGAAGCCGAAGCCCAACCCGCCGACGTAGGTGGGGCGGGAGACCATCGGCCAGGCCGTGGATTCCTCCGCGATGGTCATCACGTCCGGGTGTTGCCGGTACACCACCTCGTTGAACCGCTTGAGGAAGGCGATGGCCTCCAGGTTCTCGTTCCCGCCGTACCGGTTGGGGAGCCACTGCCCCGGCTCCCGGGAGTAATCCCGATAGAGCATGGAGGCCACGGCGTCCAGGCGCAGGCCATCAATGTGGTACGTGTCCAGCCAGAAGAGGACGCTGCCGAGGAGGAAATTGGCCACCTCGTTGCGGCCGTAGTTGAAGATCCGCGTTCCCCAGTCCGGGTGCTCCCGCAGGCGGGGATCCTCGTGCTCGTACAGATGGGTCCCGTCGAAGTAGATCAGGCCGTGGGGATCCTGGGGGAAGTGGGCCGGCACCCAGTCCAGGATGACGCCGATCCCGTGCTGGTGCAACGTGTCCACGAAGGCCATGAAGTCCTGGGGGCTGCCGTACCGGCACGTCGGGGCGAAGTACCCGAGGGTCTGGTACCCCCAGGAGGGGTAATAGGGATGTTCCGTGATGGGGAGCAGCTCCACATGGGTGTACCCCATGGCCTTCACGTACCCGGCCAGCTCCTGGGCCAGTTCCCGGTAGGTCAGGAACCGGTCCCCTTCCTCGGGCGCCCGTCGCCAGGACCCCAGGTGGACCTCGTAGATGGCGAGGGGCGCATCGGGCGCGTGCCGCTTCCCCCGGTCCGCCATCCACGCGGCGTCGCCCCACTGGGAGGTCAGGTCGGTCACGGCCGAGGCCGGGGCGGGACCCTGCTCGAAGGCGAAGGCGTACGGATCCGCCTTCAGCGTGATCGGCCCGCCCGTTCTGGACAACACCTCGAACTTGTACAGGGTCCCGACGCCGAGGCCCGGGAGGAAGATCTCCCAGATCCCGTTGCCGGGATGCAGCCGCATCGGGTGCACCCGACCGTCCCATCCATTGAAGTTGCCGACCACGCTGACGCGACGGGCGCTGGGGGCCCAGACGCTGAACCGGACGCCGGGGACCCCCTCCAGGGTCAGAACATGCGCCCCCAGCTTCTCGTAGACACGGTAGTGGGCGCCTTCCCCCAGCAGGTACAGGTCGTAGTCGCTGAGCGTGGGGGGGAAGCGATAGGGGTCCTCGATGTCCGCCTCCGTGCCTGTGGGTCCCGTGCAGCGGAGACGGTACGGGAAGAACTCGCGCCGGCCGGGGATGACCGCCTCGAACAACCCGTCGGGGTGAATCCGTGTCATCGGCTGGGCAGGCAGGTTGGTCCCCAGGGGAAGGACGGTGATCTTCTCTGCCCCGGGAAGGAATGCACGGATGACCACGCCGGCACCCGCTCCCTTCTGGAGGAGGTGCGGGCCGAGAATCCCGAAGGGATCGCCGTGCGTTCCCTTCACGATGGCATCAACGACCTCGGGGGCGAGCGTCGCCACCAGTGTCAACCTCCGTGAAGCGTTCCCTGGACTGGCCATGGGTTGCGGCGGGGATGGCCACGTGATCATGGACCCGCTTGCGGAGGCCCGCCTCCACCGTGTGGGCGCTCGAGCCGGAGAGAGGGCGCCGCTGTCCCAGAGCGACTAGCCAGGAGTGGGACGGTCCCAAACAAGTACGGGCCCCCAGGGGAGCCCGCGCTGGATGTGGTGGAGGTGGGGGGAGTCGAACCCCCGTCCGAGAACCTGTCGG
>JACPAT010000252.1 GCA_016180655.1 Candidatus Methylomirabilota bacterium | reverse complement strand
GATCAACACCTTGCTGTCCGTGGCGGCGATCTTCTCGGCCAGGGAAAGAATCTCGCGCATGCGAGGATTCTGGCTGGCCGCCACCACCTCCCAGAGAGCGTGCTCGCCGCGGAACGTCGGGCCGCTCTCTCCGTTACGGAGGCGGGCGCGCTCGACGGCCCCGCGAATCTTGGCGAGAAGCTCCTCCGGGAGGAAGGGCTTGGCGAGGAAGTCGGCGGCTCCCTCCCGCATGGCCTCCACGGCGGCGTCCACCGTGGCGAATGCGGTGAGCAGGATGACCGGAAGGGTGGGGTGATGGCTCCGAACCCTCTTCAGCAGATCCATCCCGCTGATCCCGGCCATCTTGAGGTCGGTCAGGACGAGGTCCGGGGATTCGGCGACCACCGCGTCGTAGGCCCGGGCGCCATCGGTGCACACGGCACAGGCGTACCCCGCGCGTCCCAGCAGAGCCCCCAGCGCTTCCGCCAGATCGACTTCATCATCCACGATGAGGATTTTGTCCGTCAGCCTGGTCATTGCCGGTCCGGCTGCCCCTGGCAGCCCTGCCCCCTTCCCGGAGCCTTGCCGTACTGGCCAAGAGCCTAACGACAATCTTGCCCTTGGTCAAGCGATGGCGTCCGGGAGGGCCCCTGCCGGACCCGGGTGATTCTGCTTGACAATGAGCGAGAATGCCCATAAAGTGCCTGCTGCCGAAGGTTCAGACGGTTTCCGCTTTCTGTTTCTACGCCGCGAGGACCCGAGCCTTGCGGCGTATTTTTCTTTTGGGCGATGTGGTCCCGTCCAGAGGGGCGGTGCATCGCCGGGGAGGATTGATGACCTTCCGGAGTGGCCAGGATGGAGACGGTTTCGGCCCGATGGGTGGAGGGGGCTTTCGCCACCGCCCGTTGGAAGTGACCGTGGGCGAACGCGGGATCGAGGGAGCCCTTCGGCTGTTCAAGAAGCTGGTGCTTCGCGACGGGATCCTGCGGGACCTGAAGCGGCGCGCCCATCACGAGAAACCCGGCGACCGTCGCCGGCGGAAGGCGCGCGAGGCGGCACGGCGCCTCCGGAAGCGGTTGGGTCGGGCCCAGGCGCGGGGAGAACAGACCGAGTAGTCAGCGGGGCCAGAGCGCCTCGGACCGGGCGTGGCGCGAGCGGACCCACGACCGGGGGAGACGACGGAGAGCATCGCTCGCGAACGGAAACTGCCCCGCAGCCGCGGGGCGAAGGGGGATCAGGATCATGGGGACGAGGTTGTACGTAGGGAATCTGCCGTTTGACACCGACGAATCGCAGCTCCGGACCCTCTTCCAGGAGGGGGGACGCCAGGTCTCCGAGGTCAAGATCATTACCGACCGGGATACGGGGCGGCCCCGCGGGTTCGCCTTCGTGGAGATGGCGAGCCAGGCGGATGCCGAGGCGGCCATCAGCGCCCTGAACGGCCGGGACTTCGGCGGCCGAGCCTTGACTGTCAACGAAGCTCGCGAGCAGGCCCCACGCCGCAGCGGCGGGTTTGGTGGCGGTGGGGGTGGCGGACGCGGGCGGCGCGGGTACTAGGCACAAGCCCACACGCTTCGACCTACCCTCCGCGTTTCCTGCCGGCGAGCGCCCATCATCGCATTCGTTTGGACCAGCTCTTGGGTGCAAGGCAGAGACGGGGCCACGGGGCCTCATGCAGAACACGACAGGAGGCCGATCCCCGACCGGAAGGGACGGGGTCGGCCTCCTGTGCCGCACACGCACGCCGGCACGATCCCGCCCGGTGCCGCATCTTCACGTCCACCTGATCCCGCCATGGGTGCAGGACGGTAAGGGCTTCGATTGGACGCTCGTCCCGGGCGATCCGGAGCGCATCCGCGCGACCGCCGAGCGGATCCGGGCTGCCCTCTGACGCGCCCGGCATGAGACGGCCGCATTCGGCCGTCCACGCCTTGACAGGGTCAGGAGGGTCGGCTACCGTAGCCACGCGGTTGGCTGAGAGGATCACCGTGGCGTGGTTCAAGAAAGAGCCGCTGGTCAGCGGAAAGGAAACCAAGGTCCGGATGCCCGAGGGCCTCTGGATCAAGTGCGACCACTGCAAGGAGATCATCTACAAGCAGGAACTGGACCGGAACGCCAACGTCTGCCCGCGGTGCCAGTTCCACTTCCGGATCGGCTCTCGGGCCCGCATTGACCTCCTCGTAGATCCCGGCAGCTTCGCGGAACGGAACGCCGCACTCGGCTCGCTGGACCCGTTGCACTTCAAGGACCAGAAAGGGTATCCGGACCGCCTCAAGGCCGCCAAGAAGGCGACCGGGATGGAGGAGGCCCTCCTGTCCGGGGTCGCGACCATCGGCGGGCACCGGGTGAGCATCTGCGCCCTGGAGTTCGCCTTCATGGGAGGGAGCATGGGCTCCGCGGTGGGCGAGAAGGTGACGCGCGCCATCGAGGACGCGATCAGGGAAGAGAGCCCGTTCATCGCGATCTCCTGTTCCGGCGGGGCCCGCATGCAGGAGAGCGTCCTGTCCCTCATGCAGATGGCCAAGACCAGTGCGGCACTGGCCCGCCTGGGGCGGGCTCGCCTCCCGTACATCTCGATCCTGACCGATCCCACGACCGGCGGCGTCACCGCCAGCTATGCCATGCTGGGCGACATCAACATCGCGGAGCCCAATGCGCTCATCGGCTTCGCCGGGCCGCGGGTCATCCAGGATACGATCCGCCAGGAGTTGCCGCCGGGCTTCCAGCGGGCGGAGTTCCTTCTCAATCACGGCTTCGTGGACATGATCGTGGAGCGGAAGAACCTGCGCCAGACGCTCATCCAGCTCCTCGACTTCTTTGCCGGTGCCGCTGGCGCCCCGGCCGGGGCGTCGCGGCAATAGGCGTACCGGCGCGAGGGTGCCCCCCGGACCCTGCCGCCCTTCCCCGTCCCACGCTCGCCGGCCTCAGGGACTGCTCCCGTGACCTACGCAGAGGCGACCGAGTTCCTCTTCAGCCTGCGCCGCTTCGGCTGGCGCCTGGGCCTGGAGACGGTCCGTCGCCTGCTGGAGCTCCTGGACAACCCCCAGCAGGCGGTTCCCAGCGCCCACATCGGCGGGACCAACGGCAAGGGCTCGACCGCGGCGATGCTGAGCGCCATCTTCCAGGCGGCGGGCTACCGCACGGGGCTGTACACGTCGCCCCACCTCCTCAACTTCACGGAACGGATCCGGATCAACGGCGCCCCCATCCCGGAGCGGGAGGTCACGCGCCTCACGGCCCGGCTGAAGGATCTCTGCGCGGCGCACTTCGCGCATCACGCGATCCCGAATCCCCCGTCCGACCGGCTGCCACATCCCACCTTCTTCGAGCTGACGACGGCCATGGCCTTCCAGCACTTCGCCCGGCAGGCGGTGGAGGCCGCGGTCATCGAGGTCGGGCTGGGCGGCCGGTTCGATGCGACCAATGTGATCACTCCGCGCGTGGCGGTGGTGACGAACGTCTCCCTGGAGCACCAGGAGTACCTGGGCCGGACGCTCGCCGAGATCGGCAGTGAGAAGGCGGGCATTCTCAAGCCCGGCGTGCCCATCATCACCGCGTCTCGGGACGCGGGCCAGGAGGTCCTTCGCCGGACCGCGGCCGAGCGGGGGGCGCCCCTGGTGCAGGTCCAGGAGGCCTATGCCTTCAGCGTCCGGGAATCGGGGCTGGCCGGCCAGCTCCTGGACCTGACGGGACCCAGCCGCCGTTACGAGGCCCTGTGGATCCCCCTGGCCGGACGCCACCAGGCGGAGAACGCCGTCGCCGCCATTGCTGCGGCCGAGGTGCTGGAGGCGCAGGGGTTCCGCCTGGGCGAAGCGGCGATCCGTCGCGGCCTGGAGGAGGCGCGCTGGCCCGGTCGGCTCCAGGTCGTTTCGGAGCATCCCCGGATCCTGCTGGATGGGGCTCACAACCCGGCGGGGGCTCAGGCCCTTGCCGCGTTCCTGGCCGAACACCGGCCCACACTCAACCGCCTCATCCTGGTCTTCGGCGTCCTGCGGGACAAAGACTGGGAGGCCATGCTCGCCCTCCTGGGACCCCTCGCCGATCAAACCATCCTCACCCACCCGCCGGCCGACCGTGGGGCCGACCCGCACGAGTTGGTCATGGCCGATCGCTACTGTTCCAAGGTGGAGATTGCGGCAGACCCGGCCGAGGGGCTGACCCTGGCCAGGGCCGTGGCCGGACCTGACGACACGATCCTGGTGACCGGCTCCCTCTACACGGTCGCCGCCGCGCTTCGCGCCCTCGAGGTTCCGGTCCCCTAGCTCCGCCCCTCTGCCACGGCTCGGGAGGCTAGAAATCCCCTTTTTCGGATGATTTGCGTATGCTATCATCCACTTCCCGGCGTGGGGCATTTGTCTTGCACTGAGTGCGCCCCAGACAAGATGGGAGGATCGCCCATGTCTCCAACCAGGACTGTCAAGACCGGACCTCCCATGCAGGACCTGTGTGCCATTGTCATGGCCGCCGGCCAGGGGACCCGGATGCACTCCGACCTGGTCAAGGTCCTGCATCCCTTGAACGGCCTTCCCATGATCTCCCACGTCCTGGAGATGTGCCGGCGTCTCGGCGTCAAGCGCACCCTGGGAGTGATCGGGTATCAGGCCGAGCGGGTGCGCGATGCCCTGGGAGTGCTCCCGGTCGAATTCGTCGTGCAGGCGGAGCAGCGCGGCACCGCCCACGCCGTCCTGCAGGCTGAGGGGGCTCTCCAGGGTTTCGAGGGAAACGTCCTGGTGCTCTCCGGCGATGTCCCGCTCTTGAGCGACGCCCTGGTCGAGCGGCTGGTGACCACGCATATCAAGACCCGCGCCCACGCCACGCTGGTCACCACCCGGCTGGCCAGCCCCCATGGATACGGGCGGATCCTGCGGGACCCCCGGGGTGCCTTTCGGGCCATCGTCGAGGAGGTGGAGGCGACGCCGGCCCAGCGGCGCGTCACGGAAATCAACGCGGGCATCTACTGCTTCCGGGCGCCGCGCCTGTTCGCGGCGTTGCACCGGGTGAAGCCATCGGCCGTGAAGAAGGAGCTCTACCTTCCCGAGGTGCTGCCCATCCTCCGGAAGGCGGGCGGGCGGATCGCGACGGTTCTGGCCGAGGATCCCCGCGAGGCGCTGGGGATCAATACCCGGGCCGAACTGGCCGAGGCGGCCGCCGTTTTGCGCCGCCGTGTGGTGGATCGCCTGATGGCGGCGGGCGTCACCTGTCTGGACCCGGCGAGCGTGCACGTCTCGAGCCTGGCGAGCGTGGGACGGGACACCACCCTCTACCCCAACGTGCAGATCGAGGGCCGGACCTGCATCGGCGGGGGCTGCACGGTCCACGCGGGCTCCCGGATCCGGGACTCGCGGCTGGGCAACCGGGTGACGGTCCTGGATGGGTGCGTGATCGTGGAGAGCGAGATCGCCGACGACTGCGCCATCGGCCCCTACGCGCACCTGCGGCCGGGCTCGCACCTGAAGCGCAAGGTGAAGGTCGGCAACTTCGTCGAGGTCAAGAAATCGGTCATCGGCGAGGGATCGAAGGTGCCCCACCTGACCTACGTAGGGGACGCCACCCTCGGCGAGCGGGTGAATGTCGGGGCCGGGACGATCACCTGCAACTACGATGGCTTCGCCAAGCACCGGACCATCATCGAGGACGAGGCCTTCATCGGATCCAATAGCAGCCTGGTGGCCCCGGTCAAGATCGGGCGGGGCGCCATCGTGGCCGCCGGGTCCGCCATCACCCAGGAGGTGCCGCCAGACGCGGTCGCGTTCGGGCGCGCCATGCAGGCGAACAAGGAGGGACGAGCAGCCGAAATTCGCAGGACACGCGGGAAGAAGTGACGTCGAACGCGAAGCGCGTCCCAAGCAATGCCGCCCTGGCGTTCGGCCGGGCGCAGCAAGTGAACAAAGAAGGGCGCGCGGCCGAGATCCGGAAGGCGAGGGGCAAGAAGTAATTTTCCAGAATGATCTCGCCGCGGCCGTGCGAGGCATCGCAGGCGACTCGGAAACGGGAGAACACAAGAGCACGTGCCGAGGCTCGTTGTCTTGGGGGGACGCTCGGGCCCCTGCCTGATCGTGCAGGGTTTCCGGGGGTCCGGCTGGGCCGTCACGGCCATCGTCACCACCACGGATACCGGGAGTAGCAGCGGCGTCATCCGGGATCAGTTCGACCTCCCGGCGCCGGGGGATATCCGCAGCGTCCTGGCCACCGCGGCGGATCCGTCATCCGACCTCAAGCCCCTGGCGGATCTGTTCGAGTTCCGTTTCCGCCCCGCCCAGGACTCGACCCTCCGGAACATGGCGTTGGGGAATCTGATCCTCACCGCCTTCGCCGGGGCGCTGGGAGACTTCGAGCGGGCCGTGGCGGCCGTGGCGCAGCTCCTCAACTGTTGGGCGGTCGTGCTGCCCCTCCCATCTTCCCCCGCGACTCTCTGCGCGCGGCTGGCCGACGGCTCGGTCGTCCGGGGAGAATTCAACGTCCGGGCAACCGGGAAGCCCCCCATCGCCGAGGTGTTCCTGGAGCCGGCGGAGGTGCGAGTCGCCGAGGCGGCCCTGCAGGCGATCCACGAGGCGGATCTGATCGCCCTCGGCCCTGGCGGACTCTACTGCAGCGTCCTCCCCGGACTCTTGCCCGGCCCGATTCGCCGGGCGATCGAAGCGGCCCGGGCGAAGACGGCCTACATCTGCAACACCACGACGCAGCCCGGCCAGACGGATGGATTCGACACCGTGGCCCACGTGCGGGAGATGCTGCGGTACCTGGGTGGGGGCCACCTCGACTACGTCCTCCTGAATACCCAGGTGCCGTCGGAGGAGATGCTGGCGGCGTACCGGCGGGACGAGGTCCACTACATGCCGGTCACGCCCGAGGAGATCCGGCAGGTCAAGGCCCTGGGCTCCATCCCCGTCGTGGGGAATTTCGTGGAGGAGGGTTGGCAGGGGAAGCGAACGCTCCACAAGCTGGACACCATCCGCCACGATCCGCACAAGGTGGCCACCGCCTTGAAGGCCCTGGTTAGGGAACCCGAGGCCCGGCCCGCCCGGGGGTGACGGCGCGGCAAGAGCGACGCCGGGGAGTTTCCGCCGCGCCCCGCGGGAGCAGACGGACAACGGAGAGGGAACACCGATGAGATATCGCACCTTCGGCAACACGACGCTGCAGGCATCGGAAGTGGGCTTCGGCGTCTGGACCGTCGGCACGACCATGTGGGGGATCAAGGATGAGGCAGTGGGCATCCGCCTGCTGCAGAAGGCCTTCGACCTCGGGATCACCTTCTACGACACGGCCGACGTCTACGGTGATGGCCTGGGCGAGACCCTCCTGGCCAAGGCCTTTCTGGGGAAGCGGGATCGGGTGGTGTACTCGACCAAGTTCGGCTACGACTTCTACAGCCACCCAGGGGTCCAGCCCGGCCAGCGCGAGCGGCCGCAGGACTGGCACCCGGCCTACGTGCGTAAGGCCTGCGAGGAGAGTCTCCGCCGGCTGGGTACGGATCACATCGACCTGTACCAGCTCCACAACCCCCGCATGGGCACCCTCCAGCGGGACGATCTGTTCGCCGAGCTGGAGCACTTGAAGGCGGAGGGGAAGATCCGCCACTACGGGGCGACGCTGGGCCCGGCCATTGATCCCCGGCAGGCCGAAGAGGGGAGGTGTTGCCTCCTCGAGCGCAGGATGGTCACCCAGATCATCTACAACATGCTGGAGCAGCAGATCGGCCAGCCCCTCATTCCCCTGGCCACGCAGCAGGGGGTCGGCCTCATGGTCCGCGTGCCCCACTCCTCGGGCCTGCTGGAGGGACGGTACAGCCGCGAGACGACCTTCGGGGAAAGCGACCACCGGTTCTTCCGGGTGAACACCGACGAGCGGAAGAAGGCCTGGCTGGATGTCGGTCTGAAGAAGGTGGAACGGCTCGGCTTCCTGACGGAGGGGACGGGGCGGACGATCGCCCAGGCCGCCATCCGGTGGATCCTGGCCGCGCCGTGTTTCGCCTGCGTCCTGCCCAACATCTACGACGAGGAACAGCTGGCGGAGTTCGCCGGCGCCTCGGATGTCCCGGACCTCACCCCGGACGAGGTCCGGGTGGTCAACGACCTGTACGCGCGGAACTTCGACCTGCAACCGGCCGGGGCGATGTGACGTTTTCCAGCGAAGGGGAAGAGTGATGTGCGGCATCGTCGGCTACATCGGGGAGAAGCGGGTCGTCCCGATCCTCATCGAGGGGCTCAAGCGCCTGGAGTATCGGGGGTACGACTCCGCCGGCCTGGCCGTGGTGGACCAGGGCCGGATGGTGATCCACCGCTCCGTCGGTAAGATCAAGGAGCTGGAGAACGCCCTCTGGGGCACCAGCCTGGGCGGGACCCTGGGCCTGGGCCACACCCGCTGGGCGACCCACGGCCGGCCGACGGAGGAGAACGCCCACCCGCACACCGACTGCACCGGGGACCTGGTCGTCGTGCACAACGGGATCATCGAGAATTACCTGGCCCTGAAGGAGAAGCTCCTGGCCGAGGGGCATTTCTTCCGCTCCGAGACCGACACCGAGGTCATCGCCCATCTCATCGAGAAGTACCTCAAGGTGGACCGGGACATCGAGGTGGCGACGCGGCGCGCGCTGAACGATGTGACCGGGGCCTACGCCATCGGCGTCCTCTGGAAGGGCGATCCCGGCCGGCTGGTGGGCGCCAAGTGCGGCAGCCCGCTGGTGGTCGGCCTGGGCCAGGGGGATTTCTTCTTCGCCTCGGATATCCCGGCGATCCTGAACCATACCCGCAACGTGCTCTTCCTCAACGACGAGGAGCTGGTGGTCCTGACGCGGGACGGGGTCCAGGTCACCACGCTCACGGGCGAGCCCGTGCAGCGCCCGGTGGAGAAAGTGCTGTGGAGCCCCATCCTGGCGGAGAAGGGGGGCTACAAGCACTTCATGCTGAAGGAGATCTACGAGCAGCCCCGGGCCGTCCGGGACACCATCCGCGGCCGGTTCTCCGAGGAAGCGGGGCAGATCTTCTTCGAGGGCATGGAGGCGCTGGACGAGGCCCTGCCGCAGATCCAGAAGGTGATCCTGATCGCCTGCGGGACGGCCTGGCACGCCGCCCTGGTCGGCAAGTTCCTGCTGGAGGAGCTGTGCCGGGTCCCCGTGGAGGTGGACTACAGCTCCGAGTTCCGCTACCGGGATCCGGTGGTGGACCCCCAGACGCTGGTCATGGCGGTGAGCCAGTCCGGGGAGACCCTGGACACCCTGGCCGGCATCAAGGAGGCGCGCGCCCGGGGCTGCCAGACCTTCGCCGTCTGCAACGTCGTCGGGAGCTCCATCACCCGGGAGGTGGAGGGCGTCCTGTATACCCATGCCGGGCCCGAGATCGGCGTGGCCGCCACCAAGACCTTCACGGCGCAGCTCGCGGCCCTCTACCTCTTCGCGCTCTACTTCGGGCGCAGGCGGGGGAGCCTGGACGCGGCCCGCGTCCGGGATCTCTTGGCCGACCTGGTCCGCCTCCCCCAGCAGATCGAAACCGTCCTCCACCTGGACACGGAGCTGGAGCGGCTGGGGCACCTGTTCCACACCAAGTCGGACTTCCTGTACCTGGCCCGGGGCATCAACTATCCCATCGCCCTGGAGGGGGCCCTCAAGCTCAAGGAGATCTCCTACATCCATGCCGAGGGGTATCCGGCCGGCGAGATGAAGCACGGGCCCATCGCCCTGATCACCGAGGAGATGCCGGTGGTGATCCTGGCGCCCAAGGACAAGGTGTACGAGAAGATCCTGGGGAACATCCAGGAGGTCAAGGCCCGCGACGGGATCGTCATCGCCTTCTGCACCGAGGGCGACCTGGACCTGCCGCGCAAGGTGGACCACTGCCTGGCCGTGCCGCGCACCTCTCCCCTGCTCACTCCCGTCCTCCTCGCCATCCCGATGCAGCTTTTGGCCTACCACGTGGCCGTGCGCAAGGGCTGCGACGTGGACCAGCCCCGCAACCTGGCCAAGAGCGTCACGGTGGAGTGAGGTGCGGGCGGCGGCTCACAGGGTCCCGTCTCCCCGAGAACGCCCCGGCCGCGGACGCCAACCGCACACGTCATACTCCCTCAGGAGGTCTAGCCCATGTCCGGAACGCCGACACGGTTCATCCTGCTCACCGCCGCCCGCCTGTTGGACGGCAGTGGCCGACCCCCCCTCGAGGGGGCGGCCCTGCTGATCGAGGATGGGCGCATTACCCACATCGGCCGCCAGGCCGATCTCCCCCCGCCGGAGGGCGGGCCCATCCACCGGGTCGATTACGGCGACGCGACCATCCTTCCCGGACTGGTGGACGCCCACACCCACCTGCTCTCGCCCGGCGACGGGACGATTGGCGACGATGTCGCCATGGAGGACGATGACATCCTGCTCCTTCGCGCCGCCAAGAACGCCCGCACGGTGCTCCACTCCGGCGTCACGACCGTGCGCGAGAACGGCGCCAAGCACCGGGTCGCCTTCTCGTTGCGAGAGGGAATCCGGCAAGTCCTGGCGGTCGGACCGCGGATGGTGATCTGCGGGCGGCCGATCACCATGACCGGCGGCCACCTGTACTACTTCGGTTCGGAGGCTGACGGCGAGGTCGCCGTTCGGGCCGAGGTCCGGAAGCTCCTCAAGGAGGGCGCCGACTACATCAAGATCGTCGCCAGCGGTGGGAGCACGCGAACCTCCAACCCGAAACGGGCATCCTACACCGTCGAGGAGCTCCGGGCGATCACCGACGAGGCGCACCGCCACGGCAAGCTGACGGCGGCCCACTGCGCCTGCCGGCAGTCCGTCGTCAACTGTCTTGACGCCGACGTAGACATGATCCTTCACTGCGTCTTCACGGAATCCGACGGCGGCTACAGCCTTTCCCCCGACCTCGTCGAGCGGCTCGCGGCGGCCGGCGCCTGGGTGAATCCGACCCTGTACATCCTGCAATCTGCGATCGAGTTCTTCGAGGCCAAGCGGGAGCGGGAGGGGTCCCTGCCCCCACCGGAGGAGGCCCTGCTCGCCTGGACCCAGAAGGAATTGCAGGTGCGGATGGAGGCCGTAGGCCGGATGATCCGGGCGGGGGTAAAGATGGCCGCCGGCTCCGACTCCCCATGGGCCTGGTACGCGCCGGGCGGCTTCGCGCATGAGATCGAGATCATGGCGCAGGCCGGCCTGTCGGACGGCGATGCCATCGTGTCCGGGACGGCCGGCGCGGCCGACTCCATCGGGGTCGGCGATGTGGCCGGACGCCTCGCCCCCGGCCGCGAGGCGGACGTGCTGGTGGTCAAGGGCGACCCCACGCGCGACCTGGCGGCGCTGCGGCAGATCCTAGACGTCTACCAGGCAGGGCGCCGCGTGGAGCGGGAGGTGGGCTGACCCGACCTCAGAGGATCGACTGGATGAACGTGCGCAGGTTCTCGTTCTGGGGGGCGGTGAAGACCTGCTCGGTTGGGCCTTCCTCGGCGATCTGCCCCTCGTGGATGAAGAGCACCCGGTCGGCGACCCGGCGCGCAAACCCCATCTCGTGGGTGACCACGACCATGGTCATGCCCCCCTCGGCCAGGTCCTGCATCACCTTCAACACCTCGCCCACCAGCTCGGGGTCGAGGGCCGAGGTCACCTCGTCGAACAGCATCAGCTTCGGGTTCATGGCCAGGGCGCGGGCGATGGCCACCCGCTGCTGCTGGCCGCCGGAAAGCCGGTCCGGATAGGCCTCGAGCTTGTCCGAAAGCCCGACCCACGCCAGCATCTCCTCCGCGACCTCCCTCGCCTGCGCTGGCGGTAGCTTCTTGACGATCTTTAGGGCCAGGCTGACGTTCTCCCGGGCCGTATAGTAGGGGAACAGGTTGAAAGACTGGAACACGAAGCCCACTTCCTCGCGGATCTTCCGGACGTGGCGGGAGTGGGCCTCTACGACCTCCCCGTCCACCGTGATCCAGCCCCGCTGGATCGGCTCCAGCCCGTTGATGCACCGGAGGATGGTGGACTTCCCCGATCCGCTCCGCCCGATGATCACCACGACCTCGCCGCGTGACACCGTGAGGGAGATGCCCTTCAGCACGTGCAGGTTCCCGAACCACTTGTGGACGTCTTCGAGTCTAAGCATGACGCTTGAGGCGGACCTCGAGTCGCTGGGAGGCCAGGGACAGGGGATAGTTGATGCCGAAGTAGATCGCCCCCACCAGCGTGAAGACCAGCATGGTGGCGTAGGTGGACTGGGAGATGATGTAGCCGGCCCGGGTGAGCTCCACGTACCCCACGACGTACGCCAGTGACGTCCCCTTGACGAGTTGGACCAGGAACCCCACGGACGGCGGGATCATGATCCGGACCGCCGTCGGCGCGACGACGTAGCGCATGAGCTGGCCGTAGGTCATCCCCAGCGACCACCCCGCCTCCCACTGCCCGCGGGGGATGGCCTCGATGCCCGCGCGCACGATCTCCCCCATGAAGGCCCCCGTGAAGAGGATCAGGGGCACGCTCACGGCGACGAAGCGGGGCAGGTTCAGGCCCAGGATCGACAGCCCGAAGTACGCGATGAAGATCTGCATGAGGAGGGGCGTGCCCCGAAAGACTTCGACGTACGCCCCCGCCACCCACTGGAGCGGCCGGAGCCGCCGCGCCGTCCGCATCAGGCCGATGGCCAGCGCCACCACGAGGCCGCAGGAAAAGGCCATGGCGCAGAGGGCGACGGTCACCAGGGCGCCCTGGAGGAGGAAAAGGACATCCTTGTACGAAAAGGCGATGAAGATCTCGGGCATCAGAGCTGCCCCCACGCCTCGCGGAACACCTTCTGCCCGGTCAAGGAGAAGAGGAACGAGAACAGTCGCGCCATCACAAAGTAGAGAATGGCGATGGCGAAGAAGATCTCGAACGTCCGGAACGTCCGGGACTCCAGGAACATTCCGGCGTAGGTCAGCTCCTCGGCCGAGATCTGCGATACCACGCTGCTCCCCAGCATGGTGGCGATGAACTGACTCGCCAGGGGAGGCCAAACGACCCGCAGGGTGGGCATGAGGATCACGTATCGGAACACCTGCCACTGCGTCATCCCCAGCGACAGCCCGGCCTCCGTTTGGCCCCGGTGGATGGACTGGATGCCGGCCCGGATGATCTCCGTGCAGTAGGCCCCGCAGTTGATGGTGAGCGTCAGAATGGCCACGCTGAAGGCTTCCAGGTTGATCCCGACGACTACCAGCCCGAAATAGACGTAGAAGAGCTGGACGAGGAACGGGGTGTTGCGGATGACCTCGACGTAGACCGTGGCGGCGCCCCGGAGGAGACGATGCTTGGACAGCCGGGCCAATGCGCCGCAGGTCGCGATGAGCAACCCGAGCAGAACGGCGATGCCCGAGATCTCGAGCGTCGCCAGGGCGCCCCAGAGGAAGAGCGGCAGATTTTGGAGAGGGACCTCCCAGTGGAAGGTGTAGGTCACGGCGTTCCTGCCCCCCCTCCCCCTCCAGGGCACGCTATCGGCATGACACCACCGCTCCCTCTTCGCAATCGGGCAGAGGGGTGCGGCGAGGGTCGAATCGGCGGTGCGACGCGACCCTCGCCCCGGGCGCGTTCCTGGGAGGAAGACGGAGCAAGCACAACTACCAGCGCGGAAGGGCCACAGGCATCTGGACCCCGTTCCACTTCTCGAAGAGCTCGGCGAACTTCCCCTGGCCGCCGTGCCAGTCCATGAACGTGTTGAGCCACTGGAGCCAATCCGGATCGCCGCGGCGGACGCCGATCGCCGCCCAGGAGCGGGAGACGAGTCCCTTGATCTCCATGTCCTTGTTTTCCTTGACCTTCTTCAGGGCCAGCACCTCGGCCGTCGGCATCACGTCGGCCTTCTTCTGCTCGAACGCGAGCATGGCCACCGGATCATCCTCGTACCGCACGATCTTGGCCTCGGGCGCCAGCTTGGTGATGGCGATGTCCTGGGTTGTCCCGCGGGTCACCGCGACCGTCTTCCCCTTGAGGTCCTTGTAAGACTTGATGTTCCGGTCCTTCTTCCAGCCGAGCAGGACCAAGTTCCAGGAAGAGTAGGGCTTGGTGAACGCCACCTGCTTCGCCCGCTCGGGAGTATTCCCGAAGGTCGCGATGACGAGGTCCACCTTGTTGGTCAAAAGGTACGGGATCCGGTTGACCGAGGTCGTGTCAACCCACTCGATCTCGACCTTCAGTTCCTCGGCGATGAGCTTGGCGAGATCAACATCGTACCCGGTGGGCTTCTTGTCGGCATCGTACATCCCAAAGGGCGGCGCCCCGAGCCCGATGCCCACGAGGAGCTTCCCGCGCTTCAGGACCTGATCCAGCGTGCTCTCGGCCGCGGACGCCGAGGCCGTCCAGGCCAGCGCCAGCACGATCCCCAGCACCGCAATCCATCCCCAACTTCGTCCATGTCGTCGCATCGTTTTCCTCCTCGGGGCCCCAGCCTGCCCCACCGGCCAACCGTACCGCTCACACAAGAGAGAGTGAACTTCCTCCGGTGTTCAGAGATCGCGCTCAACCTGCCTCACGGCTCGCTTCCGCCCGAGGGCATCCGTCCCGGTATGGGTGGACTGGCGCGGCCTCGACGGTGTGTCTGCCGCGCTTGTCCGTGGGGGCACCTCCGGGGAGAAGGCTCGTCCTGAGCAATGCGGACTGTGGACGGGATATCCGGGGCGAGGTTGGATCACCGCATTACACGGGGAGGGATGAGCAATCACTTGGGATACCACAGGGTGCGAATAGAATTATGGGAGACGCTATCCAAGCGGCTCTGGTCTGTCAAGGGAAAAGGTTTCCGCCGGTGAGGCCTTGTTCCCCTCCTCCTGCTCTGGAACCCCATCTCGCGGATGCCCCGGAACCCATCGGTGATCCGTTCTGCGCTGTTCTGTCATGTGAGGCATCCCTTGACGCGCGCTGGTCGGGCTGATATTTTGCGAAAGGAGTCAAGGATTCCCCGGCGCGTCCCTCTAACCGCATCGGAGCGTCCATGTGCCCAGCGTTGTTCCTCCCCATTCCCGTCCGGCGCAGTCCGTCCACCTCGGCCGATCCCCCGGAGACCCCCCCATGATCACGGTCGAGGACGTGAAGAAGGCGGCCATACGCATTGCCCCGTACGTCCGGAGGACGCCGCTGGTGCCTGCCCGGTGCATGAGAGACAACCCGGTCCCGGACGGAGAACTGCTCCTGAAGCTCGAGTGCCTCCAGGCGACCGGATCGTTCAAGGCCCGGGGCGCAACGAACAAGCTCCTCTCCTTGGGCGAATCGGAGATCCGGCGCGGCATCGTGACCGCGTCCGGAGGGAACCACGGCCTGGCCACCGCGTACGTCGGCTGGCTCGGGAAGACCAAGGCGACGGTGTTCCTGCCCGAGAACGTCTCGCCGGAGAAGGTGAAGAAGCTCCAGCGCTGGGGGGCGACGGTGACTATCAAGGGCCACCAGTGGCACGAGGCCAACCGCGAAGCCCTGGCTTTGGCCGACCGCGAGGGCTTGACCTACTTTCATCCGTTCGCCGATCCTGTGGTGATCGCGGGCCAGGGGACGACGGCCCTGGAGATCCTCGAACAGGAACCCGAGGTCGATGATCTGCTGGTGGCCATCGGCGGGGGCGGATTGATCGGCGGAATCAGCCTGACGGCCAAGGGCCTGCGCCCGTCCGTTCGCGTCATCGGCATCGAACCGACGGGGTCGCCCACGTTGTACGAGAGCGTCAAGGCGGGGCGCGTGGTCGAGCTGAAGGAGATCACCACGAGCGTCCCGACCATGGCGTGCCTCAAGACCGAACCCATCAACCTGGAGATCGTGCAGCGCTTCGTGGACGAGATCGTCCTCGTCACCGACGAGGACATGCGCGAGGCCGCCCGCTGGCTGTGGTTCGAGATGGGGCTGGCTGCGGATTTGAGCGGAGCCGCCTCCATCGCCGCGTTGCGTAGCGGCAGGGTGCGGCCGGGGAAGGGCCGCAAGGTGTGCGCCCTGGTCTGCGGCGCGGGACCAGACGGGCTGGCGTGAGACCTTCCTTGGCGTTTCAGGGGACTCGGATCAGCACGGCGGTGAGCGAGACCATCCAGGAGACGGCAGGGAGGGGCGTTCCGGGCCATCGATCATGAAACGCACGGGTGCCTACTTGATCCCGGGAACCGATTTGCGGGTGGCGATCGATCTGGCCCAACGCGCCGAGGCCTGGGGGTACGAGAGCCTCTGGGTGACCCACGGCTACGGGCGCGACTCGTTCCTCGTGCTCTCGGCCTATGCGCAGGCCACGCGGTCCATCGGCCTTG
>JACPAT010000251.1 GCA_016180655.1 Candidatus Methylomirabilota bacterium | reverse complement strand
CCGACTACCATCAGGTCAACGTCGCTCCCTGCCGTTTCCTCGCCCCGCGCTATCGAGCCGAACACAAAGGCCCACTCAATTCTCGGGTCTTTCAAGGTGGTCCGCAAGACGTCCACGAGCCCGCTCGTCTTCAGCACCAGGCGATGAATCTCAGGGTAAAGCGGGTGTCCTCTGTTCGCCTGGTACCAGAGGCGATTCCCGTCCGCTCGGGAGTCGAGGAGGCCGAGGCGCTTGAGCTTCCGAAGTTCCTGCTGAATCGTGCCGAGGCTCAAACCGGCACGGCGCTGGATCTCCCGAAGGTGGAGTGGCGCGTCCGACAAACCGAAAAGCAGGCGAAACACCTCAGCGCGACCCCGGGAGGACAAAAGTTCCGCTAGGGCATTCATGGCGTATGCTTATACCATACGGTCGTACGCTTCTGCCATACATTTTTGCCGGATTGCCGGGGTCATCCTTCAGCAGGATTGTGGTGCCAGCCTCTGGCGTCAGATTCCAAAGCCGGGCGTGAAGAGGAACGCAGCCGCTTCTCGGCTGGGATTCACGATCCGCCTCTCACCGGCCGCTTCGCGTTTAGCGGATCCGGCCTTCACCGCCGGCGGCCATCTGCGGAAGTATTTCTAGCCCAGTGGATGCGGCCGGACCGACCAACCAAACCGCCTTTTCCCTTGATCTTTCGGGCCATCCGGCGTAGATTTCGCGCGAGGTGGCCGGTTGCTGGCCCCGCCGGGGGCGGGGTGGCGGCTGGCCGTTTCGCCTTTTTGGGGGAGCCATGCAGTCAGCCATCGAAGAGTTCCTGACCTACCTCAAGGCGGAACGGGACGCGTCGACCCACACCCTGCGGAACTACCGGGTGGACCTGGAGCAGTTCGCGGACTATCTCCAGGAGCGGCGTGGTGGGAACCTGCCGGGACCCGCTGCGGTGGATCACCTGGCCATCCGGGGATTCCTGGCGCGGCTGCACGGGGCGCGATTGGCGAAGGCCAGCGTGGCGAGGAAGCTGGCCACCCTCCGCTCGTTCTTCCGGTTCCTCTGCCGCCAGGGGCGCCTGGGCGCCAATCCCGCGAAGCTGGTCCAGGGCCCGCGCCTCCCGGCCCGGACGACGCCGCACCTGTCGGTGGACGAGGTGTTCCAGTTGCTGGCGGCGCCGGCCAGTCCGCCTGCCTGCGCCGCCCCGGCAGGCAGGGCTGCCGCGAATCCTGCGAGGGCGGGGAACGGCGCCGAGGCGCTCCGTGCCCGCGACCGGGCGATCCTGGAGGTCTTCTATGGCTCGGGCCTACGGATCGGGGAACTGGTGGGGCTGAACCTGCCCGATGTGGATCTCCAGGAGGGGCTCACTCGGGTGCTGGGCAAGGGCCGGAAGGAGCGGATCGTCCCGACCGGCCAGAAGGCCCGGGAGGCGCTGCGCGCCTATCTCGAAGTGCGCGGCGTCCTGTGCCCTCGGAGCGCGAGTGGCCCCCGGGACGCCGAGGCGCTGTTCCTGAACCGGCGGGGCGGTCGCATCACCGCTCGTGGAGTGTCCCAGATCGTTTTGCGGCACCTGCTCGCCAGCGGCCTGGGGAAGAAGATCACGCCCCATGGCCTGCGGCACAGTTTCGCCACGCACCTCCTGAATGCGGGGGCAGACCTCCGCGCCATCCAGGAGCTTTTAGGTCACGCGCGCCTGAGCACGACGCAACGGTACACCCACGTCGGGTTGGACAAGGTGCTCGAGATTTACGACCGCACCCATCCACGGGCGCGGGCAGGCCAGAACACGTCAGCAACCGGTCCGAGGGGATCATGAGGAGAGCGGGAACGCCCGGCCGGGTGGATACGACGGGATACGCTGCGCCCGGCGGGATGCCACGCGTGCGAGGCACGACGATCCTGTCCGTCCGGCACCGCGGGCAGGCGACCATCGCCGGAGACGGGCAGGTCTCCTTCGGCGACCTGGTGATGAAGCACACCGCCCGCAAGGTCCGGCGGATGTACAACGATACGGTCATCGCCGGGTTCGCCGGCGCGGCCGCGGACGCCTTCGCCCTGTTCACGAAGTTCGAGGCCAAGCTGGAGGAGTTCAACGGCAACCTGCCCCGGGCCGCGGTGGAGCTGGCCAAGGACTGGCGGATGGATCGGGCCCTGCGGCGGCTGGAGGCCCTGCTGGCCGTGGTGGACCGGGAGCACTCCCTGATCATCTCCGGCACCGGCGACGTGATCGAGCCGGATGACGGGATCATCGGGATCGGGTCCGGCGGGGGCTATGCCGCTGCGGCCGCGCGCGCCCTGGTGAAGCATTCCACCCTCTCGGCCCGGGAGATCACGGAGGAGGCCATGCACATCGCCGCCTCCCTGTGCGTGTACACGAACGACCGGATCACAATCGAGGAGCTGTAAGAGATGGTCAGAGCGAGGGCAGCCCTTCCCGTCAGTCTGGCCAAGGACGCGACCTTCCTCTTCCCGGAGGTGGACGTTCGAGAACTCAATATCCATGAAGACTGGAAATATATCCTTGGGCGGGTACTCGAATCCGGCACCCTGGAATCCGTGCGGTGGGCGGTGGAAACGTACGGGACGGCAAGGATCCGAGAATTCGTGCTGGGTCGAGGGCTCCAGGTCCTCTCGAGGAAGACGGTCAACTACTGGGCGTTGGTTCTGGGCCTCCAGGACGAGGAATGCATCCAGAGATTCTTGAAGGGCCCCAGAAATCCGTTCTGGCCCAATTAGGGGGCGCCCTGCCTGCTACGGATTTCTACCTGGCCGGTGGCACGGCGTTGGCCCTGCATCTCGGCCATCGGAGATCCGTGGATCTGGATTTCTTCTCGTCCGGGCCGTTCGAGAACGAGGGGCTGCTGCTGCTCCTGCGACGCATCGGGGAGTTTCAGATTCGGCGGGACGATCCGGGAACCGTCACAGGTCAACTGGAGGGAGTTCAGGTAAGCTTCATCCAGTACGGATACCCGATGCTCGATTCTCCGACCAAACCGGACTTCGGGCCGCTGGTAGCTGGGGTCCGGGACATCGCGGGTATGAAGCTTTCGGCTATCATGAGTCGCGGGTCGCGGCGCGATTTCGTGGATCTGTACGCCGTGTGCCAGGACGGCCACGGGCTGGACGAGGTGTATGGGTGGTTTCGGGAAAAATACCGCGGGATTGCCTACGAGCCTTACCACGTCGCCAAGAGCCTGGTGTATTTTGTGGAGGCCGAAGAAGAACGGATGCCGGTCATGCTCTGGCCGTGCGGCTGGGACGAGGTGAAAGCCTTCTTCATCCGCGAATCTCAGCGCGTGTTCGATGGGTAGCTTGACGTTGCGGTGCCGGTTGTCGGTTGTCAGTTTTACATTTTCAATTGAGGTGATTTCCGCATGGATCGCTTGACCCCCCGCCAGATCGTGGCGGAGCTCGACAAGTACATCATCGGCCAGCATGACGCCAAGCGGGCCGTGGCCATCGCCCTGCGGAACCGCTGGCGCCGGCAGCGACTGCCCGCGGAGCTGCGGGACGAGGTCGCGCCGAAGAACATCATCATGATCGGTCCGACCGGGGTGGGCAAGACCGAGATCGCCCGCCGGCTGGCCCGGCTGGCCGAGGCCCCCTTCATCAAGGTGGAGGCCTCCAAGTACACCGAGGTGGGATACGTGGGCCGCGACGTCGAGTCCATGATCCGGGACCTGGTGGAGCTGGCGGTGAACATGGTCCGCGGCGAGAAGACCCGCCAGGTGGAGGAGCGGGCGCGGGAGCTGGCGGAGGAGCGGTTGCTGGATCTGCTCCTTCCTTCGTCCCGGATGGGGACCTTCGGCCAGGCGGCGGCCCCCGACGTGGGCACCGCGCACGAGACGCGGGAGAAGCTGCGGCAGCGCCTGCGCGAGGGCGCCCTGGACGACCGGACGGTGGAGGTGGAGGTCGCCAACCGGGGCCTGCCCATGGTGGAGATCCTCGGCGGGCAGGGCATGGAGGAGATGCAGGAGAACCTCAAGGAGATGCTGGGCAACCTGCTCCCGCAACGGACCAAGCGGCGGAAGGTCAAGATTCGGGAGGCGCACCGCATCCTCCTGCAAGAGGAGGCGGACAAGCTGGTGGAGAAGGAGGAGGTGGTCAGCGAGGCCATCGCGCGCGTGGAGAACTCGGGCATCGTCTTCCTGGACGAGATCGACAAGATCGCCGGGCGCGAGCGGAGCCACGGGCCGGACGTCTCCCGCGAGGGGGTGCAGCGGGATCTGCTGCCCATCGTGGAGGGGTCCACGGTCAGCACGAAATACGGGCTGGTCCGGACGGACCACATCCTGTTCATCGCGGCCGGCGCCTTCCACGTGTCGAAGCCGTCGGACCTCATCCCGGAGATGCAGGGTCGGTTTCCCCTCCGGGTCGAGCTCCAGAGCCTGACCCGGGACGACTTCGTGCGCATCCTGACGGAGCCGGAAAACGCCCTGACCAAGCAGTACACGGCCCTGCTGGCGACGGAAGGGGTGGGCCTGGACTTCACCCGGGACGCCATCGAGGAGATCGCGGCCATTGCCACCGCGGTCAACCAGGCAACCGAGAACATCGGGGCGCGCCGCCTGTACACCATCATGGAGCGGCTGCTGGACGAGATCTCCTTCGAGGCCCCGCACATGGAAGGCGTCAAGGTGGAGATCAACGCCGAGTACGTGCAGAAGAAGCTGGCGAACATCGTCAAGGACCAGGATCTCAGTCGGTACATCCTCTAGTCCGGAGAATTCACGAACGGAATCGTGAATTCTCCGGATCAGGGTCGTCGGCCATGGACACCATCCTGATCATCGAAGATGAGCGGCTGTTCCTGACGCTGGTCTGCGACGGGCTGGAGAAGGCGGGGTTCGCCGTCCGGATGGCGGACAGCGCGACCCAGGCGCTGCAGATCCTGGAGCGGGAGGCGATCCGGGCCATCATCCTGGACGTGGTCATGCCGGAGCTGGACGGGCTGGACTTCCTGGCGGGGCTGCGCGCGACCTACCCTGCCGTCCCCGTGGTGGTCGTGAGCGGGCGCGATGCCCCCCGCACGGAATTGGAGGCCCGGCGCCTGGGCGTCGTGGAGTGCCTGCGGAAGCCCCTGAACATCGAGGATCTGGTGGAGATCGTCGGCGGGGCGATCTCCCGGGAGGAGCGCCCCCCATCCGACCAGCCGCACCTGCTCCAACTGGCGCTGCTGCAGCAGAGTGCCATGGAACTCGCCAACATGATCCGGTGGGATACCCTGGGGGAGTTCCTGAAGGACAATGCGTCGTTCTACCAGCGGGCGATCGAATTGATCGCGGTCGTGCTGGAGGTCGAGATCGTGTCCCTCATGCTGGTGTCGGAGCCGGAGGGGACGCTCCGCATCGCGCAGGCCAAGGGGCTGGACCCGGCGGTGCAGCGGGAGGCGGTCTGCGCCCTGGGCGAGGGGATCTCGGGCCGGGTGGCGCAGACGGGGGAGCCCCTCCTGATCCGGGACCTGTCACAGGACCCCACCTTCGGCAAGGCGGACCTCCACCCCCGCTACCGCACCAACTCGTTGATGTGCGTCCCCCTGAAGGTCAACGGCAAGATCATCGGGGTGATGAACGCCAACAACAAGCTCACCGGGAAACCCTTCGACGAGAACGACCTGGCCCTGTTCACCACCTTTTCCTGCCTGGTGTCCCTCAGCTTCGCCACGGCCCAGCTCTTCGAGCGGCTGGCCTCCTCGGTGGACGAGCTGGCGCAGACCAACGCCCGCCTGGCCCGGGCCAACGTGGATCTGGAGGCCCGGCTGCGGGAGCTGCAAGCGCTGCGGGGCCAGGCCGCGCGGGCCTGAGGAGACGGCATGGCTTCACCTGCCAGCAGGGCGGAGATCATCATCGGGGCGCTGCCGTTCATCCGCGCCTTCAGCGGAAAGACGGTGGTGGTGAAGTACGGGGGCAATGCCATGGTGGACCGGGAGCTCACCACCGCGGTCATCCAGGATCTCATCCTGATGCGGCTGGTGGGGATGCAGCCGGTCGTGGTCCACGGGGGCGGGCCGCAGATCGACCAGACGATGAAGACCTCGGGGATGCAGCCGCGCTTCTCGCAGGGCCTCCGCATCACCGATGCCGACACCATGCGCATCGTCGAACGGGTGCTGGTGGGCGAGATCAACCAGGAGATCGTCGCGTGGATCCAGCGCCTGGGCGGCGCCGCCATCGGCCTCTCGGGGAAGGATGGGGGGTTGATCCAGGCCCGGAAGGCGGCCCCGGTCACGGCCCCTGACGGGCAACTGGTGGATCTGGGCCTGGTGGGGGACGTGGCGCGGGTGGACCCCCGGCCGATCCGCACCCTCCAGGAGGCGGGATACATCCCGGTGGTGGCTCCCACGGCGGGAGACGAGACGGGCGCCACCTACAACATCAATGCCGACCTGGTGGCGGGCGAGGTGGCGGCCGCCCTGGTGGCCGAGAAGCTGGTCCTCCTGACCGACACCGACGGGATCCTGGACCGCCAGGGGCGCCTCCTGTCCACGCTGACCCGGCAGGACGTGGAGCGCCTGATGGCGGACGGGACGATCAATCGGGGAATGCTGCCGAAGGTGCAGGCCTGCCTCACCGCCCTGAAGGCCGGCGTGCAAAAGACCCACATCATCAACGGGACCAGGCAACACGCCCTCATCGAGGAACTGTTGACCCCCGAGGGGGTCGGGACGGAGATCGTGGCATGAAGACCACACAGGAACTGATCGCGGCGTCGGCGAAGTACCTGGCCAACACCTACGCGCGCTTTCCCATCGTCCTGGTGAAGGGGCAGGGGGTGCGGCTCTGGGATTCGGACGGGAGGGAGTATCTGGACTTCGTGGGCGGCATCGCCGTGGATGCGCTGGGCCACTGCCATCCCCGGATGGTCGAGGCCATCCGGGCACAGGCCGAAACCCTGATCCACGTGAGCAACCTGTACCACATCGAGCCCCAGATCCGGCTGGGGAAACTGCTGTGCGAGCACTCCTTCGCGGACCGGGCCTTCTTCTGCAACAGCGGCGCCGAGGCCAACGAGGCCGCCATCAAGCTGGCGCGCAAGTGGGCCAAGGACCACTGGAGCACCGACCGGTTCGAGATCATCGTCATGCACCACTCCTTCCACGGCCGGACGCTGGCGACGGTGACGGCCACGGGCAACGCGAAGTACTGGCACGGGTTCGAGCCGCTGATGCCCGGGTTCAAGCACGTGCCCTACAACAACCTGCAGGCGGTCGAGCGGGCGATTGACTCGCACACCTGCGCCGTCCTGGTGGAGCCGGTGCAGGGCGAGGGCGGCGTGAACGTCCCCGGCGACGACTACCTGCCCGGGCTCCGGCGGCTGTGCGACCAGGCCGGGATCCTCTTGATCCTGGACGAGGTCCAGTCGGGGATGGGCCGCACCGGAAAGCTGTTTGCCTACCAGCATTGGGGGGTGGAGCCGGACATCATGACGCTGGCCAAGGCGCTGGCGGGCGGCATCCCCAGGGGGGCCATGCTGGCCAAAGAGGCGGTGGCGGCGAGCTTCGTGCCCGGCACGCACGCCTCGACCTTCGGCGGGACCCCGTTCGTCTCGGCCGTGGCTCATTCGGTGGTGAGCACCATCATCGAGGCGGACCTCCCCGGCAATGCCACTCGCGTGGGCAAGTATTTCCTGGACCGGCTGGTCGCGCTGAAGGCGCAACACCGGGTGGTGACCGCGGTGCGGGGCAAGGGGCTGATCCTGGGCCTGGAGGTGTCGGTCCCGGCCCGGACGATCGTCGCGGGGTGCATGGAGCGGGGGCTCCTCACCCTCACGGCCGGGGACAACGTCGTGCGGTTCGTCCCGCCCCTGATCGTTACCGAGGCCGATGTGGATCGGGCGGTCGGGATCGTGGACGAGGTCCTGGGGGCCATCACCCAGTAGGATGCAACGCACGAGTGACCACTGACCACTGACAACAGACCACGAGACTCACCAGGTGGTCAGTGGTCGGGAGTCTGCTGATATGAGGCCAATCATGAATCGTCACCTGATCACGCTGGATGACGTCACGCCGGGGGACATCGAGGGCCTCTTCGATCTGGCCGCGACCCTGAAGGCAAAGCAACGGCAGGGAACCCCCCACGCGGTGCTGCCGGGCAAGACCCTGGCGATGATTTTCGAGAAGCCGTCGCTGCGGACGCGGGTCACCTTCGAGGTCGGGATGACCCAGCTTGGCGGACACGCCATCTACCTGGCGCCGGCCGACATCCGGCTGGGGCAGCGGGAAACAGTGCAGGACGCGGCCCGCAACCTGGAGCGGTGGGTGGACGGGATCGTCGCCCGCACCTTCAGCCACCAGATGGTGGAGCGCCTGGCCCTCTACTCGCGCATCCCCGTGATCAACGGCTTGAGCGACGGGCATCACCCGGTGCAGATCCTGTGCGACCTGTTCACCCTCTGGGAGAAGCGGGGGTCCCTCTCCGGGCTGCGGGTGGCCTTCGTCGGCGACGGGAACAACGTGTGCCACTCCTGGCTTCAGGGGGCGGCCATGCTGGGAGTGCACTTCACGCTGGCCTGCCCCCCCGGGTACGAGCCGGACCCGGCCGTCCTGGCACGGGCCCAGGAGCAGGCCAAGGCGAGCGGCGCCCGCCTGGCCGTGACCCACGACCCGGGGGCCGCGGCGCGGGGCGTGGATGTCCTCTACACCGACGTCTGGGCCAGCATGGGCCAGGAGGAGGAGCACGCGCAGCGGCTGCGCGACTTCCAGGGATTCCAGCTCGACCCGGCCCTGGTGGACCAGGCCGGGCCGGATGTCCTGGTCATGCACTGCCTGCCGGCGCATCGCGGCGAGGAGATCAGCGACGAGGTCGTGGACGGACCACGGAGCATCATCTTCGACCAGGCGGAGAACCGCCTGCACATGCAGAAGGCGCTCCTGGTGCGGCTCCTGGGCAGGGGAGCAGAGCCGAGAGTCTAGAGCCGAGAGCCGAGATCCGGTAGGGTCAATTGGTCGAGAAGTCAAATGGTTGATCGGCAGGGACGGCGCGACGACCGGACCAATTGACCAATTGACGAATCGACCAATCGACCCGCGAGAGGGGAGGGCATGCGCTTGGCAGAGAAGGTGGCCATGGTCACGGGCGGCGGTGCCGGCATCGGCCGCGCCATCGCGCTGGCCATGGCGCGGGAAGGCGCCGACATCCTGGTGGCCGACATCCAGCTCGGCACGGCCGAAACCGTGGCCAAAGAGGTTCGCGATCTCGGCCGCCGGGCGGCGGCCATCCCGGTGGACGTGACCCAGGACGCCCAGGTAGAGCGAGCCATCGCGGACGGCATCCGGCAGTTCGGCCGCATAGACATCCTGGTGAACAACGCGGGCGTGATCCCGGGCCTCGGCCACCCCTTCACCCGCCAGACCGAGGCCGACTGGGATCGGGTGTACGACGTGAACGTGAAGTCCGTGTTCTTCACCTGCAAAGCCATCGCGCCGCATTTCATGGAGCGGAAATCCGGGAAGATCATCAACATCGCCTCCATCGCCGGGCCGCTGGCGAGCCTCACCATGCCGTCCTACAGCGTCTCCAAGATGGGCGTGATCACCTTCACCCGGATCGTGGCCAAGGAGCTGGCAGCCTACAACGTCAATGTGAATGCCATCTGTCCGGGCCTCCTCTGGACCGATATGTGGAAGAGCATCGGCGAGGTGCTCCGGGCGACGAATCCCGCCTACCGGGACCTCACCACGCGCCAGATGTTCGAGAAGCGGGTGGAGGAGTGGATCCCCTTGAAGCGCGAGCAGACCCCCGAGGACATCGGGCATGCCGCCGTGTTCCTGGCCTCGGAGGAGGCGCGCAACATTACCGGCCAGGCGCTGATGGTGGATGGCGGGGTGGTGATGTAACAAGGACCTGTTCGGGTGTTCGGTGGCTTCCGCCTACGGCGGATTCGGGTATTCGGCCGTACTTGAAACACCGAACGCTTTTGCACCCAAATGCGGAGGGGCAAGGAAGGTCGGCATGGCGGGCGACATCAAGAAGATCGTGCTGGCGTACTCGGGGGGACTGGATACGTCGGTCATCCTGCGATGGCTGATCGAGACCTACCGCTGCGAGGTGGTGGCCTTCGTGGCGGACATCGGCCAGGGGGAAGAGGTGGAGGCGGTCCGCGAGAAGGCCGTCAGGACCGGCGCCAGCAAGTGTTACGTCGAGGACCTGAAGAAGGAGTTCGTCCGGGACTTCGTCTTCCCGTGCCTCCAGGCGAATGCCCTGTACGAGGGGCGGTACCTCTTGGGAACCTCCATGGCGCGGCCCCTCATCGCCAAGGGCCAGATGGCGGTCGTGAAAAAGGAGGGGGCGAACGCCGTGTCCCACGGGGCCACCGGCAAGGGGAACGACCAGGTCCGGTTCGAGCTGACCTACTACACCTTCGATCCCAACATCCGGATCATCGCGCCGTGGCGCGAGTGGAATTTCCGCTCGCGCACGGACCTGGTGGAGTACGCCAAGCAGCACGGCATCCCCACCCCGGTCACCGCCGAGCGCCCCTACAGTAGCGACCGGAATCTTTTCCACATCAGCTTCGAGGGCGGCATCCTGGAGGACCCGTGGGCCGAGCCGCCGGAGAAGATGTACGTCCTGTCGGTCTCGCCCGAGCTGGCCCCCAACCGGCCCACCTACGTGGAGATCGAGTTCGAGCGGGGCATCCCCGTGGCGGTGGACGGGGTCCGGATGAGCCCGGCGGCGCTCTTGGCGCAACTCAACCGGACGGGCGGCGACAACGGGATCGGCCGGGTGGACATGGTGGAGAACCGCTACGTGGGGATGAAGTCGCGCGGCGTGTACGAGACCCCGGGCGGCACGATCCTCCAGGCGGCGCACCGGGCGGTGGAGTCCATCACCCTGGACCGCGAGGTGATGCACCTCAGGGATTCGCTCGTCCCGCGCTTCGCGGAGCTGGTCTACTACGGCTACTGGTACTCGCCGGAGATGGAGCTCCTGCGCACGGCCATTGACGAATCGCAGAAGAACGTGACGGGGACCGCCCGCCTCAAGCTCTACAAGGGCAATTGCGACGTGGTGGGCCGCAAGTCCCCGGTGTCCCTCTACGACCCCGAGTTCGCCACCTTCGAGGCGGAGCAGGTATACCAGCAAGCGGACGCCACCGGCTTCATCCGTCTGAACGCGCTCCGCCTGCGCATCCGCGCCCTGACCCAGCAGCGCCAGAAAGCCTGAAGAGGTGGGAGCGCTCAGCTGTCAACAAGCGGGGCCAGGGATAAGGGCCCAGGGGGCAGGGTTCGATCCTCCCCAACCCCTAGCCCCCGACCTCCAACCCCTGCATGGAGGGCTGATGGCTAGACGGCTGACGGCTGACGGCTGAAAGGCGATGGTCGAGCTGATCGAGAAGTTCATCCCCTTCCGGCCCCCGGCCGAGGACCGGGTCTCCATGCTGCTGGCCCAGATCCCCAGCCGGCTCCGCTATCGGAACTTCTTCTACCACCTGGTGGACCCGGCGGCCCAGTGGGCGGCCGTGGAACGGATCCTCCAGATGGTCGCGCGGGGCGAGGACGGCCTGGACCAGGCCACCTTCCTCGTCTTTCCCGAGGTGTCGATCCCCTTCCAGCACAAGGACGACCTGCTGACGATCATCCAGAAGGACTTCCGGCGGAACACGGTGACCATCGCTGGGTTCGAGCACATCAGCCTCCGGCAGTTCTGGCAGCTCCTGGCCGAGTACGACGTCCACAATGCGGAGGCGCACCGGACCATCCTGGAGGGCACGACCCGGGCAGAGGGGGACCGCCCGGTGAACTGGTGCCTGGTGGCGGTCAAGGACGATCACGGCGACGTCCGGTGCTTCATCGAAGCCAAGACCCATCCCTTCTTCGGCGAGGAGTTTCTGGACCAGCCTCGGGATCTGTACCGGGGACAGTATCTGTACTTGTTCCGCTCGCAGCTCGCCCCGCTGAGCTTCATCGTGCTCATCTGCCTCGACTATATCTACCGGGACCGGCACGGCTCCAACATCCTCACCATCATCCGGCGGGCCAATGAAATCTACTACCATGAGCGACAGCCGCTGGACCTGCTCTTCGTCATCCAGTGCAACCCCAAGCCGGAACACCCGGTCTTCCGGGACACCGCGGTGGGGTTCTACGGGGAGCATCTCATCTTCACGCCCGGGGTGAAGAATGCGACGACGATCCTGCTGAATTCCTCCGGGGAGACGAAGATCGAAGGGGTGGCGGAGGACCGGAGCGGCTTCGGGCACAGCGCCGTCCTGGTGCACAAGGGGCGGCGGCTGCCGGCCACATCGGTGGCGGAGTATTCCACGGACGAACCCGGCGGGGGCCCGGTCTCGCGCCTCCGCTTCGGCCGGGAGACGCGCCTGTACCATCTGGACCTCTCCCGCTTCCACGAGCGGGATCCCCGCACCTCACGGAGCCCGCTCAAGATCCTGAGCGTCCACGGCATGCGGGGAGGGCAGTGGCGCAAGCTGGAGGGGGAGGAGATCATCTCGGGGGTGAGTTCGCTGGAGGAGCTGGATTGACGGGCGGGGGTGCAGAATGAAACGCAAGAAGCCCTGGGGTGGGCGGTTCGAGGCCGAGACGCACGGGCAGGTCGAGGCGTTCACGGCCTCCATTCACTTCGATCAGCGTCTGGCCCCGCACGACATCGCGGGGAGCATCGCCCACGCCCGGATGCTCGGCAAATGCGGCATCCTCTCCAAGGCCGAGGTGGACGCCATCGTGGCGGGCCTGGAGGAGATCCTGAAAGAGATCGAGCGGGGGGAGTTCCGCACCGACCCGGCCCTGGAAGACATCCACATGCACATCGAGCGGCGCCTGGTGGAGAAGATCGGCGACGTCGGGGGGAAGCTCCACACCGCCAGGAGCCGGAACGACCAGGTGGCCCTGGATCTGCGCCTCTATCTCCGGGAGGCCATCGGGAAGATCCGCGACCAGATCCGCAGCCTGCAGGAGGCCCTGGTGGCCGAGGCCGAGGTGCACCTGGGGACCGTCATGCCGGGCTACACGCACCTGCAGCGGGCCCAGCCCATCCTCCTGGCCCACCACCTGCTGGCCTACTTCGAGATGTTCCAGCGCGATCGCGACCGATTCGCGGACTGCCTCACCCGGGTGAACGTCCTGCCGCTCGGGGCGGGGGCCCTGGCGGGGACGACGCTCCCCATCGACCGCGCCTACGTGGCCAAGCTGTTGAACTTCCCCAAGGTCGCCGCCAACAGCGTGGACGCGGTGGCCGACCGGGACTTCGCCGTGGAGTTCCTGGCGGGCTGCGCCGTCCTGGCCATGCACGTCTCCCGCCTGGCGGAGGAACTGATCCTGTGGGCCAGCGCCGAGTTCGGCTTCATCGAGCTGCCCGACGCCTTCGCCACCGGGTCCAGCATGATGCCGCAGAAGAAGAACCCGGACGTGGCCGAGCTGGCCCGGGGGAAGGCCGGCCGGGTCTACGGCTCCCTCCTGGCCCTGCTCACGATGCTCAAGGGACTGCCGTTGAGCTACAACCGCGACCTCCAGGAGGACAAGGAGCCGGTGTTCGATGCCGTGGACACCATCCGGCAGACGCTGGACGTGCTCCCGCCCATGCTGAAGGCCATCAAGTTCCGTCCCGAGCGGATGCGGGCGGCCGCGGCCGAGGGGTTCCTGAACGCCACGGATCTGGCCGAGTACCTGGTCACGAAGGGCGTGCCTTTCCGCGAGGCGCACGACACGGTCGGCCGCATCGTCCGGGAATGCCTGGAATCAGGCCAGCGGCTGGAGGATGTGCCGCTGCAGCGGCTGCGCCATTTCTCCCGGGCCTTCGACGCGGACGTCTCCAAGTACATCAGCCTGGACGCCTGCATCGAGCGGCGGCGGTCGGCGGGCGGCACCAGCTCGCGCCTGGTGGGTGAGTCCATCCGGCAGGCCAAGAAAACCTTGCGCATCCCATGAGCGCCCCGTCCGCTCGGTCCCTCACGGCGCGCATCCTCGTCGGCATGGCGATGCTGATCTTCGTCCTGGCGGGCTGCGGCCGCAAGGGGGCACCGGTCCCGCCGCGCCCCCTGTCCCCGGCCGCGGTGGGCGGCATCCGCGCTGAGGCGCGGGACGGCGGGATCCTGGTGACGTGGACCCGGCCCGGTCGGAACGAGGACGGATCGCTCCTCACGGACCTGCTGGAGTTCCGGCTCTCTCGGACGATCGGCGTGGCTCAACCCCGGGAGGCGCGGGAACGGCCGCCCTTCCCCCTGTTGGCGACGATCCGGGCCGACCAGCCCGACAACGCCACGGTCCGGGGGGGCCAGTACGCCTTCCGGGATGACGGGGGCGGCGCGGGCCTCGCGCCTGGCGTTCGGTACACCTACCGGGTGCAGGCGGTGAATCGCCGCGGGGTGGTGGGTCCGCCGTCGGTGGAAGTCTTCGTGGATTTCGCCCCGGCTCCGCTACCCTCGGTCGGCCTGGCCGCCTCGGCGGGTGACGGCGCGGTCAGCCTGACCTGGCAAGCGCCCTCCGGACCCGTTCCGGCCGGGACGCCGCCCGTGCGGGGGTACAACGTGTACCGGGGGCTTCGGTCTGGAGCGTACGGACCTCAGCCGATCAATGCGGGGCCAATCGTCGAGACCCGGTTCCGCGACGCCGGGGTGGAGAACGGCACCACCTATTACTACGTGGTGCGGAGCGTCGGAATCGAACGGCCCCCCTGGCGCGAGAGCCGCGACTCCAACGAGGTGTCGGCGACGCCCGTGGACCTCACTCCCCCGGGGCCGCCCCGAGGATTGGTCGCCATCCCCGGGCCGGGGGCCGTGGCCTTGAGCTGGAACGCCAACACCGAGCCGGATCTCCTCGGCTATCTGGTCTACCGCCTGGAACCGCCGGCCCTGACCTCCAGTCGCCTCACCGAGACCCCGGTGCAGACGACGACCTTCACCGACCGCACGGCCCGGCCCGGGGTGACTTACCTCTACACCGTCACGGCCGTGGACCGCTCGCCCCGCCGCAACGAAAGCGCCCCCTCATCGGAAGTAACAGTCACCCTGCCCTGAGTTCAGCGAGAAATTCCTCGATCGGTCGGCCCTTCCCGGCCCTGTATTCCTGCCATTGGGTTCTTCAATACTTCAATGGAGCGTCCCTGTTCCCCACTGCGGGGAGAAGTTGACGTTGAGGGGAGAGCATGGACGGCACCATGCTCCCTCGCTGGAGAGTATCCAGGCGGCAGCATAACTTTGCTGGCGAGAGGAGCGGAGAGGGTCTGCGTTAAATGCTATAGCGAGATGCGCCGGCGTGGGTCCATTCGGATTCGGTGACGCGGGGCTTCTCCAGCCGGGTGTCGCCGAAAGCAAGGGGTTTGCCCGCCGCGCGCCACGCCGCAGTCCCGCCCTTGACGCTCGTCACCGGATCAATTCCCATCTGGAGCAGAAACTGCGCCGCCCGGAGTGAGCGGATCCCGTGCTCGCACAGGGTGATCACGGGGCGGTCACGCGGTACCTCGTCCAGCCGTGACGCGAGATCCGCCTGGGGCAGACTGATCGCCCCGGGGACGTGTCCGTGAGCGTACTCCTCCGGCTCGCGGACGTCCAACACGACGGCGTCCGGCGGGCGTGACTCCAGGGCGTCGACGTCGATCTCCGGCACCGCAGCGGCCGTGGTCAGCATGGCCCACGGCAGATGGGACAGCCCCCGGTTGGTCGCCTCAATGGCGGTCATGTTCAGTGGGCGCGCGGGTATGCCGTCTGTCAGGGTAGAGACGAACGCTCCGCGATCCATACGCGCCAGCGGGTTGTACAGCCGCTCAAAGCCGATGGTCGTGCTGGGTCGGCCACACATTCCTTTGCCGCATGGCCCCTCAAAGTGGCCGGGGAAGACGGCCACCCAGTCCGGCAGCCGTAGCAACCGGGTCAGGCTCTCAAACTGTGTGGCGGCGTCACCCCCACCGAAGTCCGGCCGGCCCACGTCGCCCACGAGCAGGGAATCGCCCGTCAGCACCATGGACGGTTCCTGGCTCCGCGGCGGGTTGATGATCAGGATCGAGATCAGCTCAGCGCGATGACCGGGTGTGTGCAGCACGCGTAAGCGCAATTGCCCGAGCGCCAGCTCCTCCCCATCCTTGAGGGGGCGAAAAGGGTAGGCCACCTGGGCCGACTCGTGCAGGCAGAGCTCGGCCCCAGGTTTGGCCCGAAGGTCCCGCGCGCCCGACACGTGGTCCGCATGCACGTGCGTATCAATCACGTAGCGTAGCTGAAAGTTGCGCTCCCGCAACAGGGCCTCGTACTGCTGCGTATCGATTGAGGGATCAACGATCGCCGCCTCGTGCGACCGGCG
>JACPAT010000074.1 GCA_016180655.1 Candidatus Methylomirabilota bacterium | reverse complement strand
GACGCCATCCTCGAACACTTCGATGGTCTTGCGCCAGGCCTCGCGCTGGCTGTCGTTGATCTCGCCGAGGTACAGCACGGGCCGCTGCACCACGCGCCCGCCCGCGACGCGGCGGGTCTCGACGATGCTCCAGTACCGGTGGAGCTTGCCGTCCTTGCGGCGGGTGTGGCAGCGCTGGAACATGGTGGTGCGACGCTACCACTCGTGCTCGCCGGTGGAAAGAGGGTAGGTCTGCCCTACAGGCCGTTTGAGCGCCCATGGCACTGTAACCCCGTAAGAACGGGCGGGTCGGCTTTGCAAAAAACCTGAAGGTCACTTCGAATCGGCTAAGTCGGGTTAACCCCCCGGGAGGGGGAAGCAATTAACGCGCTGCGTTAAGGCCTGCCGCTCTTTCCTCTCTGCTCCGTCTGGTCGGAGGGGGGCTCCGAAGCGAGGGCGATGGCTGGACCGAAGAGGTTCGGCGAGGGGAATCAGTCCACGCGGGGCCCGGCGTCGCGAACCGCCTGCGGGCCGTCGGCAAACTGCTCGAAGTTTTTCTGAAACAGGCGGGCCAGTTCCCGCGCCCGGGCATCATAGGCGGCCGGATCCGGCCACGTGGCGCGCGGATCCAGCATCTCGGACGGGACCTCCGGGCAGAGGGTCGGCACCTGGAGCCCGAAAACCGGGTCCTGCCTGTCGGGGACGCCGGTGAGGAGCCCCTCCAGCGCCGCGCGGAGCATGGCGCGCGTATGGGCCAACTGGATCCGGTGGCCCACCCCGTACGGCCCCCCGCTCCAGCCGGTGTTCACCAGCCAGCACTGTACCCGGTGGCGCGCGATCCGCTCCCCCAGCATGTCGGCGTAGATTTTCGGGTGCAGTACGAGGAACGGGGCGCCGAAGCAGGTGCTGAAGGTCGCCCTGGGCTCCGACCCCATGCCTCGCTCGGTGCCGGCGACCTTCGCGGTGTAGCCCGAGAGAAAGTGGTACATCGCCTGCCCCGGCGACAGGCGCGCGATGGGCGGCAAGACGCCGAAGGCGTCGCAGGCGAGGAAGAAGATGTGGCCGGGATGGCCCGCGACGCCCGGGACGACGGCGTCCGGGATGAAGGTCAGGGGATAGGCGGCCCGCGTGTTCTCCGTCAGGGAGTCGTCGCGAAAGTCGAGGAGTCGCGTCTCCGGATCAATGGTCACGTTCTCCAGCACGGACCCGAAGTGGATGGCGCCCCAGATCTGCGGCTCATCCTCGCGGGAGAGGCGGATGCATTTGGCGTAGCAGCCCCCCTCGAAGTTGAAGAGCCCGCTCTCGCTCCAGCCGTGCTCGTCATCGCCGATCAGCCGGCGGCCCGGATCCGCCGACAGGCTGGTCTTCCCGGTCCCCGAGAGGCCGAAGAACAGCGCCACGTCCCCCCCAGGGCCCAGGTTGGCGGAACAGTGCATGGAGAGCACCCGGCGCAGCGGCAGCAGGAAGTTGAGGAGGGTGAAGACGGACTTCTTCATCTCGCCCGCATAGCTGGTCCCCCCGATGATCACCAGGCCCCGCGCGAAGTGGACGACCACGAAGGCCTCGGAGCGGGTGCCGTCCAGGTCGGGATAGGCATGGAACTTGGGGACGTCGATGATGGTGAAGCGGGGGACGTGCTCCTGCGTCTTGGTCCAGTCGGCCCGCACGAAGAGCTGGCGGGCGAACAGGTTGTGCCAGGCGTACTCGGTGATCACCCGGATGGGGATCCGGTGGGCGGGATCGGCGCCGGCAAAGCAAGTCGAAGGGCCGGTTGACCGGCCCCCACCAGATCTGGTCCTGGGTGGAGGGCTCCCGCACGATGAACTTGTCGTCGGGCGAGCGCCCGGTGTACTGGCCCGTCCGCACCACCAGGGCGCCGCCGGCCGCCAGCAACCCCTCGCGCCGGCGGATCGCGTTCTCCACCAGGCCTGCGGTGCCGAGATTCCAGAAGACTTGGTTGACGTTGTGGATGCCGTGGTTCTCCAGCCCGTGGCGGCTGGGGTTGACGCCGAGGGATTGCATGAACGCCTCCGAAACCTGGCGGAACTCCGGGGGGACCGCACGCCGAGGACGGCGCCGGGCGACAAGGACGCGGGGCAACTTAGCAGGCTTTTCCGGACGAAGTCAAGGCTGTTTGCCGCCCGCCCCCGCCCCCTTTTACCCTTGACAAGCTGCGGGCCCCTGGTATTAGCTTCCGGTGGCGCCGGGTGGCTGGCGTCGCCAGATGGCGCCCCCACCCCCATGCGTCTCCCAGAACCCGCGGGCCGCTCGCCCGGAGCATCACCGCGAGAGGAGAGAGGAGGAAGAACGATGGGTAAAGGAAGGCGGTTGCTATGGCACGCCCCCTGGATCGCCGCCCTGTGCCTGGCGCTGGCCCTCATCGGGCCGGGCCTCGTGGGGACGGCGGCCGCGGGGGAGAAGCTGGTCGTGTGGTGGAACAAGGGATACTACCCCGAAGAAGACGCCGCCATGCAGAAGATCGTGAAGGACTTCGAGGCCAAGCACAAGGTTGAGGTGGACCTCTCCTTCACCGCGCAGGAGGACCTGCTGAAGAAGATCACCGCAGCCCTCATCGCCCGCCGCGTGCCGGACGTGGCCTTCTGTTTCTTCAATGACTGGCAGGTGGTCCCGAAGTACGGCTGGGACGATCAACTCGCCGATGTGTCCGATCTGATCAAGGAGCTGAGGCCCCGGTATAACGAGAAGATGCTCGAGGTTGCCTACGTCACGAACAACAAGACCAAGAAGCGCGCCTACTACGGCATCCCCATCGAAGCCCAGACCATGCACATCCACTACTGGCGGGACATGCTGAGAGAGGTCGGAATGGAGGACGATCCGGCCAAGATCCCGATGAAGTGGGACGAGTACTGGGGCTACTGGAAGAAGGCCCAGGATGCCCTGCGCAAGAAGGACCCGGCCAAGTACGGCAAACTCTACGGGATCGGGATGACCATGTCCACCCGCGCCAGCGACACGCTGTACAACTTCGACATGGCCCTGCTCTCCTTTAACGGCGAATTGCTGGACAAGAACGGCAAGGTGATCGCAGACCAGCCGAAGAACCGCGAGGCCATCATCAAGACGCTGAAGTGGTTCGGGGAGCTGTTCACCTCCGGCTACGTCCCGCCGGATGCCACCAACTGGTCGGACGGCGACAACAACGCCGGCTTCCACAGCAAGAGCATCGTGATGACGCCGAACCCGTCGCAGAGCATCCCGGCGGCCCAGTTCTTCAACAAGGACGACCCGCAGAAGACCAACTACTTCGACAACATGGCCACCATCGAGTGGCCGGACGGGCCGGACGGGAAGAAGGCGCGGTACCTGAGCGCGGTGAAGACGGTGATCATTCCCAAGGAAAGCAAGAAGCAGAAGCTGGCCAAGGATTTCGTGCGCTTCGTCGTGGAGCCGGCGCGGTTCCTGGAGTACGTCAAGGCCGCCAACGGCCGCTGGTACCCGGCCTTCACCGACGTCGCGAAGGATCCCTTCTGGCGCGCGGGGCACAAGGGACCCAAGGGCCAGAAGGACCCCCACGTTCCGGTGGCCACCATGATCTACCAGGACCGCGACAACAAGGCGTTCGAACACTGGAAGCACCCGGCGGTGGCCACCATGATCTACCAGGACCGCGACAACAAGGCGTTCGAACACTGGAAGCACCCGGCCAACTCCCAGGTCTACGACGAGAACATCTGGGGCAAGGCCATGGCGCGTGTCGCGATAGACAAGTGGTCCCCCGAGAAGGCGGCTGACGAGGCGATCGCTCGAATGAAGGCGATCTTTGCCGGGTACAAGTAGCACGCCAGGGAAGGTCACGGCGCGAAGGGGGGTGAAAGCCCCCCTTCGCGTTTCTGGTGCGCACCACCCGCGAGGAGAGGATGATCCGCCTGCTCCACAACCGGACATTCCACGGCTTCATGTTCAGCGCGCCGCTGCTGGCGCTCTTCGGGGCATTCGTCATCTATCCGATGGCCTTCGGCGTCTACTACGCCCTGGATCGGGACAGCTACCGGGCGCTCTTCGAGGACCCGATCTTTCTCCAGACGGTATGGAATACGGTCTGGTACGTCGGGTTAGCGGTGAACCTCAAGCTGTTCCTGGCCCTGCTGCTCTCCGGGATCTTGGATTACCCGTACCGGTGGATCCGGGTCCTGAGCGCCCTGTTCCTCATCCCCTGGGCCGTCCCGGCCCTCCCCGGAATCCTCTCCTTCCGCTGGATGCTCAACTCTCAGTGGGGGATCTTCAACCACCTCCTCACGAAGTTCGGCCTCCCGTCCGTCCCCTGGCTGGCACAGCACGACACCGCCCTGGGGGCGATCATCACGTTCCACATCTGGAAGTACCTCCCCTTCTGGACCATCATCTTCCTGGCGGGGCGGCGGGCGATCCCCAGTGAGCTGTACGAGGCGGCGGCCATCGACGGGGCCCAACCCCTGCAGAACTTCCGGTACGTCACCTTCCCTCTCCTGCGCAACCTCTACCTCATCTGCACGCTCCTCTCGATGGTGTTCACGCTGGGGGACTTCACGGTCCCCTGGCTGCTGGCTGGGGGTGCCCCGGGCGACTCGACCCACGTGCTCGCGACCCTGGCGTACCGGTACACCTTCCACATGGGCCGGCTGGAGTGGGGGATGGCCACCTTCGCCGTGGCCCTGCCGGTGACGCTGTTCTTCATCTTCCTACTGTTGCGGTGGGTCAAGATATGAGCGCGAGCGGGCACCAGCGGAAGCGGTTCCTGGTCCAGGCGGGTCTCAGCATCCTGGCGGTCCTGATTCTGGCCTGGACGCTGTTCCCCGTCTACTACATGGTCCTGCTGTCGCTCACGCCGACGAACGACCTGTTCCGGCCCGGCCTGTACATCGACAACCCGACCCTGAAGAGCTACATCTACACGATGGGCCAGGACAACCCCTTCGTGAGATACTTCTGGCAACAGCTTGGAACGAGCCTCATCGTGGCGATCTGGACCATGGCGACGGTCATGGTGATCGCCTCGCTGGGCTCCTTTGCCATGGCCAGGATCCACTTCCGGTTTCGCCGTTTCGTCTCGGGCCTGACCCTCTTCACCTACATCATCCCGGCGTCGTTCCTGTCCATCCCGTTCTTCAAGATGATGGCGGATTACGACCTGCTTGACACAAAACTTGCGTTGGTTCTGGCCATGGTCACGTTCGCCTCCCCGTACGCGCTGTGGGTGCTGTCCGACTACGCACGCACGCTTCCTCCGGAGATCGAGGAGGCCGGGGCCATCGATGGGGCGGGGGCCATCACCATCTTCTTGTACCTTTACCTCCCCCTGATCTTGCCCCCGCTGATCGCCATCGGCACCTATGCCTTCCTCTACGCCTGGAATGAGTACCTGTATGCCCTGCTCCTGCTGACCGGCGAACACAACATCCCCATTCCCGTGGCGATGGGGAACTTCCTGACCACCGACAATGCCCCGTGGAACCTGCTGATGGCAGTCTCTACGGTGTACGCAATACCGCCAGTCATCCTCTACTATTGCTTCAAGCGCTACCTGGTGAGCGGCCTGGTCTCGGGGGCGGTGGCCGGGACGTAGGTGGCGTCGCCCTCCGGCGCGCACGAAGGCCAGGCAGGCCCCCGAGGGGCGGTCCCCGCCATCCGGCTTCGAATGGCCCAGATCCGATTTGGGGACGGGGCTGATCAGGCCCAGCCTGGCGGAGATGGGAGCCGATGGGGAAAGCCTTCGATCTCGAACCCAAGGACGTCAAGCAGGTTGAGACCCGGTTCAGGAGAATCGTCACGAGGATTCCCGCACCGGGGTCGCTGGAGACTCTGCAGACCCTGTCCCGATGCGAACCCACCTCCATGACCGGTCAGCCGCCGGTCCTCTGGGACAGGGCCGACGGGCACCAGGTCTATGATCGGGACGGGAACATGTGGCTCGACTGGAGCTCGGGGGTGCTGGTCGCAAACGCGGGGCACGCGGCGCAAGAGGTCCGGGATGCCATCCGGATTCAGGTCGAGAAGGGCCTGCTCCACAATTATTGCTTCCCCAGCGCGGAGCGGGCGGAGCTGGTCCAGTACCTGGTAGACATCACGCCGGAACGGCTCCACAAGGTGTTGCTGCTCACCACGGGCGCCGAGGCGATCGAATGCGCGATCAAGCTCTCGCGGACGTACGGCCAGAAGGTCGGGGGACGGGAGAAGATCGGGATCATCAGCTTCGAGGGGGCCTTCCATGGCAGGACCCTCGGGTCCCAGATGATCGGGGGGATCCCGGCCCTGAAGGCGTGGATCGGCAACCTGGATCCCGGCACGCATCAGGTCCCCTTTCCGGACGGGTTCCGGACCCAGGACACGCGCTTTGACCTCTTCCTGAGGACACTCGAGGCGAAGGAGGTGCGCCCCCATCAGATCGCCGGCGTCATCCTGGAGACCTATCAGGGCGGCGGCGCCAGCTTTGCCCCCAGGGACTACATCCAGGCGCTCGCCCGCTGGTGCGCCGAGCACGACGTCCTGCTGACCTTCGATGAGATCCAGGCCGGCTTCGGAAGAACAGGCAAGCTCTTCGGCTTCGAGCACTATGACATCGTCCCGGATCTGGTCTGCTGCGGCAAGGGCATCTCCAGCTCCCTGCCGCTCTCGGCGGTGATCGGCCGGTCCGAGGTCATGGATCTGTACGGCCCCGCGGAGATGACCAGCACCCACACGGGGAATCCGGTCTGCGCGGCCGCGGCCCTGGCGAGCGTCCGGAAGATCGTGGAGGGCGGCTTGATCGAGAACGCGGCTGCCATGGGGCAGATCCTCTTCCAGGGGTTGCGGCGAATCGCGGAGCAGCACCGCGAACGCATCGGCGCGGTGCACGGCCGGGGATTGGTTGCGGGGCTTCACATCGTGAGGAAGGGCAGCCTGGTGCACACCTGGCGCCAGCAGCCTGATGAGCCGCCCGGACGTCATCATCGTCGCCAGCGTCTCCTGCATCTAC
>JACPAT010000073.1 GCA_016180655.1 Candidatus Methylomirabilota bacterium | reverse complement strand
GGAACGAGCAGGACCTTCCCGATGGTCTTCCGTCCTTCCAGCAGGCGGTGCGCCTCGGCCGCGTCCTTGAGCGGCAGCGTCGAGTGGATATGGACTTTCGGCTTCCCGGCTGTGATCCAGCCGAACACGTCCCCTGCCCGCTCCAAGAGCTCCGCTCGCGTCGCCGTGTACGGCCCCAGGCCCGGCCGGGTGAGGAAGACCGCGTTCTTGGCCAGGCGCGCGGGGTCCAGGGGGGGCACCGGCCCGCTGGACTGTCCGAAGAGGGCCAGCATCCCCCGCGGGGCGAGACAGTTCAGGCTCTTGTCGAAGGTGGTCTTCGCCACGGAATCGTAGACAACGTTCACGCCCTTCCCGTTCGTGAGGCGCATCACCTCGGCCTCGAAGTCCTGCTCCGTGTACTGGATGACCTCGTCGGCGCCGGCTTCCCGGGCCAGGGCCGCCTTCTCTCGGGTGGACACGGTGCCGAACACCCGGGCCCCCCGCATCTTCGCGATCTGCACCAGGAGCAACCCGACGCCTCCCGCTGCCGCGTGGACCAATGCCGTATCGCCCGGCTTGAGCGGGTAGGTGCTGAACGCCAGGTAATGTGCCGTCATCCCCTGGAGGATGGCGGCAGCCGCGGACCGTGAGTCCAGCCCCTTCGGGAGCTTCACCAGACGCTCGGCGGCCACGACGGCAAATTCGGCATAGGCGCCTATGGCCGGCGAATAGGCGACCCGGTCTCCCACCTGGACATCCGTGACGCCCGGTGCGACGGCCGTGACCGTCCCCGCGGCTTCCATGCCGGGGATGAAGGGAAGGGCAGTCTTGTAGACCCCGGTCCGGAAATAGATGTCAATGAAGTTCAGCCCGATCGCCTCCACCTTGACGAGTGCCTGCCCGGGACTCGGTGTGGGGGCGGCAATCTCTTCGTATCGCAGGACTTCCGGTCCGCCCAATTCGTGCACGCGAATGGCTTTCATGGATCCTCCCTTGTGGCCCACTAGCCTCTGGTCTTGAAACTCCGATGTCGCAATACGAGCAATGCGTGAGGACGCTACCAGAGAAACCCGGTGGGTGTCAAGGCGTCAACTACGTCCGCGGATTCCCGATGTGAATACCAGCCAAGCCCCTCGGGGCGGGGGAATCACGCCCCGCCCGGGGTTATAGCCTCATACACTGCCCTGTGGAAATTGTATGTCGATTCTCCTGGTGAAATCCGCCAGCATATTATGCTTGCCTACATGACAGTGGCTGGATAGAATGCCCGAGTAGCGAGGGACCATCCATGGCAGGACATTCTGAGGTGCATCATGGAGAGAAAAGCGAAGGTGACAGTGCTGGTGGACGGCCACATCCTGACCGAGGTGAAGCGGTTCGTGGGCCAGGGAGGATATCGCTCTCTCAACGCGTGCGTGAATGAGGCGCTGCGAATGTTGCTGGCCCACGAACGGCATGTCCGCCTCGAGAAGGAGATGGAAGAGGCGAGCCGTGACGAGATGTTCCTTGGGGATATCAAAGCGACCATGGAGGATTTCAAGCACGCTGATGCTGAGACCGCCCGGAGGTTGAGATGACGTCCGAGGCGATGCGCTGGCGGGTCTACCTTGCCAACCTTGACCCGGTGCGAGGCTCGGAGCAACGCGGGACCCGCCCTGTTGTCGTGGTCAGTCATGAAGCGTTCAACCGGCTGATGCCCGTGGTGACCATCCTGCCGCTGACCTCGTTGAAACCGGGTCGGCGGGTGTACTCGAATGAGGCAAGGCTGCCACGTATTTCCTGCGGGCTGCGGAAAGACTCTCTCGTCCTGGCTCACCAGATCCGCACCATTGACAAGGGCCGGCTCGTCAAGGCGGTCGGTGCGATTGCGGATCAGGCCCTGCGCGCATCCATTGAGGCGGCCATGCGTGTGCATCTGGGGCTTGCCGGGTCGCACTCGTTGACGTCGGACTGATCCTCGCGTAGCATCCCCCCATTGTGACCTCCCAGGTGCTCGGTCTATTCCATCCGCTCGTCAGGGAGTGGTTCCTCGGCGCCTTCGCGCGGCCGAGTCCGCCGCAGGAACAGGGCTGGCCGGCGATCGCGGCGGGGCGGCACGCGCTCCTGTGCGCCCCCACGGGCTCCGGGAAGACGCTGGCGGTATTCCTGTGGGCGATTGACGGCTTGGTCCGCTCCGCCGCGAGCGGCCGCCTGCGGGACGAGACCTCGGTCGTCTACGTTTCCCCCCTGAAGGCGCTTTCCAACGACATCCAGAAGAACCTGTGGGAGCCGCTGCGAGCCATCCGCCGGCTGGCGGAAGAGCGGGGATCCTCCTTGCCCGAGATCCGGGTTGCCGTCCGGACGGGGGACACCCCGGCGAAGGACCGGGAATCCATGCGGCGGCATCCGCCGCACATCCTGATCACCACGCCGGAGTCGCTCTATATCCTGCTGACGGCCGAGGGCAGCCGGCGGTATCTCGCCTCGGCGAGAACAGTCATCGTGGATGAGATCCACGCCGTGGCGGCCGACAAGCGGGGCGCCCACCTGGCCCTCTCCCTGGAGCGACTGGAAGACCTGGCGGGCGCGCCGCTCCAGCGGATCGGGTTGAGCGCGACGCAGCGGCCGATCGAGGAGATCGGGCGGCTGCTGGTCGGGACGCGAAATGTGAGGGCCAATGAAACGCCGGATTGCGCCATCGTGGACACGGGACAGGGACGGGACCTGGATCTCAGGGTGGAGGTGCCGGACCAGCCCTTGGGCGCGGTCGCCAGCCATGCCATGTGGGCGGAGGTGTACGACCGGATTGCCAGCTACGCGAAGGGGGTCCGGACCACCATCGTCTTCGTGAACACCCGGAAGTTGGTGGAGCGCGTGGCCTACCAGCTCAGCCAGCGGCTGGGAACAGAGACGGTGGCGGCCCACCATGGCAGCCTCTCGCGAGAGACCCGCCTCACGGCGGAGCAGGGACTCAAGGCCGGAACCCTGAAGGTCGTGGTGGCCACGGCGTCGCTGGAGCTGGGGATCGACATCGGTCACGTGGATCTGGTTTGCCACCTGGGGGCGCCGCGGTCGCTGGCCGTCCTCCTCCAGCGGGTGGGCCGGTCGGGGCACTGGCTGGGGGCGACGCCCCGCGGAATCCTCTTCCCGGGGACCCGGGACGAGCTGATCCAGTGCGCCGCCGCCATTCGGGCCATCCGGGCGGGCGAGCTGGATTGCGTGACGATTCCCCGGGCCCCCCGCGATATCCTGGCGCAGCAGATCGTGGCCACGGTTGCCTCGGGAGAGCGGACCGAGCAAGAGATGCTGGAGCTGGCCCGGCGGGCCTACCCGTTTCGCGATCTGCCCCGAGAGGAATACGAGGCGATCCTCACGATGCTGGCGGAAGGAGTGGCCACCCGACGGGGGCGGCGGTCGGCCCACCTGCACTGGGACCGGGTGAATCG
>JACPAT010000250.1 GCA_016180655.1 Candidatus Methylomirabilota bacterium | reverse complement strand
CTGAGCACTTCCCGAAGCTGAAGAATCAGCCACCTCCCATCAAGTTTCCCAGAGACAAACCACCATCCAAAAGGTTCAAGCTCGCTCCCCGCGCCTTCTTTGGACGCCACCGCGAATCGCTTTTCCCACAGTTGTACGCATCGATCCAGCATATCCTTAGGCAATTCCTCCCCATCACCCTGCTGCTCGAAGAGGACCCGCCCCAGCCAATGAATCGCCTCCCTTTTCGCGTTTGGATTCGCTGTGGCGTAGAAGAGATGGAGGAGTCCGTCTGGATCCTGCATATCGAGCTTGTTTCTTAGATAGAACATCATCAGATGTTGGACAAGCCGATCCTCAGGATTGCCAACATGCCGCCCGCCTTGCCGCGATATTCCGATCCGGCGGATAGCTTTAGTGTACTCACCCGCAAGCAAGGCCAGTACACTATCGTAGGGATCGCAGAAGCAGATGTATGCGTCCCAGGCAGCATCTCGAAGCACTGGTTGGGACTCATCGTCCGGAAACATCTTCGAGAGATGAGAAGAAGTCCACGCCGCATCGAGCAGGTAGATCCAAGGGAGCCAACGCCCATAGACAGACCGGACGGCCGGTGAGGGATCTTGCGAAGGGTCAAGATGAAGATTCAATACCTTCTCAGCCTCAGGAAGCTCGGCGAATCCCCTCTGGGCTAAATCCGCTCCGTTGGGGAGCTTGTCAAAATGTCGGCGCACCCACAGGCTGTAAGCAATGACGGTATGCATGGCCTCCCCGCGCGTCGAGTTAATCGACAACGTGCTGGGATCCATGTTGTCGCCCCCGTACTTGCTCTCGTAGGCCGGCGTGGGGTGCGGATCATTGGTGATCGGCTGCAAGACTGACCATGCCAAGTCGCGCATCTCTACCGGAATATTGTCTTTCTGAAAACCAACCTGTAGCACCCTCGCGATTTCCGTTCGGCTCCAACCCCATCCCGGGTCCCGGCCACGATCCATCGTTGCATCCTGGTCGGGATCTTCCGGGCCCTGGTTCACCACCCAAAGACACAGATCCAAAACTGGTGCCCATGGAAACGGGAGCGATCCGATAGCTTTCCCAAAGCCAGAGATAATCGCGCGCACGTATGTCGGATCAAACCCTTTGAAGAGATCGGCAGATTCCGCAAAACGTTCCGGATCCCCCGCTACGACAGCCTCCAGCTCCCGACCGAGCCCCTCGGGAGAAGCGCTCATAAAGCCTTGAGGAGCCTTCCAATCTGTGAGGTACGCGACGATCTCCGGCACGGTCATCGCCCTTAACTCCGCCGCCCCCTTCGGACTGGTTGGGCCCACCCATTCTGCCATGTAGGAGCGGAATTCCGGATGCTCAGGCTCTCCGACTTCCCGGCTCCACTCGTCGTATTTCTCGCGCCATGCCAGCGGCAGAACATCCCGCAGCACCGCCAATTTCTCAACACGCCACCGCCTGCCATACCGAGCCAGTTCCTCCTCCCTGATTGATTTCTCGGAATGGCGCTCAAATTCCTTCAATCGCTTCAGGTCCGGCCCCTCATCGACCCAGGCGAAAAACGCAGCCGGCTCCCTAACCGGCAAACCCGGAAGAGCCGTGCGGGCCAGGAGCACATACTCGTGCCAGAGGCAGCTGTCATCAAAGAGCCTTCGATTATTGAGACGGTCCAAGAGGAATGAGGTGGGTACGTCCGGGAACCTACGCAGGAGATGCAGGCCAAGCCGCCGAAAGAGCTTCCAATGATAGCTTTCGACGAGACCGACCAAGGCGGGGACCATGCTCGCACCGCAGCTCGCCACTTTCTCCACAGCGTCGCGGAGTGTCGTCACGAGGATATTTTTGAGATCTTCGTGCCTGTTCCGTCCGTGCCCCTCAATGGCAGGCCGCCAAATATATGAATAGTCCTCCCATTCCTCTTCACACGAGTCCGCCTGAAGGGCTCGCGGCCGCTCAATTTCCAGCGCCTTTGCCAGCAGATCGCACAACATCCGAACGGTTGCCTGGCCACCCAGTTCCACTAAGACCGGGATATGGGTCTTGGCCACCTGCCCATAGGTCCAGAGGTCGATTCTTGCGCGAACATCAGTTGATAAAGACTCGGCACTCTCGCCGGACGCCAACTTCGCAATAGGACTCAGTGCCGCTGATGCAACGGAAAGCCCAGCCTCAAGATAGCCGCCCCGCGCGAGGTGTACAGCCAGCGAACCCAGCTTCTCTCCGAGGAGAATGCGATACGGAGAATCCAGCCACACAGGAATCTTAGGAACAAACCGTTCGGCAAGCTCCGGCCGGACCGCGAGCGCGATGTCGGCAAGGCATTCATGTACGTATGGATTCGTCGTGTCTGGGATCTTGAGAGCAATTTCGGCCACTTGATCTTCTAGCTCCGATCGCTTCGCCATCCGGGACAGATACCGAGCCTCTGGCCAGATGGGAATGCGCGCCCCGGCTTCGTCTTTAACCGGAGCCGGCGGATATGCGAAGAACCCATTCTTCGCGAGCAGGGGTAGCCAAGCCGGGTTCTCTACCTTCCCGAAGAAATGGCCGAGCGTTGTTTCATTTTGTGGAATCCGATCACGCAGCTTCTTCACATCATCTGATGTCGGCGCCGGCTTGGCGATCAATTCATCAAGCGTGGTAACCGAATCCAGGAATCGCGTCTCGAACCTCGCAAGAACGACGTCGAGAATCCGCTCAAGACGATCCCAAGCCTTTCGAATGCTGTCGTCGACGATTCGCGGCTGACGCAGGGCATTGCGATGCGCGAGCCTGTAAAGGCCTGTATCCGCATCGAGAAGCGCATGCCATGCCTTCCACACGTCATCGGACTCTTTAAAGCCATAACTCGTGAGAATGGACCGCACTTCCTCTCTATGAGCGCTCCGCGGGCGATTGCATGAGTCGCAGACAGGAGGTCGCACATAATCCGCAGGCAGCAAGACATCTCTCAATGCGCTCTCGGTTTCGCGGAGCATGTGACCTGCAAGATGAGTGACTGCCTCCACTCCAATACTTCCACCCATCAGGCGGCAGATATCCCGATAGAATGCCGCCGGGCCTGGACCGATGAGTGACAGCCTCTTGTGGATTCTCTCCTGACGCGGCCCTGTAAAGAGTGGATTGGTGTCAGCCATGGTGCAGTTACCTTTCCTCACGCCGTAAAAAAGTTACCTGACACCTTTCGCGAGCTAAGGGTCTGATTTCATTGGAGACGGTTTGCAATTCTTCAGCGACGGGGGCCAGGCGGGACCGCGATGAAGTTATATCCAGTGATGGAGGATCTTGTGCGCCCCTCGTTGCAGGTGGCGATGCCCCGGGCCGGACGGCCTTACGCGCCGGGCGGCACCGGGTTTGACCGCTCGAATCCCTACGCTGCATCCCGCACGATTCGCACGCCCGTCCTGACCTGACCACCCCGACCCCCGAGGTCCACGACCACATGCCAGTGCCCGCAAAAGGGCGGGCGGAGCTGGACGGGGGAGGCCGTTGCCCATCCGCCGTGATAGCTGAACCCTTCACCTGTCCGGTACGCGGAGAACGCCAGATCATCGAGCAGCATCACGTTGGCCTGATGGTCGAGAGCCACGATGACCACGTCATTGGGGCCGCCGTCGAACTCCGTATGCAGGAAGTCCATGGCTCATTTCCTCCCCATGGCCTGCGAGAGAGCCTTGCTATCGACGACCATCCGGGTTTCGATTATGCGCCGCTCCTCCACGAACAAGGTGAGCAAGTAGTGCTGATTGTTGAAGCTCCACGCCCGGAACTCGTGGCGGTCCCCACGCTCATCCACTAGACCAAGGCCGAAATCTGCGACCGGTCCGCCGCGACGGTATTCCGCCTCCTTGTCCACGAACTCCCGGAGTGTTTCTGCTGCCACATGCGCAAACATGCGCGCAAACTGAGGCGACGGGACGAAATGGCGCCACCGGTGCATCTGATCTGCCGGCTGGGGTTGCCATGCCGGCGTACTGACCAGCATGGCCATCGGGATGTCGGGCCCTTGTTCGACGTACCGGCGGAGCGTAGTGGTCAGAGATGTTCCATAACGTTTTGCGAGTGCCTTGAGACCGGTCACGGTCGGCTGGACATCGCGCGCATCGATGGTAAAACGATCACCGAGAAACAAGAGCCGGGCCGCGGCGTAGTTGGCCTCCTGTTCCAACTCTTCCTGCCATGCCGGATCCAGAGTTTCCGCGCTGTCCCCATAGAAGAAGGGCTTGTGCCAGATCAAGATGCGGTGACCCGTCTCGTGGCACGAGGCCCAAGGGTGTTTGATCTTTGGGAGGTTTTCGTCAATGCAGATCCGGCCTTCGTCGAACAGGAGAACCGCCTGGAGACGGACATTGTTGAGGATGTCTACCAGCCGGCGACCCTGGATCCGCAGCTTGTATTTCGCCCGGTCGAGAAACCCGGGGTCGGACAGGTCGTAGTAGTCGCGGTAGAGCTGAAGGTGGTCCAAGAGCGCCCCCACGGGGAGAGGGGGTTCCGTGAGTCCTGCATCGCGGAGCGTTTGCGCCGCTACACGCCGGATTTCTTTGCGCGTCGTCTCGTCCATTGGGGATTGCCGGGTCGCTGACTAGACGTCAGACCGGAGAAAGTTCACGAATTCATCGAGCACCTGTTGCTCCTCCTTCGTGAGCTTGGAGAACGATTCCGACTGCGCGGCGAATTGGGCAGCCTGCTGGCGCAGGCTCTCGGGCACGTCGCGAATCGCCCCCGCCAGAACGGCGAGCTTTCGGTCAGGCACCCCGAAAAAGGTGCCCAGGCGGTGCAGGGTCAGGGGCGATGGCCGATACCCAGGATTCCGCTCCAGCGCAACCAATTCCCCGCGGTCGATCCCGGTCTTTTCCGCGAGCGCAGCGACCGTCAAGCCGCGAGACCGCCGCAGCATTTGGATGACGCGGTGGAACGCCTCCCGCACCTCCTGGAGCTCCGGCTCACGCGCGGTCATCACCACCGTCAATTTTTGATTCAGGGCACGCGCGATGCGCTCGAGCATCGTGAGTGACCGTCCTTCATAGTCCGCGTCTTCCAGCCGGCTGATCACAGACTGCGTGGTGCCGATGAGGTCAGCGAGCTGCTGCTGGGACATCTCCGCGGCCGTCCGCAAGTCGTGGATGAGGCGCGCTACCTCCGCATTCATCCGCTCTTCCTGAAGGGCGGCCTTTCGCTCTGGATCGTCCTTCACGTATCGACCGTGAAGGATCTGGACTGCATCCCGTGTCCGCTCCTTCTTGGCCATGGCTTCACTCCTCATACGTATGTTTGTTTGGGTCCTTGCTGAATCGGAGCCTGTTTCCGATCGCCCGATCAATCTCGATGGGCGGAACGGCATCCTCTTTCGTGCAACCATGGCTCAACACCGCCCGTCCCTCGTGAAAGAAGTACAGGATGCGGTACTGGCCGGTCCCGTGCCGCACGCGCAACTCATAAATTCCGTCCCGCAAGAGGTCGGCTTCCGGCCGTCTCAGCTCATGGCCGAGTTCGGCAAGTCGCTCAATTCGAACGATGCACTTATCCCGGACTTTTACCTGGAGCTGATCCATCCAAGTCAGCAGCGGCGCTGAGCCATCCTCTTCCGCGAATATCAAAACCCCTGTTTGCGGCATTCGGTTCTCCAGCCCTAGGAAGTATCGCATAAATGCGATGCGCATGTCAACGCTTTTCTGCGATACTTAGCAAGAAAAATGGTACCGGACGCCATTTAGGGGGTAACTACTTGATTTACTTGATAGGGGTTCTGAATTCTTGGCAGTCGATGGGGCAGGCGGGGTGGCTACGAAATCCTATTCGCTGGCAGAGGATCTCCTGCGCCCGGTGCTCCGAGTGGGCATGCCCCGGGCTTCCCGGCTGCGCGGAAGCATCTGCGGCGAGAGCAACCATCGAGGACTCAAAGGGAGGCGCTGCGGGGAATATGTCAGGCTACGGAGTGGCGGTGTGGCGCCGGGGAGTCGTCACGAGCGGGAGACGGAACGAGGCCTGGACGGGAATCTTGAAGGGCAATGCCTGGGCCTTCTTCCCGGTCCGCGAGGCGCGGCGCTGAAAATCCAGGAGCGTGTATCCGACCACCTTTCGAGTCCGGGGGTGCAGATGGACGAAGATCCCCGCCTGCACCTCGCGGGAAACCGCATCCTGCGGGTGACCGACGGACACGTACAGGACGTCGCGCTTCTTGTCGTAGCTGTAAATCAGGGCCTTTGCCATAGCAGTCGGCGTGGAAGAAGTTGCTTAATCGGCTTGGTCCCTGAGTATCGGTCGCGTGGAGATCTCCTGGTTCCCTCTTGGGGCTGAGGAGGCACGGAGTTGCTTCGCCGATTCCCTGACCATCTCCGCCATGCGTATCTTCTCCGGCCATGTGAATGATTGCCGGCTCCTCTGCCAGACCGCCTGACGTTTGAGCATCTCTTGAACGTCATCCATTGAGAAACCTGCTTTCGAAGCGCCTCCAGGCGTCCGCCAGACCGTGCTTTTCATTACGAAGCTGAATGCTGACCGCTGACGGCTGATCGCTGAGTGCTGTGGACCGTCACCGGGGCTAGGTTCCGCTCTCGGCTCGCGGCTCTCGGCTCGCGGCTCTCGGCGCTTGGCTCTTGGCCTGAAGCTCCTGATATTCGTCCACGGTGGAGCCGATCCACTCGGCCCCGTCGGTCCAGACCTCTTTCTTCCAGATCGGGACGATCTCTTTCACCCGCTCGATGGCATAGGCGCAGGCCTGGAGCGCCTCTTGCCGGTGGGGCGCAGCGATGGCGATGCCGACGCTGGCCTCGCCGATCGTGAGCCGCCCGATCCGGTGGACCATGGCGATCCTGTCCACCGGCCACCGGCCCCGGATCTCGTCTCCGATCTGGCGCATGGTGGCCGTGGCCATCTCGGGGTAGGCGTCATATTCCAGGTGGCGGACCTGGCGGCCGCGAGCGAATTCCCGCACGATCCCCAGGAAGCTGGCCACGGCCCCCGACGTATTCTGGCTGACCGCCGCGACCAGGCGGTCCAGGGACAGCGGGCTCTCGGTGACCTCGTACAGATCCACCCCGCCGCTCACCGGGGGAATGAAGGCCACCTCATCTCCCTCGGCCAGCACCCGGCTGCCCTCGACGTATTCCCGGTTCACCGCGAGCAAGAGCGACGGGGCCAGCCCGCGCAGTCCCGGGTGATCCGCGGCGAACCGTTCGAGCAGGCCCGCGGCCGTGATCCCCTCGGGGAGGTCCAGGACCACCTCGCGCCGCCCCACGATATCCTTCACCGAGGCAAACAGCTTTACGCGAATCTTCACCGGGCATCCCTACCTGATCTCTGATTCGACCGCTTCGAAGCCCTGCGTTTTCATGTCAGACAAAGTTGCCGAGGCGTCTGGGCGAAATTCCTTCTGCCACCGACCCTACCCTGCAGTCGCTCGGATACCCGCAAGCACCAAACCAAAAAATCGCTTTAGATGTAACTAGTTAGACATGGATTGGCGTGCAGGCTACCATGACTTGGATATCTTGTCAACACGCTTCCAAGGCCGCAACTCCCCGTTTTTCTGCGAGTTTTCGTCTCAGCCGAACGAGTTCTGCCTTGACGACCCATCGTCTACCGTGTTACTAACTGCATGAAAGAAGAAGGCTATCCTCTTGTCGTTGCGGTCGAAAATGACAACAGACCTCCGAGCATACCCATCATCATCCCAGGGCCTTTCCTTTGGTCCTAGCTTTCACCCCGGCGTGGGGCCCGCCCCGCGTGATGCCACAAAGGACCAGGAATCCCGAGTCGAGACTCGCGCGATGAGTTGGGCCCCGCCTCTGGGTGCATGGTGGGTCCCCGGCTCCGGGACCCTTCCCGCCGGCGCGCACCATTCGGAGGTTGCATGACGATCAAGGTGCTTGCCAGTTCCGCCAAGGACAAGGGCCGGCTCCTGGACCAACTCGTCAAGCGCCTGCTGGACGAGTTGGGGTACGACGACTTCCGTGCCCGGGTCAGCGGGGCGGGGACCGATCTCGAGGTCAAGGCCCGGCACCGTGCCACCCAGGCCCCCATCTGCTGCCGGGCCCGCGCCCTCCCGCGCGAAGTCGGCCCGGACGAGCTGAAGCGGTTTCTCGCCGCCTACACCCGGGACAAGAAAAAGGACAGGCGCCTGGTGGGGCTGTTCCTGGCGCTTTCGGGGTTGAGCCGGCCGGCCCGCGAGTGGTACGCCCGCATGGAGGAGAAGGGGAAGGGCGAATTCCACGTCTTTCCCCCCGAGAAGATCCTGGCGCTGCTCCGCCGGGCGCGCCTGATCGGGCCTCCAGAGGTCGTCGAGCCGGCCATCAAGTCCCGCATCCGGACGGATGTCGGCCCGCGCTTCCTCGCCTATCACGAGGGCCTCATGTACTGGGTCCAGATGACCCTGACGGGGCGGAAGCCGACCGGGTACGCGGTCCTGGCGTTCCACGGTGATCTGGTGTCCCGCGTCGTGGCCCGGGAGCTGAAGCGGCTCGACCCCGCCCTGCAGGGAAAACGGCTGGTGGACGTGTACGTCCGCGACAAGGTGTTCCTGACCCTGCTCGACCTGGTCTCCCGCAATCTCGAGGCCCTGGCGAAAGAAGTGCGGGAGCCGCTGGCGGACGTGCGCGACGTGATGCAGGACCTCGTGCGGGAAAACGTGGTGGTGGTCGAGCCGGGCGGACAACCCCGCTGGAAGATGGACCGGTACAGCCTGCGGGGCGACCTGGGCCTCTTCCTCTCCCTCGCCCGGCAGTACCTGGAGGGACCCAACAAGTTCCGCTTCCTGGGCTCCGCCTTCGCCGCGCGGCTCCTGGCCACCGATGTTCCCGGCTACCTGGAGGCGCGGTGGAAGTTCCGCGGGCCCGAGCAGGAGCGGGCAGGCCTGTACCGCTTCCTCGGCGTGTCGCCCAGCGGGCTCAACCACGCCCTGTTCACGCCCACGGACCGGTATGCGCCCGCGGAGGGCGAGGCGCGCTCGGGCTTCGCCGAGCGCGAGCGGGGCCGCGGGCCGCAGATGTCCCGCTTCCTGGCGGACCTCTTGGTGCGGATGGCCACCGACACGGAGCACCCGCAGTTCCAGGAACTGCTGGCCGCCAAAGGGATCAAGGCGCACCTGTTCCGGGCCGCGGCCAAGGCGGCCACCATCCAGGATCTGTCCTTCAACCTCCAGGCCGACAGCCTGTTCTCGCTGGGGCGCCCCGCTCCGCAGGCACGATCGGGCCAGCCCCTCCGGGGCGAGCCGGAGCACTGCATCGAACTGGGGGCGGCCCTCATGTACATGGAGGAATACGAGCAGGCCGTGGCCCAGTTCGATCGCGGGATCAAGGACCTCCGGGATCCCAGCCGCCTCCTGACCGCCTGGAACCACCGCGGCATCTGCCTGCTCCACCTGAAGAAGTTCACCGACGCCACGACCTGCTTCAACGAGGCCCTGCGCTACAACGGCAGCTCCAAGCTGGCCTGGTACCACAAGGCCGTCTGCCTAAAGGAGCTGGGGGACCTGACCGGCGCCCAGCGCTGCTGCAAGCGCGCCCTGGAGATCGACCTCAACTACGCCGAGGCGCGCGAGCTGATGCAGGTCCTCTGACTGCCCATGCCCGCCGAGATGGTCTGTGCCACCTGCCAGGCGGCGGCACCCCCTGACACCCTCCGCTGGCGCTGCCCCTGCGGCGGGCTGTACGACCTGCGGGCCACGGCCGCCTTCCCGCGTGACGCCCTCCGCCAGCGCCCGCAGACCCTGTGGCGCTACCGCGAGGCCCTGCCCCTGCCGCCGGGCTGCGACGCGGTCAGCCTGGGAGAGCCGATCACGCCCCTCCTGCCCTGGCCTGCCCTGCCGGGATCCCATCTCAAGCTGGAGTTCCTGCTCCCCACCGGCTCGTTCAAGGATCGGGGCGCCTGCGTGATGCTCACCCGCATGAAGGGCCTGGGGATCCGGGCGGCCGTGGAGGATTCGTCAGGGAACGCCGCCGCGGCGGTGGCCGCCTATGCTGCCCGGGCCGGCATCGCCTGCCGCATCTTCGTTCCGGCCTCGGCCAGTAGCGGCAAGCTGGCGCAGATCGCCGCCTATGGCGCCGACGTGGTCCCCGTCCCCGGCAGCCGGGAGGACGTGGCCGCTGCCGCCCGCACAGAAGCCGAGCGGAGCTACTACGCCAGCCACGTCTTCAACCCCTATTTCTTTCAGGGAACCAAGACGTTCGCCTTCGAGATCTGGGAGCAGTTGGGCTTCCGGGCGCCGGACCAGGTGATCCTGCCCGTGGGGCACGGGACCCTCTACCTCGGGGCATACCTCGGCTTCCGGGATCTCCTCAAGGCCGGGGAGATCCCGCGCCTGCCGCGCCTCATCGGCATCCAGGCGGAGGCGTGCGCACCCCTCGTGGCGGCGTGGTGTGGCCGGCCCACAGCCGGACCGGTCGTGACGATCGCCGAGGGAATCCGCATCGCCGCCCCCGACCGCGCCGAGGCGATCCTTCAGGCATGTCGCGAATCCGACGGGGAACTGCTCGCGGTCTCCGATGAGGAGATCGTCTCCGCCCTGTTCCGGCTGGGACGCGCCGGCCTGTACGTGGAGCCGACGGCTGCCGTGGCGCCAGCCGGCGCCCTCAAGCTGGCCGCGGCCGGCCGCCTCCCCGCCGAGGGCATCGCCGTCATTCCGCTCACCGGCTCCGGCCTGAAGGCCGGGTCCACCATCGCGGAGCTGCTGAAGCGACAACCCGGGCGGGGCGGGTGAGCGGAACGAAACGTCGTTCGGCCTCGACAGGATCGTCAGGGATCCGGTCGGCGCAGCCCTGACAGGCCGAATGACCCGAGGCGAAGGCAGGGACGCTGCTTCGGCCAAGAACCAGTCGATTGAGAGGCGGCGACTCACCGGAGGGTGATGCCGCTCAGGGAGGAATGGGGATGGGCGCGAACGGACGGGCACTCCTGGCGGAATTCATCGGGACCTTTGGCCTCATCTTCATGGGGGCCGGGGCCATCATCGTGGACGCCCACATCGAGGGGCATGCCGGCCTCGTGGCCATCGCCCTGGCGCACGGGCTGGCAATCTTCCTCGGCGTCTCTTTCAGTGCCCACCTCTCGGGAGGTCACCTCAACCCGGCCGTAACTCTGGGCTTCATGGCCACCAAGCGCATGGGGGCCGGGGCCGGCCTGGCCTACATCGTCTCGCAGCTCCTGGGGGGCCTCGTGGCCGCCATCGTCCTGAAGATCGTGATGCCGGGCGGCGCGGTGACGCGCGCGGCGCTGGGGACGCCCGCCCCGGGTTCCGGCATCGGCGCGGGCCAGGCCCTGCTCGTGGAGTTCATCCTCACCTTCTTCCTGGTGACCGTGATCTTCGGCACGGCCGTGGATCCGCGGGGGCCCAAGGCCATCTTCCCTCTCTGCATCGGGATGGCCATCACCATGGACATCCTGGTCGGCGGGCCGCTGACGGGAGGGTCGATGAATCCGGCCCGATCCTTCGGCCCGGCGCTGGTGAGCGGACTCTGGACGGATCACTGGGTGTACTGGGTGGGCCCCATTCTCGGTGGCGCAGTCGCGGCGTTGCTGTACGACGGGGTACTGATGGAGAAGAAGTAGTTCCACTCCGCAAACGCACAAGGGCCGGAGGACACCGCCTCCGGCCCTGTTGTGTTCCGATCTGTCCGGTGTCCCCGCTATGTTGCCTTGCGCACCTTGAGGAACATGGCGGCCATCCCGGCCTCGTCGAGGTCCGAGACCAGGAGGCAGGCCAGATCCCGCTGCTTCCACAGGAGCAGGTGGCGGCCCGACGTCACCTGGTGGTACGGCTTGAAGGTTTCAATGGGCATCCGATTCTCGGCCGGGATGGTGGTGCCGGCCTCCGGCATGAGAAACAGCGTCGTGTACCGACCCGAGCCGTCCCGATAGACGAAGGTGGCGGCCCGCTTTCCCAGGAGGTCGCTCACCAGGCCGGCCACCAACCGGACCTGGGAATCGCCGCGGAAGACCGGCTCGAACGAGAATCCCACTTGCGACCGCAACTCCTGCACCAGCGCGGGAGGATCCGGGGTCGGCCGGTTCATCATCTCCTTGGAATACTCGACGTGCTCGGCCACCGCCCGGGCCGCCAGCCGGGACACGGGATCCCTCGCCATCCAGAGCGTCCCTCCCCACACGAGCAGGAGGACGGCGACCGCCCCGGCCAGGGAACCGACCGTCCACGGGTGGGTGCGGAGCCAGGCGCGCCACGCGGACCACCCCGCGGGGCGGGGCTGCGCCATGGCAGCCTGGATCCGGCGGCGCAGCGCCGGCGGCGCCGTATACCGCGGGGCCTGAGCCTGAATCAGGGCGCGGACCTCGACCTCTCGCTGGAGCGCGGCGGCGCAGGTGGCGCACTGCCCCACGTGGGCACGCACCGCTTCCGCCGGTTCGCCCTCCAGGCGTCCCCGATTCAGATCCGTGAGATTTTCGCGGGCCTCAGAACATTCCATCGAATCTCTTCGCCGGGCTATCCCACGTAGTCGCGGAGCAGCTCCTTGAGGATGGCTCGGGCGCGGAAGAGTCGGGACTTCACCGTCCCCACGGGACAGTCCATGATCCGCGCGATCTCCCCCATGCTGAAATCCTCAAGGTCCGCCAGGAGGACCACGGAGCGATACTCCTCGGGCAGGCGCGTGAGCGCCGCCGTCAGGTCCAGGCCCGCCGTGCCATCCGGCGGCCCTGCCATGCGCTCCCCCACGCCAGTCGGTCCGTCCCAGCCGGACATCCCGTCCAGTATCTCCGGGTCCATGGCCTCCGGTTCCCGCCCCTTGCGCTTGTACAGGGTGAAGAACGTATTCCTCAGTATCTGGAACAACCACGCACGGAGATTGGTTCCAGGCTGGAACTGATGGGCCGCGCGGATGGCGCGCAGGTACGTCTCCTGGACGAGATCCTCCGCCTCGACTGGATCGCGGGCGAGCCAGCGCGCGAGATTGTAGAGGGCGTCGAGGTAGCCCAGCGCCTCTGCGGGCAACGGTGTTTGTGCGTGATTCATGGGCACGGGATCATGCGATTGTGAAAGAATCTGGTTCGCGTGAAGCTACCAGATCGCCTGCGGAGGCGCAAGCCTACGAATTTGGTCTTGATTATTCTGCAGCGCCTTCTCACGACTCCCACTCCAGGCGCGGGTTCCTCCGGGGGGGCATCCACTCGCTGCCGGAGGCCGGAGTGACGTCTCTCACCGTTTCCGCCAGAACACGAGCGCTCCCGCCATCAAGATGAGGCCGGCCACCACGAATCCCTGGCGGTATCCCAGAAGCTCCGCCAACCAGCCAAAGCCGATGGCCCCAACAGCGCCGCCCGCCAGGGCTGCCATGTTGTAGGCCGCCAGCGCTCTGCCGCGCGCCCCGCTGGGCGCCCGGTCGAAGGCCAGCGCGCTCGTCGCCGGGTAGACGAATCCCTGGGAGGCCCCGTTGATCAGCGCGATCACCAGCAAGAGCCAGGTGGAATGCAGGACGCTGAACAGCAGGATCCCCGCGGCCAAGCCGGCCAACGACGGGAGAATCACCTGTCGTCGTCCGAAGCGATCGGCCAGCCGGCCACCCAGGAACCGCACCACGATGGCCGCGACCGCGTAGAGCAGGTAGAAGGGGCCGATCCGGGGTAGCCCCACCTGGCGGGCGAACGGCGGCAGGAACACGAAGAGAATCGAGTTGGCCAGCCCGAACTGGAACGCAGCCGTGAGGACCGGGAAGAAAGTGCGCCAGAACCCCGGTCCGAACCCCTGGAAGGCCTCCGGGGCCTCGGAGGCGGCCGGGACCACGATCGCCAGGCACACCGCCAGCGTCCCCGCGGCCACGACCACGGAGGCCACGAAGAGCGTGCGGAATCCCCAGGTCCGCAACACCATCTCGCCGATGGCGGGCGCCAGGGCAATCGTCACGAGGCCCGAGACGCCGAAGATGCCCACCGCCTCCGCCCGACGGCTGGGCGGCGCCAGGTCCGCGATGAGGGTCAGGTTGCTGGTGATGAAGACAGAGAAGGCCACGCCCTGCAGGAACCGGATCAGGTAAAAGTGCCAGCCGAGGGCGGTGGAGGCGGCATAGGCGACCGAGGTCACCGCCACGAGGCCAGCCGCCAGGAGCATGAACGGCTTCCGGCCCCACCGGTCCAGGAGGGGCCCGATCCCCGCCTGGCAGAGGACGGCGGCCACGCTGTGCATGGCCATGATGCTGCCGATCTGTCCCTCACGGCCCCCCAGGGCCTGGATATACAGGGGCAGCAGCGTGTAGACGTTGAGATTGGTGAAGAAGAGGAAGTTGGCGACGCCTGCCAGGAAGAACGGTTTCGTGTACACCGGCGATCCAGGGGATCGGAGGGGGAATCCCGGGGCTCAGCGCAGGTGTCGCCGGATGGCGGCGATCAGGGCGTCCCGCGCTGCCGGGAGCAGGGTCGTCCGGGGGGGCTCGCTGCCCCAGATCGGCTTGGGATACACGCCGTCCTCACGGAAGCGGGGAATGAGATGCCAGTGCATGTGGGGCACCAGGTTGCCGAGCAACTCGTAATTCATCTTGATCGGCTTCAGGGCACGGAACACCGCCTCGGCGATCCGGGTGACGTCGTCCAGAAAGGCGGTCCGCATCGCCGGGGTGAGCTGGAACAGCTCGGTATAGTGCTCGCGTAACGTCACGAGGCACCGGCCGCGAAAGGCCTGGTCGGGGAACAGCGCGGCCGTGGCCACCGAAAGCTCTGCGATCCGGTGCTCCGCGGGGAGAAAGATCGCCTGACAGGCTTCAGTGCACCGTGGATCCATGAAGTGGCTCCAATTCGGAAGGTCCGGGGCTGAATATCCCACACGCGGCCGCCCTGTCAACGAGTTTCTGGCAGCTTTTGCCTTGCGGGATTCCCGGGCCTTGGGTATCGTACCCTGAGCCCTGCCAGTATCCAGAGGGATCGAGCAGGACAGAACAGAAGGCCCGAACCGGGAGGAGGCAACCATGGCGGCCGCATACGTCCTGATCGAGGCAGCACCCAAGAAGGCGCTGCAAGCCTGCACCAAGATCGCGAAGATCCCCGGCGTGAAGTCGGCTCACCTGGTCACCGGGCCCTACGATATCATCGCCTACGTGGAGGCCAAGGACCCGGGAGCCATCGGCAAACTCGTCATGTCGAGGATCCAGGCGGTGACCGGCGTCGGGAAGACGATCACCTGCGTGGTGGTGTGACCGAGCCCGACTTCAACGCAACCACAGATTACGCAGATTTCGCAGATTTTTCTGACGGAAGGACATCGGGGGGTCAGAGGGGCGTCCCTGCTCACCCGCGCCCGTCCCATTGCCTTGCCCATTTGACCACTTGACCATTTGACCAGTTGGCCCTGGCAGTGCCAGGGTGCCCGCTCGCCTGACTGCCCCATTGCCTACTCCGACAGGAGTGCTACGGCCAGATTCACGAGCGTCCGCACCATCACGCCCGTGCCCCCCTTCACCTGGTAGCCCTTCTCTTTGTCCGTCTCGAATGTCCCGGCGATGTCCAGGTGCACCCACGGCGTCTCCCCCACGAAGTGCTGGAGGAACTTGGCCGCCGTGATGGCCCCGCCCTTCCGGCCGCCCGTGTTCTTGATCTCGGCCACGTCGCTCTTGATCAGCTCGTCGTATTCGACATCCATGGGCATGGGCCAGACCCTCTCCCCCGCGCCCCGGCCGGCGGCGACCACCGTGTCCAGCAGCGGCTGATTGTTGGCGAAGGCGCCGCTGTTCAGCGTTCCCAGTGCCACCACGCAGGCCCCGGTCAGTGTCGCCACGTCCACGAGATGACTCACCTTGCGGCTGCGGGCGTAGTGCAGGGCGTCGGCCAGGACCAGCCGCCCCTCGGCGTCGGTGTTGATCACCTCGATGGTCTTCCCGCTCATGGCCCGCAGGATGTCCCCCGGCTTCAGGGCCGTGCCGCTGGGGAGATTCTCCGTCGCAGGCACGACGGCCGTCACATGAATGGGGAGCTGCAACCGCGCGATGGCGGAGGTGGCAGCGAGGACGGCGGCCGCCCCGGCCATGTCGCCCTTCATGGCTTCCATGTTCTCGGCCGGCTTGATGGAAATTCCTCCCGAGTCGAAGGTGATCCCCTTGCCCACCAGGCCGAGGTGCGGGCCGTTCCGCCGGCCCCCGCGGTATTCGAGGACGATGAGCCGCGGCGGCTCCTGGCTCCCCCGCGCGACGCCCAGGAGCGCCCGCGCCCCCATCCGCCGGAGCTCCGGCGGGCCCAGCAACCGGCAGCGCAGGCGTGCCCGGCGGGCCAGTTCCCTCGCGCGCCGGCCCAGCTCCGTGGGGGTCAGGCTATTCCCCGGTTCGTTCACCAGGTCCCGGGCGGTGTTGGTCGCCTCGGCCACGATCCGTCCGCGCCGGACGGCCTCTGCCATGCCCCGCAGCTTTTCCCGATCCCGCTCGAGGATGGTGAGAACGGCGATCTCTCTCCCGTCCTCGATATCCTTCTTATATCGGGCGAACCGATACAGGCCGAGCAGCGCCCCTTCGCAGAGCGCCTGCGTCGCCTGGGCGGCGTTGAAGCCCCTGGGCGCCGATCTTGCGGAAGTGCTTGACCGCCTCGGCCGAGACGATCCGCACCCGGTCCAGGGTGAAGTCCTCCGGCTTCCCCAGCCCCATCACCAGGATCCGATCCGCCGGCAGCTTCCCCAGGGCGTGGATCAGCGTCCGCTCTCCCCACTTGCCGGTCACCTCGCCCGACCGGATCAATGTACGGATGGTCCCACCCGAGGCCGCGTTCACCGCCCCCGTGGCACCGCCCGGCGCCTTGACCCCCTCGAAGAGATTCACCACCAGGGCATCGCCCCGGAACTTTGTCACGTCCCCGACGATGACTCGGATGTCCAAGGCCTGCTCCTTTCGCAATGATCGGGCTACTCCCCAATCCCCAATCCCCAACACCCAAGCCCCTCGGTTGAAGGCTGATGGCTCGACCAAGACTTATAGCCCACGAAGGCAAACCAATCCAGGCCGAATCGCCCGGTGGTCTGGACATCCGGGGCAGGGTCGGGCTAGTATAAGGTTGTTCCGTTCCTCCCATACACCGGGCAAGGCGTCAACCACCGGCACACCTCCAGGAGGGTATCATCCATGACCACGCTGGATGTCTCCGCGCTGCTCACCGAGGATCGACAGCACCTCCTGCACCCGCTGTACCACCCGGCCGACCACGCGGCACCGCACCTCTGGGTCCGCGGCAGCGGCGCCACCCTGACCGATGCTGCGGGACGCGAATTTATTGACGGCCTGTCCTGTCTCTGGAACGTGAATATCGGCCACGGTCGCCGCGAACTGGCCGAGGCGGCCGCCGAGCAGATGGCGACCCTCGCCTTCTCTACCAACTACGCGGGCTCGGCCAACGTGCCGGCCATCCGGTTGGCCCGCCGGCTGACCGAGATCGCCTACCCGAACCTCTGCGCCGTCTTCTTCACCAGCGGGGGGGCCGAGTCGAACGAGAGCGCCTTCAAGACGGCGCGGTTCTACTGGAAGACCAAGGGCCGCCCGGAGAAGGTGAAGATCATCGCCCGCCAGTACGCCTATCACGGCGTCACCCTGGCCACCATGAGCGCCACCGGCATCCCTGGCTACACCAAGATGTTCGAGCCCCGCGTGCCAAACTTCGTCCACACCGTGGCGCCCTACGCCTACCGCTTCGAGGGGGTGAAGCCTGGGGAGAGCGTGGGGCAAGCGGCCGCGCGGATGCTGGAGGAGACCATCCTCTGAGATCTGCACCAGGCACGAGGTCCTCTTCATCGCCGACGAGGTCATCACCGGCTTCGGCCGCACCGGCCGGTGGTTCGCCCTGGACCGCTGGGGCGTGCAACCGGACATCCTCTCCTTCGCCAAGGGGATCACCAGCGGCTACGTGCCACTCGGGGGGATCATGATCTCCGAGCCCATCCGCGAGGCCATGCTGTCGGTGCCCCACGCCGACCGCTGGATGCACGCCTACACCTACTCCGGCCACCCCACCTGCTGTGCCGTGGGGCTGCGGAACCTGGAGATCCTCGAGAAGGAGGGCCTGGTGGCGCGGGCGGAACAGATGGGGTCCCGCCTCCTGGCGGGACTGCGCGCCCTGCTGGACCTGAAGGCCGTCGGCGAGGTCCGCGGCCTGGGCCTGATGTGCGCGGTGGAGCTGGTGGCGGATCGCGCGACGAAGGCTGCCTTCGACCCTGGAAAGAACGTCATCAGCCGGGTGAAGGCCGAGCTGGAGGCCCGGGGGCTCTTTACCCGGACAGTTCGCGACATTATCCTCCTGGCCCCGCCCCTGGTCATCACCGAGGCCCAGG
>JACPAT010000249.1:28291-29154 GCA_016180655.1 Candidatus Methylomirabilota bacterium | reverse complement strand
CCTTTCGACGTGACGCACGCAATAAACCTCGGGGAGGGCCAGGTTTTGCGTATGGCAAAAACAGTCTTCGAGTATCAAAAACCCGGTCCCGGTGTCAAGCCCTATTCACGAGGCAATTGGCGGGGCGGACAAGCTTCGCCCCCACGCTGCACCGTGGAGGGATCCCCGGAACTGTTCGGACCGATTTTCTGAGAAAAATCATCACCGGTCTCTCGTTCGCCACGCCTTACCGCGCCCAGAATCACCTTGACACCGGCATCCGGGATGCTACCGTCTGGCCACTCTGACCGCTTTCCCCCGCTTCGGAGAAGACGCAGGTATGCCGCAGCAACTCGTACACACAGATCAAGAGAATCGGTATTCGGGCCTCGTCACAGATCTTCCCCGCGGCAACCTCGCTGGAGCCGCATCCCGCCCCGGGGGCGAGGCATGTTGATCCCCATCGGGCACGAGCATCAGCAGGTCACGCGCCTGCCGTGGGTGACCATCACCCTGGTCGCCGCGAACGTGGCCGCCTTTCTCCTCACCCTTCCCCTCGTGAACCAGCATGCCGAGGAGGTACGCCTGCGGGCCCTTCAGGTCGTGCAATTCGCTCGCGAGCATCCGTACCTCCGCCTCCCCAAGCAATTTGTCCGCGTGATCCCCGCCAGGCGTCCGCCGCCGAACCTGGCGCCCGAGGTCATCGCCGAGGAGCAGGTCCGCCTGGATAGCCTCATGAGCCAATTCCAGGCCCGCGCCTCGGCGTCCGTGTACCGGACCTATGGCTACATCCCGGCCGAACCCCGGCTGCTCGCCATGTTCACGTCCATGTTCATGCACGGCGGGTGGCTGCACCTCATCGGGAACATGCTGTTCCTCTGGCT
>JACPAT010000249.1:0-28245 GCA_016180655.1 Candidatus Methylomirabilota bacterium | reverse complement strand
TGGTGGGCGCCTCGGGGGCCATCGCCGGCCTGATGGGCGCGTTCCTCGTCCGGCAGGCCACCACGCGGATCCGGTTCTTCTACTGGATCTATTTCTTCCGGGGGACATTCCACGCGCCGGCCTATGTGGCGCTGCCCCTCTGGCTCCTCCAGCAGTTCGCCATGGCCCGGAGCGGCCAGGCGGGCGGCGTGGCCGTCTGGGCCCACATCGGCGGCTTTGGGTTTGGTGCGCTGGTGGCGATCGTGATTCTGATGACCGGCCTCGAGGCCAAGGTCCTGGCGCCCGCCATCCAGAAGAAGACCACCTGGACCGCCTCCGATCGGCTGGCTGCCGCCCTGGGAAAGCTGGACCGGGGAGACACGGAGGGAGCCATCAAGGATCTGGAGGCCCTGCTCAAAGCGAAGCCCGACAACATCGACGCCCGGACGTCCCTCATCGACGCCCATGCGCGCAGGGGGGATCAGGCCGCCGCGGGGAGGGAATCGGCGCGGCTCGTGGGGGCCTATTTCAAGGCGCGGGACATGACAGGGGCCATGGCCGCGGCCCGGGAACACAAGCAAACGTATCGGGACGTGCCCCTGGCGCTGCGTGACCAGTTGGCCCTGGCGAGCGATTGCGAGAAGCGCCAGGAATTCGCGGAGGCGGCGGAGCGCTACCGGGAAGCCCTCGCGTCGTGGCCCGACGACCCCCTGGCACCGAAGGCCCTGATGGCCTACGGCCGACTCCTGCTTCAGGTATTCAAGGAGCCCGGGGAGGCCCTGGCGCTGCTGGAACAGGCCCGCATCCATCCTCGGGCCACGCCCGAGTTCCAGCAGGCCAGCCTGGCGATGATCGCGATGGCAAAGGACGCGCTGCAGCCGGCACCGGACCGATCCGAAGCCGCCCCGCAGATCTCATCCGCGCCAGTCGTCGCCGAGGCGCCGCCCCCTCCGCCCCCGCCAGAGACCCGGATGCCCGAGCCGGTACCGGCGGAGGTCCCCGCTCCCCCGTCGCATGGTCGGCTGCTGCCGGTCCCCATGCGGGCCGTCGGGCTCGACGCCCGCGGCCTTCAACTCCAGGATCAGCAGGGCCGCACGGGTCTGTTGCCGTGGAAACACGTGGCGGGCATATCCGTCGTGACCATCGGCAACTCGGATGGGTCGGCGCAGGCTGCTGACTCGTTGATCCTGGACCTCCTGATGGGTCCGAATTCGACGCCGGCGAGGCCCGGGGTCCGCTGCGTTCGGCTCTCCGTCAAGGACCTGACCATCCCGCAGCTTCAAGGCGAGTCCTCTCCCGTTCGCGCCTTCCAGCGCTTCGTCGCGACGATCCTCAAGGTGACCGGCGCGACCCCTCATCCCAGCCGCGACGCATGCCTGGGCCTTCACGGTTTCCCCTCCTTCCCGGATCTCGCAACCTACGAAGCCGACCTCGTCGCCACTCTCCCCACCCCCGGCAAGGATCGACCCGCGCAATCTGGCTGAGCCATCCCCCAGCCCCCGACCCCTGGCCCCCGTATCTAGGTCCACTTTCAACTTGACACCGACGCTCCCTTTGATACGGTCTGGCCACCTCGACGCGTTTCCGTGGGGAGGCCGGTGTAATAGGAGTGTGGGGGCATGCAGGTTTGCGGGACGGCCAAAGTCCTCATGAAGCACCACACCCCGCCATACTGTCCGATCTTCGATCAGGAAACACGAGCCTCTGGTTCGTCAGGGCATGATGGATCTGAGCACGCCGGGACTCTGGCGTCTCGGCACCAGCATGGTGTATGCAAAACTGGGAGGTGCACTATGATACGGCATTCGGTTTCACCTCTTCGATGGATCCTTGGTGGTGCAATCCTCGGCGCAGTCATCATGCTGCTGCCCGCCGGGGCAGGGGCCGGCGAGAAGACCCTTGTGGTAGGTGCGGCCGGCTTCCCGGAATCCCTCAATCCTGGCATCTCAAGCTTCTCGGCTCTCAGTCTCGCCTATCAGACGATGGACCCGCTGGTACACCGGGACGATGCTGGCAATCTGATTCCGGGACTCGCCACCCGGTGGCAAGCGATCGACTCGTTGAGTTGGCGATTTCACCTCCGGCAGGGGGTGAGATTCCATGACGGGACGGAATTCACCTCCCAGGACGTGAAGTACACCCTGGATTACATCCTGGATCCGAAGACGGTTTATGGGACGAAAGAGCGCATCGGGCTTATCGACAAGACCACGGCGGTTGACAAGTACATCGTGGAAATCAAAACGAAAAAGCCATTCCCGACACTCGCCAACGGGCTGTCCGATATTCCGATCCATCCTAAGCTGTACCTCGAGAAGGTCGGCCCGACTGGTTTTAGCAAGCATCCCGTCGGGACTGGCCCGTTCAAGTTCGACAAGTGGACTCCGGGCGATCGGTACGAACTCGTTGCCAACAAAGACTACTGGGGCGGGGCGCCCAAAGTCGATAAACTGCTCATCCGCCAGATCCCGGAGAACACCACCCGGGTCGCCTCTCTGCTTGCCGGGGAAACACACATCATCGAAGAGGTGCCGGTCGATCTTCTTCCCAAGATCGAGAGCAGCGGCACAGCTAAGGTGCTCAGCGTGGAGTCCACGGTGGGTCTGATCCTCACCATGGATACGCGCAAGCCCCCCTTCGACAACCCCAAGGTCCGCTTGGCGCTGGACTACGCCATCGACAAGCCGCTGATCCTTCAACAGATGCTGAAGAACCAGGGAGCCCTGCTCCAGGGCCAGCTGTTGACCGCCAACACGTTCGGATTCCACCCCGGGCTGAAGCCCCGCCCATACGACTCGGCCAAGGCCAGGCAACTCTTGAAGGAGGCCGGGTATGAGCGAGGATTCGAGACCTCGATCACAACCCGATCGGGCAAGTACCTGTCCGATGTCGAGATCTGCAATGCCGTCGCCGGAATGCTGAGCCAGGTCGGCATCAAGACCGTCGTAAACGTCGTCGAAGGTGGTGTGTATCTCAAGATGGCGACGGCGCGAGAGATAGGGCCGATCCATATGGTGGGCTGGTACAGCCTGGGCGACGCCGACTTTGCGACGGTCTGGTTCACCGAGGGCGGCAAGCGCACCCTCTGGAACAATGCCGAGTTCGAGAAGCTCTTCATCGAGGGGCGAACCACCGTGGACTCCGCGAAGCGCGTGAAGATCTACCATCGCATGATGGAGATCATGCACGAGGAGAATCCGTCGATTTTCCTGTTCGGGCTGCCCAGTATCGCCGCCGTGAGCAAGCGGGTGAGCGGCTTCAATGCCCCCCCTGACAAGGTCTTGCGTCTCAGCAAGGTCGCTCTGCAATAGCCGGAGCAGGCGGTCCTGCTGACCTCGAGAGGTTGTGGACAGCATCGGCAGAGGAAGGATGTACCCTGTCGGGAAAGGGGAGCGCGACCTCCATGAAGACAATCCAGGATGCCACGGGCGATCTCGAAGGGATGCGGCGGGCTATCGAAAAGAGCGACTTCGACGCGGTCGTTGCGGTCTCGCCCGAGAACGTCCGCTACGTGGCCGACGTGCATATCTCGACGCAGGCAACGATTCGCGACCGCCTTGCCCTCATCCTCTGGGCCAAGCACCGCGAGCCGATTTTCATCCTGTGCCAGGTGGAGGAGGGCTACGTCCGCAGGGAGTCGTGGATCCAGGATATCCGGAGCTACAAGGAGTTCGTGGCCCAGCCCATCACCCTCCTAGTGGAGGTCCTCAACGAGCTCGGCCTTGGCAAGGGCCGGGTGGGGGTGGAGACGGAGTACCTTGCGGCCAAGTATTTCAAACAGCTTGTCACAACGTTGCCCGCCCTCCGCCTCGAATCCTGCGAAGAGCTATTCGCCCGCGTCCGGATGTTTAAGACACCGCGGGAGAAAGATCTGCTGATCCGCGGCTTCCGAGGAACCGAGAAGGCTCTCCTGGCCACATACGCCACCGTTCAGGTGGGAGAGACTGAACGGAGCATGGCCAACCGCCTGGCGGACAATATCCTGCGATCCGGCGCAAACCAGGTTGCCTTCAATCACATCAATGCAGGTCCCAACACCGGATTTCCCCACATGACGCCCGGCGAGTATCGGGCCCAGCGGGGCGATCTGGTCAAGGCGGACTGCGGCGGATTCTATTCCGAGTACTATTCGAATGTCGGACGCACGGCGAAGATCGGCAAGCCGACCGAGGCCGATCTCTCTTATTGGAAGCCCCTGCGGGAGATTCACCGCCGGATCATCGACATGTTGCGGCCCGGCAACACCGGGCGTCAATTGTTCGAGGAGGCGACACGGCTGCACCGGAAGGTCAATATCCCATTTCCCTACGCCCACAACGGACACAGCATCGGGTTGCAGGTGCACGAGCGGCCGCTGATCAGTCCTCATGAGGACTGGTCCTACGAGGCGGGCATGGTCTCCACCGTGGAGACGCGGTACCGCGAGGTCGGCAAGGCCGGATACCACATGGAAGACCTGATCGAAATCACCGAGGGCGCTCCCATCGTCCTCTCCACGTATTTCGACAACGAGGAGATCTTCGTGATCTGACCGCGGCTCGCCGGGACGAGGAGTCCGATCCATGCTGGCCTTTGTCGCGCGACGTCTGCTCTTCGCCCCGCTCTCGCTGTTCCTGGTCAGCTTCGCCACATTCGTTATCCTCAGAGTGACCGGCGACCCGGTGGATATCTACCTCGATATCAACCGGACCCCCGAGCAGGTGGAGATGCTGCGCCACCGGCTGCACCTGGATCAGTCGCTGCCGGTGCAGTTCGCGATCTTCCTGGGTGACGTGGTACGCGGCGATTTCGGGACGTCACTCCAGTTTGCGGGTCCAGCCCTGCCCGTCGTCCTGGAACGGCTCGGGAAGACCGTTCAGCTCCTCTGTGTGGCCCTGTCTCTTGCGGTCGTCGTCGGGATTCTCGCAGGCATTGCCAGCGCGGTGTGGAAGGACCGGGCGGCTGACTTCGTGCTTTCGAGCCTTGCCGTAGCCGGTCAATCCATCCCCAGCTTCTGGCTCGGCATCCTCCTGATCGAGCTGTTCGCGCTGCGCCTCGGCTGGCTGCCAACCTCTGGCACCGGGTCCTGGCGGCACCTCATCCTTCCCGCGGTGACGCTCTCGATGTTCCTGCTCCCGAATTTCGTGCTGCTGACGCGGACCAGCGTCCTGGAATTCATCAGCGAGCAGTTCGTCGTCACGGCAAAATCCAAGGGGCTGTCACAACGCCAGGTCCTCTGCAAGCATGTGCTGCCCAACGCCATCAACCCGGTGGTGAGCTTCCTGGGCCTCCAAATCGGCCGATTGATGGGCGGATCGATCATCACCGAGAGCATCTTCGCCTGGCCGGGCGTCGGCCGTCTCGTGATCGGCAGCATCTTCCAGCGAGACGTTCCGGTGGTGGCCGCCGCGGTGTTCATCGTCAGCCTCGCCATTATCGTATCCAATCTGCTGGTGGACATCGCGAATTCGCTGATCGATCCGCGGATCCGTCTTGAGTAGAACGGTGCGAAAGCCGTTGTTCGGAAAAACGCTGAAGATGGCGCTCGGGGGCGGCATCGTCATCCTCATCACCCTGATGGCGGTCTTCGCTCCGCACCTCGCGCCCTTTGACCCGTACCAGCAAAGTCTGATGGAACGCCTCAAACCGCCGGTGTGGCAGGTCGGGGGATCGTGGTCCCACCTGCTGGGCACCGACAATTACGGCCGGGATCTGCTGTCGCGCCTCATATTCGGATCACGCTTATCTCTCCTCGTGGGCGTGGCAGCGATGGTGCTCTCGTGCGCCCTCGGCTCCAGCCTGGGCCTGATCGCCGGGTTCAAGGGCGGCAAGCTAGAAAAGCTCATCCTGGCCTTCGCTGACGCCCATCTCGCCTTTCCCGGGATTCTGCTCGCGATCCTGATCGTGGCCGCGATTGGCGGCAGTGCCCTCAACCTAATCCTGGTTCTGGGCGTTTCGGCCTGGATGGTCTATGCGCGCGTGGCGTTCGGCCTGACCCGGTCGCTCAAGGCACGACCCTTTGTCGAGGCCGCCGTGTCCAACGGCGCGCCCGACCGTTATATAATCTGGCGCCATATTCTGCCGCATATCATCCCAGTGCTGACGGTGATCTCCACCCTGCAGGTTGCGCAGATGATTCTGCAAGAAACAGCGCTCAGCTTCCTCGGGCTCGGCTTGCCGCCTCCCGCTGCGACGTGGGGGAACATGCTGGCGGAAGGCCGAGACAGGTTGTGGGTGGCTCCCTGGATCGCCCATTTCGCGGGACTGGCCATTATCGTTGTCGTCTGGGCGATCAACTTGCTCGGCAACGGTCTGCAGGAGCACCTGGATCCGAAGTCTCGGGTGCTCGAGTAGCCAACCTGCCTTCAGTCGCCCGCAAATCCCTCGTCAGATAGTAATAGACGTTCGTTCAAAAGCAACTTTTGGACAGGCAGTCCAAAGAGGCTGAACGCTCCGGAATCGTCCACCGCGTCATCGGGCGGGGGAGCTTGAGGGCACCAAGATCTTCCGCCGGCCGAGGATCGCGAGGATTGCTGGCCCGGCTGAGGGAATTGTGTGCAAAAGGCGCCTGGCGGGTGTACGCCTGGGCGCTCCTGGACAACCATTTCCACCACATTGCGCCTACGGGTCACCGTGGATGAGGTCGCTGGGGTGGACCGATACCTCCGGTGAGGAAAAGTTGCAGTTGAACCAACGTAGTCCCCTTCTCCGGGCCTGCCGGAGAGATTCCGATGCCCCACCCGGAAGAGGGGACTACGTAGCGCATAGTCACCAAAGCCGCAATCACTCCCGGAACGCCCCATCGGACTCGCTCAACTCAGGAGGACAGGAATGGGCACCGCCCACAGCCGGTCGCCGAGCGAAACGGTGGCGCTGCCGGTGTGGCCGAGGATCGCGACACGGCAGCGGGGGGTACGCTGGAGGAAGACGCGGAGTCCCGACAGGTCCCGGTCCTGCCACCGCGCGGCCGCCTTGACCTCGATGGCCAGGCAGTCGCGGCCAGCCTCCACGACGAAATCCACCTCGTGCCGCCCCTGGATGTGCCAGTACGAGAGGCGCGCGCCCGGCCATTCAGCCGCAAGGATACCCTGGAGGTTCTGGGCGACATACGTCTCGAGGAGTGGCCCCCAGAACGGATCGGAGGCGCTCAGGCCCTCTCCAGAGACCCCGGCCAAGTGGGCGGCTAATCCCGCGTCAGTCAGGAACAGCTTCGGCGCCTTGATGAGGCGGCTGGCCTCGTTCGCCAGGTACGGCGGGACCCGAGTCACCACGAACGACGCCTCCAGCAGGCCCAGGTGCCGGCCAGCCGTGGCGGCCGTGAGCTTCGCGTCGCGCGCCAGCTCGCTGATCTTCAGCACCTGCGCCGTCCGCAGCGCCGTGAGCCGAAGCAGATTCCGGAACGACACCAGGTCGCCGATCCGGCTCAGATCCCGCACGTCACGTTCGAGATACGTCTGCTCGTAGCCCGTGAACCAGATTCTCGGCGTCTGAACCTCGCCGAGCGCGACTGGGGGGAGCCCTCCGCGGAACACCTCGTCCCGGTCCGGCCCAGAGGGTCGGCCATTCGTCGGAGGCTTGCCGCCGTCGAACAGGCGCCTGAGCACCGGGGAGCGGCCCAGATTCCCCTGGAGCTCCCGCCGCGTGAATGGATGCAGGGTCAGGTACACCGCGCGCCCGGCGAGACTCTCGGCCACGCCCTTCAGCAACGCGAAGTTCGCCGACCCTGAGAGCAGGAAGCGACCGGGCCTCCGGTCCCGGTCGACGGCTCGCTTGATCTCCAGCAGCAGCTCTGGGCAGCGCTGGGCCTCGTCGATCGTCACCGGTGTGTCTCGGTGGAGGAAGGTTTCCGGGTCGCGGCGGGCGGCCTCGAGCTGGGCGAACTCATCGAGGCTGACGTAGAGCCGATCTCTGAGGGACGGATCACGCTGGAGCATGGTGCTCTTCCCCGCCTGCCGGAGGCCGGTCATGACGACGACCGGCATGGTGGCCAGGGCCTCGGCCAGGAATGTGCGTAATGCGCGGGGATGATATGGTGTCATGATCGATCACAAGATAGAGGCAATATGACTATATGTCAATTGTATTTCAGACAGGCCCCGGGTCGTGCCGTCAGAGCGTCGCCACCCGCAAAAAGGGACCCGCTTCCCTCTCCGCCCCGTCGCTGTCTTCCGAAGTGGGGAGAGGGCACCCGAGGGTGCACGCTGAGGGCGTTCGAGGCCATTCGTGAAGAGACCGGCTCAAGCCATGTCGAGGCGGAGCAGCGTGATCGAATGAGCGGGAAAGACGTATTCGAAGGTTGATCCGCCGAGATTCATCCGCTGTTCCCGCACGCCTACCGCCTCGGGATGCTCGAAGGAATTCATGGCGTCGGGTCCCGCCCCGTTCACCTCGGCCACGTCCACGCCGGACCGTGCGCCTCCCCCGACGAGCTGGATCGTCGCCCGGTGCTCCCGGTCCCTGTCGCGGTTGACCACCGCCAGGGTGACCTGGCGGCCCGTCGCATCGCACGTCGCCACGGCATCCAGCAGCTTGAAGGGTCCCAGGTCGGCGACGTGGAACCTCCGCCCGAAGCCTCCCTCTTCCTGCGCCGGGGAGAGTTCATGGGTGTCGCAGTCCACGTGCACATCCAGCGCAATCCCGCGGGTATGCTCCGCGTACAGGCGCAACGGGTGATAGATCGTCTGCAGGAACAGGCCTTGCCGGTTGGTGAAGATGGGGGCGATGGCATTGACCAACTGGGCCAGGTTGGCGATCCGCACGATCCGGCAGTAGCGGATGAAGATATTCAGGTAGGTGGCCACGGCCAGGGCGTCCGCGAGGGTGTAGCGTTCCTCGATGCCGGCAACCCGGTCCTCGTGGCTCCGCGTGCGGTACCAGACGTTCCACTCGTCAAAGGCGATATGGATGGGATGGGTGACCCGCTGGTTGTACCGGGCGCGTTCGATCACCCGCTCGCAGATCCGCACGGCGCGCTCGGCCTGGTGGGGCTGGAACACATTCACGTGATAGTCCGAGTGGCCCGTGTACAGGTGGATACTGTGGTAGTCAACCACCGAGGCAAGGCCCTCCAGGACAATCTCATCCCACGGATTCCATCCGTTCTGGCCGCAGCTCACCAGGACGATCCGCGGGTCCGACCGCTTCATGACCATGGCAAACGCCCGCGCCTTCTTGACATACTCCTGGGCTTCGAGGGCGCCGATCTGCCAGCCCCCGTACATCTCGTTCCCCAACCCCCAGTACGTCACGCGATGGGGCTCCGGGTATCCGTTTTTCCGCCGAAGGTTCGCCCAGTGGGTGTTCCCGGTGCCATTCGCGTACTCGACCCACGCCTGAGCCTCGTCCATCGTTCCCGATCCCATGTTCACGCAAACATATGGCTCGGTTTCGATGGCGCGGCAGTACTGGATGAACTCGTCCGTGCCGAACCGGTTCGACTCCTCGGCGAACCACGCCAGCTCCATCCGCCGCGGTCGATTCTCCCGGGGTCTCACCCCATCCAGCCAGTGGTATCCACTGACGAAGTTCCCGCCGGGCCACCGGAGGATCGGCACACGGAGGCGGCGGACGGCCTCCAGGACATCCCGCCGGAATCCCTTTTCATCGCTGAGGGGCGAGCCTTCTTCGAACAGACCGCCATAGATGCAGCGACCGAGGTGTTCGACGAAATTGCCGAAGATCCTCCGATCCACGGTGCCGATCTTTCGGTCCAGATCGATGCCGATTTTCGCCATGCAACCCCTCCTCCCTTGCCGACTATCGAAGAATCTTTCCGCTCCCGCTTCGAAGAAAAGCCGGCAGCCGACCGCGGCTGTTCCCGGCGGGACGGCGCGACTATAGGTCAGGGCCCGGAAATGTGTCAACCGCTTCAAGGCCTGGTGTTCGCGGCCTTGACAACCACCTCGAAATCGGTTGTTATAGTGCTCGTCACGCCGTAGCCAGCCTACCGCATATCACCGCAATGACCGGAGAGGGACTTCCATGCGAAACCGATTTGCCGGAATGACTCGCCGTCGTTTCCTTGCCACCACTGCCGCCACGGGTGCGGCAACCTTGCTGGGGCCGGGCCGGCGCCTGGCGTCAGCGCAGGGCGCAAAGCCGACCATCACCTACTGGAACGGCCTCACCGGGGCCGACGGCAAGGTGATGGACGACCTGATCGGGCAGTTCACCAAGGAAACCGGGATTCGGATCGAGCAGCAGCGGATTGTCTGGGCCGACCTCTACGCGAAACTCCAGGTCTCGACTCCGGCCGGCGAGGGGCCGGATCTGGCCCTGATCCACACGGTGGAGGTCCCACACTTCGCCTCCGACGGCATTCTGGAGCCCATCGATGATCGCGTGGTCACAAGCAAGGGGTTCCGCGGTGAGGACTACTTGCCCTCTCCATGGAACGGGGGGACGTACCAAGGCAAGCGGTATGCGCTCCCGCTGGACGTCCCCCAGCATATCCTGTTCATGAACCCCAAGCTGCTGAGGGAGGCAGGGTTCGCCAACCCGGACGGAAGTCCAAAGGCGCCCGGGAGCAAGGATGAGCTCCTGAGGATGACCACCCGGCTCACCCGCGGCGATGTCTTCGGCTTCGCGATGGGGACCGTCAGTATCGGTCGGTACACCTGGGCCTTCCACAATCTGCTCTGGCAGAACGGGACGAACATCTTCGCGCCGGACCTGAAGAAATCCGCGCTGACCGACCCCGCCGCCATCGAGGTCGCCGAGTTCTGGGGGGCGATCTACGCCAAGCACAAGGTCGCCCCGCCGGCAAACGCCAGTGCGCGGGACGCCTTTCTTGCCGGTAAGCTGGCGTTGTGGATTGGCGGCTCCTGGAATTTCACCGGCCTCCGGGACGCCAAGGTGGACTTCGCCGTCGCCCCCGTCCCGAAGTTGTTCAAGCAGCCGACGGTCTGGACGATTCCCCATCAGTTCACATTCCCGAAGCCGAAGGCCCAGGACACCGCCAAGCGGGATGCGGCCTGGACCTATATCCGCTGGATGACGGATCACGTGGCCGAGTGGACGCTTCGCGCCGGACAGGTCTCGGCTTACCGGAAGCCGCACTCGGACCCGCGTATCACCGGGGACCCGGTGTTGAAAACTCTCCTCGGTCAAGGCCCGAACTGGCAGAATGGTCAAGCCACACCCAAGTGGGTCGCGGCCGAGAACCTCACCCGGCCGCTGATCGAGAGCCTCTACATTGGGCAGAAGGACGCCAAGGCAGCGATGGCGGAGCTGGCTCAGCAGATCAACGCCCTGCCGGATTAGCGGGACCCCGCAGCGCGCGTCGTGACGGAAGGGGCAATTTGCACGGCGTCGTGATGTGGCGGGAACAGAGACGGGGGTGACCATGCGCGCCGGCGAGCGACCGTCTGCCCGGCGGCGGATCAACCCGACTCCCTATCTGTTCCTGCTGCCTGCCTTGGTGCTGTTCCTCGCCTTCCGCGCGTACCCCCTTTTCAACGGTCTGTGGTTGAGCCTGACCAACGCCCGCCTCGGGCGAACCCAGTACGTCTTCGTCGGCCTGGCCAACTACGAGAGGCTGCTTCACGACAGCCGGTTCCTGCTCAGTCTCATCAACACCGCCTATTACACCGTGGCCAGCACCCTGCCCATCCTGGCCCTTCCCCTCCTCCTCGCCGTCGTGTCAACTATTACCTCAGGCAGATGGGCTGGCCCGTGCGCTCGCTCCTGGCGGATCCCCACACGGCCATGTGGGGGATCGTCCTGACTTCCGTCTGGTGGGTGACCGGGTACTACCTGGTGATCTACCTGGCGGGTCTCCAGGATATCCCGCGGCACCTCTATGAAGCCGCCGCCATAGACGGCGCGAGCGCCTGGCGGAGTTTCTGGTCCATCACCATGCCCCTCCTGCGGCCGGTCTTCCTCTTCGTCTTCGTCATCCACATCATCGGGTCCTTCCAGATCTTCGGTCAGGTCTTCATCATGACTCAGGGGGGACCGGGGGATGCGACGCGGACTGTGGTCCAGCACCTCTACGAGACGGCCTTCCAGAGTCTGTTCCACTTCGGATCCGCGTCGGCCATGGCCTGGGTGCTGTTCGCGGTGATCCTGGTTTTCTCGGTGATCCAGTTCAGGATCCTCAGGGGCCATGCCGAGTACTGATCGCGTGAGCGCGTCCGTCGGAACGGCTGTCAGGCCATCCGTTCGCGCCGTCCCACTCGAGCGCGTCGCCCTGGCCTCCTGGGCGCGCGGCCGGCTGTGGATCCTGACCGCCGTCATGGCCGTGGCGGCGGCGGTCTGGCTCCTCCCAGTCGCCTGGGTTGTGGTCACATCCCTCAAGACAACCCCCAACATCATTCGGGTTCCCCCCGAGTGGATTCCGTGGCCGATCACCGGCGAACATTACCGGGAGGTGCTCTTCAGCACCTCCCGTACGGCCCGGATCGGCCGCGCGTTCCTGAACAGCACGATCATCTCGGTAGGCTCGGTGGCGCTCGTTCTCGTGACAAGCGCCATGGCGGCCTATCCCCTGGCGCGTATGCGGTTCCCAGGCCGGAATGTGATCTTCGCGGCGTTGGTCGGAAGCCTCATGGTGCCGAACGTCGTCACCCTCGTGCCGCAATATCTCCTGGTCCAGCAGCTTGGGTGGCTCAGCACGTTCCAAGGGTTGATCGTCCCTGAGGCGGGGATGACCCTGGCGTTCGGGGTGTTCCTCCTCCGGCAATTCTTCGTCAGCATTCCCTCGGAGCTGGAAGACGCCGCCCGAATCGACGGGGCCAATGCCTGGCAGATCTTCACTCGGATCATCCTGCCGCTGTCCCATCCGGCGATGGCCGCCCTGGCGATCTTCGCCTTCCGCTCGGCGTGGAATGATTTTCTCTGGCCGCTGATCGCCGTCAACAAGACAGATATGTTTCCTCTCCCGGTGGCTCTCGCCCTCCTGCGCGGCGCCTATGCTTCCGAATCCTACGGTCCCATCATGGCAGGCGCCGCGCTGAGCGCAGTGCCCTTGTTCATCGTGTTCCTCATCGCCAACCGCCGCATCGTCGAGGGGATGCAGTTGAGCGGGCTCAAGGGGTAGCCAGCCCCTTCCACCGGACCAAAGGCCCCCTCATGACAGGACCTGCCTCACTTTCGGGAGAATGGTTCCCTCGACGTCGTCATCCGCGGACGGAACCGGCACCCCCTTCCAGAGAAACCAGCTCTCGACATGCTCGACCATCCCCCCCGGCTCGACGTGGGTCAGCGGGCCGAGCGTCTCAAGTTCCAGCATGTCCCCATCCGTGTAGGTCTCACACGAGCTGCCGAAATCCGGGTACGTCGCTCCGGGCACGTGCCGGAAGGTCTTGGTGAACAGGTGATCGTTCCGGGCATAGGCTGCCCAGCCATCCGGGACGCTCGCCCCGATCTTCAGCGGCGCGGGGCGGCTTGGATCTTGGCGCAACAGGACATGTCTGCGACCCCACGTCAAGCGCGGGTCCGACAGGTCCGTGTATGGCCATAGTGTGAGCGTACTGCTGGGGAGGAGATGCTCCGGATGCGGGCCCCGTGGCGGGAGCGGAAGGACCGCCGTGCCTCCGGGCGCCATCGCCGTCAGGGCCCAGGCGGAAAGCTCCACGGCCCACAGGTTGTGGTTGCGGAGGCGATGCAGGATCCGGAGGTGGGGCTGGTCGGGTGACAGGGAGATCTCCATTTCCTTCTGGATCCGGGTCGTGGTCTCGGTCGGCTGGATGACGCGCACGCCGTCGGTCCCCGGCTCCAGCGTGACCGGGGAGTTGTCGGGGCAATACGTGCGTTCCTTCGATTCCGGCGCGTGCCACAGCCGGTGGCCGCCGTACAGCCGGAACTCGTCTCCCCCCGTCCGGCCCAGGTCTGCCGGGAACTCGGCCAGCTCATTCTCGCTGGGAAAGCCGAACCATATCAGACGCGGACCCACGTCCGTGGTGACGATCAGCTCCACCAGGCCATTGGAGACATGGCAGCAGTTGGGCCAGCCCCCATACGCGATCCTCGTGACTCGGGTCATTCCTCACCCTCCCACCGGATCACGGCTCGAGGACGATCTTCAACACCGGCTCAGGCCGATCCCTGAGCAACTGGAAGGCCTCCCGGAACCGCTCCAGCGGAAACCGGTGGGTGATGAAGGGCCGCACGTCGAGTCCCCCGTCTTCGATCCGGCGCAGGGTCCTCTGGAAGATTTCAGAGGTATAGGCGAAGATCCCTTCCACGCGGAGGTCCTTCAGGCAAAACATATCCGGGTCCAGCGCGAGCTTGCGGCCCCCGCCGGCCACCCCGACGGCGACGACGCTGCCGCCGCGGCGGGCAACGTCACAAGCCAGCGCCAGCGCCGTCGGGCTGCCCGCCGCCTCCACCACCACATCCGCCCCGCGCCCCCCCGTGAGGGCCCGCACCCGTTCCGGGGGATCCTCGGTCACCGCGAGGTAATCCGTCGCGCCGATGCGGCGGGCGAGCGGCTCGCTCTTGCGGTCCAGCCCGATAGCGATGATGCGCCCCGCCTGGAGCGCCCTCGCCCACACAGCGCCCAGCAGGCCGATTGTCCCCGGACCGACGACCGCGACCGTATCGCCAGGGCGCACGTCCGCCCGCAGCATGCCATGCCCGGCGCAGGACCCCGGTTCGGTGAGGACCGCCGACTCGAACGGCAACGAGTGGCTGAACGGGTGCGCCAGGTCCGCGCGCACCGCCACGTACTCGGCGTAGCCTCCGGGGAGGGTAAACCCCAGCTCGTTATACGACTCGCACAGATTGGTCTGCCCGCGCAGGCAGAAGAAGCACCGCCCGCAGTAGTTGTGGCCCTCCACGGCGACGCGATCGCCCACCGTGAGATGGCGCACCCCCGCGCCCACCTCAACCACCGTGCCGCACCATTCATGGCCGGGGACGCACGGATAGCTCACGTATGGCGCCGGACGCGTGCCGTCATAGACTTCCACATCGCTCATGCAGATCCCCACCAGTGCGACCCGGACCAGCACCTGCCCGGCCCCGACACTTGGTTGCGGCAGGTCGGTGTATTCCGCCTCGTGTGGTTTCCGGATGAGGACGCCTTTCATGTTGTCTTGTTCCCCCTGGAAGGGAGCCCCGGACTGGCAGGTCTGGCCCGGGTCGAGAGAAGCCTGGCAGACGGAACCGTCAAGCACTGCCCGAGAGTCCGGCCGCATAGGGACCCGGCGGCGGCCGGGGGGCGCCGCGACAGGTCCCTGAGGAGCCGTCCGGACCTGGGAGACGCTATCAACCGCGCGGGACGATTGTCAAGTGACACGAGGCATGTCTCTCCAACGGCTCCCAGCGCCCCGCTCGAATCCCCTCCCTGCCGACCGGATTCGACTTGACACAAGCGGTCAAGGTGATACCGTCTGGCGCACTTCAACTTTGCCCTTCCCAGAGAACCCGACTCTTCCCGGACCTGGAATCCGCAGATGGACGTGCCGGGAGGAAAGCCCATGCTGACCAGAGACCGCGTTGCGGGCGTCGTGATCCTGCTCTTCTCACTTGCCGTGATGTGGGAGACGCGCGTCCTCCCGCTGGGTAACTTCCACAACCCCGGGCCGGGGTACATGCCGATGCTCCTAGCGATCGTGCTGGGGGCCATGGCGATCCTCGTGGCGCTCGGCGGCGGGGGGTCCCTGCCGCTCCGCTCGCTCGCATGGCCCGAGAAGAGGCACGCCCTCGCCATCCTGGCCGGATGCGCCTTCACGGCCCTGGCCATGGAGCGGATCGGCTATCGCCTGACCGTGATCCTCCTGCTGGGCTTCATCCTCTGGGTGGTGGAGCGGAAGCGACCCGTCGTGGTCGTCGCGACGGCACTCGGACTCTCCTTGGGGACGTTCTACCTCTTCAGCACCCTCCTCAGGGTGCCGCTCCCCGTCGGGCCAGGGAGGTTCTAGTGGTCGAAACGCTCCAGAATCTCTACCTCGGTTTTTCCATCGCCCTCTCGCCTTCCGTCCTCATCTACGCATTTGCCGGCTGCATCATCGGAACCCTGGTGGGTATCCTGCCCGGGGTGGGGCCGCTGGCGGGGATCAGCCTGCTCCTGCCAGCCAGCTTCGGCCTGAATGCCACCACGGCCATGGTCCTCCTGGCCGGCATCTACTACGGCGCCATGTACGGGGGCTCCACCACCTCCATCCTGATGCGGATCCCCGGCGAGGCAGCCTCGGTGATGACCTGCATTGACGGCTACGCCATGACGCGGAAGGGCCGGGCCGGACCTGCCCTCGCCATCGCGGCCATCGGTTCGTATTTCGCCGGGACGGTGAGTGTGGTGGGGCTCATGCTCCTGGCCCCTCCCCTGGCCAGCTTCGCCCTGCGCTTCGGACCTCCCGAGTACGTCGCCCTGCTCCTCCTGGGCCTCCTGGCGCTCGCCTACATGAGCGGCGGCTCCGTGCCGAAGGCCTTGGCCATGGCGGCCCTGGGGCTCCTCCTGGGGATGATCGGCATTGACCCCATGACCGGCTACTTCCGGTTCCACTATGGCCTGGTCGAGCTGGGGGACGGGATCGGCGTCGTGCCGGTGGCGGTGGGCCTCTTCGGCCTCTCGGAGATCCTGCTCACCGCTGGGCAATCCACGCCCCCCGCGGTCATGAAGCCGCGGCTGCGGGAACTCCTGCCCTCGCGCCAGGAGTGGCGGGACTCCGTCTGGTCCATCGGGCGGGGGACCGTCCTCGGATTCCTGATCGGGATCATCCCGGGCTCCGCCCACATCATCTCCTCCTTCGTCTCCTACGCGGTGGAGCGCCGCCTGTCCCGGCACCCCGAGCGCTTCGGCCACGGCGCCGTGGAGGGAGTCGCCGGGCCCGAGTCGGCGAACAACTCGGCCACCTCGGGGGCCTTCGTCCCCATGCTGGCCCTGGGCGTCCCCTCGGGACCGATCCCCGCCGTGATGCTGGCCGCCATGATGGTGCACGGCATCTCGCCGGGTCCCCTCCTCATCATGCAGCAGCCGGACCTGTTCTGGGGGTTCATCGCCAGCATGTACGTGGGGAACGTCGTGCTGTTGATCCTGAACCTGCCGCTGGTTGGGATCTTCGTGAACCTCTTGCGGATCCCGTACCCGTTCCTCTATCCGGCCATCCTGGTCTTCTCCGTCGTGGGCGTCTATGCCGTGAACGGGAGCGTGGTGGACGTCTGGATCATGGCCGTCATGGGAGTGCTCGGGTACCTGCTCCGCAAGTTCGAGTTCGAGACCGCGCCCATCGTCCTGGGGCTCGTGCTGGCGCCCATGCTGGAGATGAGCCTCCGGCAGTCGCTGGCCCTGTCCTCCGGAAGCTATGCCGTCTTCGTGACCCGGCCGATCGCCGCCACCATGCTCGGGCTGGGGCTGGCCATCCTGCTCTTGAGCCTCCGGCCCGTGTTCACCCGGGGCCTGGACTGGCGGCGCCGCCTCGGCCTGGAGTCGAAACCCAGCCTCGGAGAGGAGGGAAAGCCATGAGGATCCGTCTGCTCGCGACGCTTCTGCTGCTTTACCTCGCCCTGGTGCCGGGCGCCTCCGCCCAGGAGCCATTCCCCACGCGCCCGATCAGCCTGGTGGCCCCCTTCCCGCCGGGCGGCGTCGCCGATCTCATGGCCCGGCCCGTCGCGGCGGCCATGGAGAAGGTGCTGAAGAGCCCCGCCGTCGTGGTGAACAAGACCGGCGCGGCCGGCGCCGTGGGGATGTCCTTCGTGGCGAACAGCAAGCCCGACGGGTATACGCTGCTCATGGCGCTCTCCAGCATCTCCATCATCCCCGAGGCCGACAAGCTCTTCGACCGGAAGCCGGCCTATACCATGGACCAGCTCACCCCCGTCGCGCTCATCTCCGCCGACCCCACCATCCTCGTGGTGCGGGCCGATCGCCCCTGGAAGAGCGTGAAGGAGTTCGTGGAGGATGCCAAGAAGCGACCCGGCGAGATCTCCTATTCCTCCTCGGGTGTGTACGGGACGCTGCACATGGCCATGGAGATGCTCAGCCACGCCGCCGGCATCAAGCTGAAGCACGTTCCGTACGGTGGGGCGGGGCCGGCCCTCACGGCCATCCTGGGGGGCCACGTGGACACCCTGGCCTCCGGCCCCGCCGTGATCCTGCCCCACATCAAGGCCGGGAAGCTCCGCCCGCTGGCCGGGTGGGGGAGCAAGAGGGTCGCCGCGCTTCCCGACCTGCCGACGTTCAAGGAGCTGGGCTACGACATCGAGTTCTACATCTGGGCCGGGGTCTTCGCCCCGACCGGGACGCCGGATCCCATCCTCAAGAAATTGCGGGACACCGTGCGGCAGGCCGTGCAGGAGCCGGATTTCAAGTCGGCCATGACCAAGCTCGAGACCCCCGTCGCCTACCTCGACGCGCCGGAGTTCCAGAAGTTCTGGGACAAGGATGCCAAGATGCTGGCCGACGCGATCAAGCGGGTGGGGAGGATCGAGGAGAAAAAATGAGGACCAGCGGAAAGTGAGTGATGGGGAACCATCCCACGGGACGAGAGGCACGACGATGACCGACGCGGCGAGACTGGACCGGCTGGCGGAACGACTCTGGGAGGCGAGGGCGCGGGCCGCCCCGTTGAGCAGTGTAGACCCAACGCTCACCGATCGCGATGCCTATGCTGTCCAGATGCGGCTCCTGGATCGTGCCTTGCGCGGCGGGGATCGACTGGCTGGGTGGAAGGTGGCTTTCACGAGCAAGGCGGTGTGGGAGCAGCTCGGCGTCCGCGAGCCGGCCTTCGGACCCCTGCTGGCGTCTCGCATGCTGGAGGATGGGCAATCCCTTGAAAGCGCGTGCCTCATCCGGCCCGGCGTGGAGGCCGAGATTGCGTTCCGCCTGGCGGAGGACCTCCCGCCGCCTCCGGTCTCGGCCGAGGTGGCCCGGCGGGCCGTCGCCGGCGTTCTGCCGACCATCGAGGTCGTGGACTGTCGCTGCCGCGACTGGAAGGTGACGGGACCGGAGGCCATCGCCGACAGCGCCTGCGCGGGGGCGGTCGTGGTGGGCACCGGGGGCGGCACGCTGGATGCCCTGGACCTGCCGGCCGAGCCGGTCACGGTGGCGATCAACGGGACGGCAGTCGCGACGGCGAATGGCTCGGCGGCACTGGGGGACCCGTTCCGGGTCCTCCTCTGGCTGGCCAATCGGATCACGGATGCAGGGCAGAGGCTCCGGGCGGGCGACCTGATCCTCACGGGGTCGTTAGCCCCGATTCAGTGGGTCCGGAGGGGAGATGCGGTGGCCGTCTCCTTCGAGCGCCTCGGCTCCGCCTCCGTCCGGTTCGTTTGAAGGGACACTGTCGGCTCCGAGTTTTATCAATACTTCAATGGAACGTCCCCAGAAAAGAGAGCCGAGTCAGCGTATCCGAAACATCGGAATCACGTCCCCGAGATGGGCGAGGATAGTTATCACGACACGCATATATCTTGACTTCTTGATTCCTTGAAGATACTCTCACCCTCGGAGGTGAGAAAGTTATGCCACGAAAAGCGTTCTCGACGACGATGGATGCCAGCACTTTGAAGGCCTTGAAGCTCCTGGCGGTCAAGCAGGATCGGCCCCTGAACGACGTGTTGGAGGAGGCGGCCGCAAGGTATCTGGCCGAGAAGGCAGCCGAGGACCCGGATGCCCAGATCTTCCTCAAGCGGGCAAGAGAGCCGCTCGAGGACTGTCTGGCTGCCATCGAACGGCGCATCGCTCACATCAAGAAGCAACGTGCTTAAGATCCGGTTCCGACGCTCCGCGAAACGTGAGTTGTTCGAACTGGATGACGAGGATTTTCTTCGGGTGGCCCGAGCCATCCTGGACCTCCAGGGGGACCCGCGCCCACGAGGTTACGATAAGGTTGCTGGTCGGGAGGATCAGTTCCGCATTTGGGCGGGACGGGATCACCGGGTTCTCTACGAAATTGAGGAGACGGCAGGACGGATCATCATTGTAGCGGTCCGGCGAAAGGACGAATCAACCTACAAGTAGCCAAGTGGCTTTGGTGAGCCCCACGGCCCTCCTGGACCCGGTTTCGTCTTGACACCAACCGGGGTCGTGATACGGTCTGGCCACCTCGACGGCCTTTCCATTGTCGAAAAGAGCCAAAAGGGTCCCCACGTCCCATACACATAGGGGGAGCCATGCCGACAACGACTAGCGTGACGTTCTTATCAGCGGCGGGGAGCGCCACCGGACACCTCGCCCGGCCGGGCAAGGGGGGATCGGGGATCATCGTGCTCCAGGAATGGTGGGGGCTCGTCCCCCACATCAAGGATGTCGCCGGGCGCTTCGCGGCCCAGGGCTATCTTGCCATCGCGCCAGACTTGTACCACGGCAAGAGCACCGTGGAGGCCGCAGAGGCCGAGCACCTCATGAAGGGCCTGGACTGGACCAGGGCCGCCCAGGAGATCGCCGGCGCGGTCCGGTATCTCCGGGAGACCGAGGGCGCGACGCGCGTGGGGGTCGTGGGCTTCTGCATGGGTGGCGCGCTCACCATCATCGCCGCCACCCAGCCCGGGACCGACGCCTACGTCGCGTTCTATGGCTTTCCGCCGGCGGGCGCGGCACCGCTGGACAAGATCACCGCTCCGGGGCTGCTCTTCTTCGGCCAGGAGGAGCCATTCTTCTCCGTGCCCGAAGCCAAGGCCTTCGCCGAGAGCCAGCGAAAGCGCGGACGCGAGGCCGAGGTGATCGTCTATCCTGGAGCCGGCCACGCTTTCTTCAATAACGAGCGACCTGATGCGTACCGCCGCGACGCCGCTAACGATGCCTGGCGCCGAACGCTCGACCACTTCGGCCGCCACCTCCGCGCAGACTAAAGCAGAGCTTGCCATCCGAAGGAGGTCGGACCCTCTTCAGAGCCCGGAGCCTCCGTAGAGGGGGGACGTCCGTAGGGTGGGGACGTTCCATTGAAGTATTGATAGACGTGGAAATGCAGGTGCGGCGAATCTACCCCCATCCTGATCGTGCCGACGTTGATCCATCTCGGGGATGATGCAGGAGCAGATCAAGGGGCCTAGCCCCTGATCCGAAAACCGACGTGGTACCCATTCTGCCTCCTTGCCCTTAAAGGAGGCGCCCCACATCACCCTCGGCGATAGATCGGCCCCGAAGAACCCAAGCGGGATCCCGAGCTAGTCACTCGGGGATCATGGAGACACGAGCAGAGAATGATCATGCGTGGCAGTCGTCGCCAGTGGATCGCTCTGATCCTGTCCGGGATCTTCCCGGGGCTCGGACAGTTCTATTTGCGGGCGTGGGGGAAAGGAGCCGCCTTCCTTTTTGCCGGCGGTGTGGCAACCTGGGCCCTGGGGCGATTGGTCTCAGTTCAGGATATCCTGGCTGGTCTCTTGCCCTACCCCGGAGCAACCCTGACTGCATTGCTTGCCCTGCTGGCCGTGTTCCTCTGGAGCGTCGTAGACGCCTGGCTATCTGGCGGCCGGCCTCAGCCGTAATCGCTGACCTCTGAGTCATCCGCCTGGAAAAATCAATCGGAAAACTTAAGGGTGGCGAACCGTAAATGATGGAAACATGACCACCCTCTAATGCTCGGAAGAACCGTGATGGACCGGCGGTGCGTGTTGAGGTCGTTGGTGGCCCTGGCGGGGTGGCTGGCCCTGGGCCGCGGTTCGGCGACGGCGGAACAATCGGCGCACGCGGCGGCGGCTCTCTCGGCGGCCGACCGGATCGCCCGCTGGAAGGAACGGGTGAAGTCTTTCCTGGGGCGGGGAGTCCTTCCCATCATCGACACCGAGGCGACCTATGGCCGCGACGTTCCCACCGACTACATGGTGGAACAGATGGACAAGAACGGGGTGGCGCTGGTGTGTTTCGCGCCCAACTTCAATGACCCCAAGCGTGGAAGCCGGTTCTCTCTGGACCTGGCGAACGAGCATCCCGATCGCTTCGTCCCCACGACATGTGACGGCACGACGGATCACTGGTTCCGGCAAGAGGGACCGTTCCTGGAGGTGATCCAGCGGGAGGTTCGCAGCGGGGACTTCCTCCTCATGGGCGAGCTGGAATTCCGTCACTACCCCTCGCCCCGACAGTACCGGGACCGCAAGTTCTGGCGGGACATCAGCATCCCTATTGATGGCCCCTGGGGGCATGCGTTTTTCCAACTGAGCAGCGAGACCAAATTGGCTTTCCAGATCCATTATGAGCCCGAGGATGAACTGCTTCCTCCTCTGGAGAAGATGCTGAAGGCGTACCCGGGCGCCAAGGTGATCTGGTGCCACGCCGGACAGGTTCGCTACCCTGCCAAGCAATCCGCCTACGGCCCCGACTATCTGAACCGGACCCTGTCCCAGCATCCCAACCTGTTCTGCGACCTCGCCTTGTCTGCCCCGGGCGCGCCCTATCCCGGCAGCGGGTTCATTCACAACACCGCTCAGCTCAGCGACGGACGCCTTCGCCCCGAATGGCAAAAGCTCTTGGGGACCCACCCGAACCGCTTCACCGTCGGCAGCGACATCGCCCCCGACCGGTACGACGATTTCCCCAGGAAGATCGCCCAATCCCGGAAGCTGCTCGATTCCCTCTCCGCAGAGACGGCGGCCCGCATCGCCTTCCAGAACGCCTGGCGGCTCCTGACAGGTCAGGGGTGGACGGCGTAGCGCTCTTGGGATAAGGTTCCCTGGCGGCCAGATTTCCTCTCCCTTTCACAGATGAATGAGATGGTCGCCATTCCGACCTTCCCGGAGAGTTCGAACCCCTAGCGAAGGAGAACGCATGCCCATCACTCCGAAGATCCTCGCCTTCGCCGGCAGCACGCGCACGGATTCCTATAACAAGCGGCTGGTGAAGATCGCCGTCGCGGGTGCCCGGGCGGCGGGCGGAGAGGTCACGCTGATCGATCTCCGGGACTTCTCGCTCCCGCTCTTCGATGGGGACCTGGAATCTCATGACGGCCTGCCCGCGAATGGGCGGAAGCTCAAGGATCTCTTCCTGGCGCACCATGGGCTGTTGATCTCCGCGCCGGAGTACAACAGCTCCATCACCGGTGTCCTGAAGAACACGATTGACTGGGTCTCCCGTCCCGTTCCCGGCGAGGCGCCCCTGGCGTGTTTCGACGGCAAGGTGGCGTGCCTGATGAGCGCATCCCCGGGGGGGCTCGGTGGCCTGCGTGGAATGGTCCACGTCCGCGCGATCCTGCAGAACATCAAGGTCATCGTGCTCCCCGACCAGATCGCCGTGCCGAAAGCCGCCGAGGCCTTCAATCCCGACGGCTCCCTCAAGGACCCGAAGCAGCAGGCGGCGGTGGAAGGCCTGGGAACAAGGCTCGTCCAGGTGATCTCGAAATTGCGATCATAGCGATGGAATGATCGCGTGCAGGAAGAAGTCATGGGACTGAGAATCTTCCAGGTGGATGCCTTCACGGACAAGCCCTTTGCGGGGAATCCGGCGGCGGTGTGCGTCCTGCCGGAACCCCGCGATGCCCGGTGGATGCAGGATGTCGCCCAGGAGATGAACCTGTCCGAGACGGCCTTCCTGCATAGGCAAACGGACGCTTACAACCTGCGCTGGTTCACACCCACGGTCGAGGTGGACCTCTGCGGCCACGCGACACTGGCCAGCGCGCATGTGCTGTGGGAAGCCGGCTACCTGAAACGAGATGAGCCCGCGCGCTTTTCGACGCGCAGCGGGCTCCTGACGGCAGAGCGCAAGGGCGACTGGATCGAGCTGGATTTCCCGGCCGAACGGGAAGAGCAAGTGACGGCTCCAGCCAACCTGGGCCGGGCATTGGGGGTCACGCCGAAGTACGTGGGCAAGAACCGATTCGATTACCTCGTGGAAGTTGACTCAGAGGAGACCGTGCGGAGCCTGAAGCCGGACCTCGCTCTTCTGGGGGAAATTCCGGCCCGGGGATTCATGGTGACCAGCCGTGCCAGCACCCAAGGATTCGATTTCGTCTCCCGGTTCTTCGCGCCCCGGGCCGGCATCAACGAGGATCCCGTCACGGGTTCCGCCCACTGCTGTCTCGGGCCCTTCTGGAGCACGCGCCTGAAGAAGAATGAGTGCGTGGCCCACCAGGTCTCTGCCCGTGGGGGCGTCGTGCGCGTCCGCCTGAGCGGGAATCGGGTGTACCTGGGCGGCCAGGCCGTCACCGTCCTTCGTGGGGAACTCACCTGACGTCCAACCCGCACGGCGAGAGCCGACGGGTCCGCTTTTCCTCGAGAAGAGTCACTCAAGGTCGCTCCGGGCCGGCTCGGCCAATTCCAGCTTGACAATACTGCCCGGACTGCTACGGTCCGGCCAGGTAGTGGCCTTCGTATGGCCCTGGGAGAGACAGGGACCTGGCTGGCATCAAGAGATGCGCGATCGCAGGATCGAGACCTGCGGATCTTGCCATGGCCTGGAGGACGAGAGAAGACGCGCCAGATAAGTTCGGAGGGAGCGATGATCCGACGATTGGTGGCGGCCCTTTCCTTGGCTTTTCTTTTCCTGTCTTCGAGCTGCACCCTCTTCTTGGTGGGCGCGGCCGGGACGGGCGGCTACCTCATCAGGAAGGGCGAGGAAAGTGGGGGCTCCAGCAAGAAGGGAACCTCTGAATCCCAGGACAAGTCTTCGCCGAAGAAGTCGGGCGGAGAGAAGGGGGGATCCTCTTCCGAAACGTCTGTGGGGGTTGCACCATGAGAAGGCTCATCTTTGGAGTCGTAGGGCTCATGCTGGCCATCGCCTTCGGCGGCTGTGCAACCCTTCGGGGGATGGCAGAGGATCTTCAGAACCTCGGGAAGGGCCTGAAGGAGTCGGTCTCGAAATAGCCTCGCCCTCGACCACGCCGGACGTTTTCCACACCAGCACGGCATGAGCAACAGTGCGCCGGGCTCATTCCGAACAGTGCAGTTCAACGGCAAAACACCTGCCCACCGCTCCGCTCTGCCTGCCCGCGCTGACTCGGCAGGCGGGGCAGGCGGGCGCCGAGCGCAGGCTCACCCGATCAGCGTCTGGCTCTGCTCGTGCATGTACTGCTGCACGTAGTAGGGGCCGCCGCCCGACTTCCCCGTGGACCCGGACCCCTTCCAGCCCCCGAAGGGCTGATACCCCGGCCAGGCTCCGGTGGTCGCCCCCTGGGGCCGATTCGCATAGGCCACACCCACCTGGATGTGCTCGAAGAACCAGGCCGCCTCCTTCTTTGACCCGTAGAATCCGGCCGTGAGGCCATAGTCCACGGTGTTGGCCCGCTGCATCGCCTCGTCCAAGGATTCCACCGCGGAGACCATGGCGATGGGCAGGAACATCTCCTGCTTCCAGAGGCGGTGTTCCGGCGGGACGCCGTCCACCAGCGTCGGGGCGCAGAAGTAGCCCTGGACCAGGTTGTCCTCGGTCAACTGCTTGCCGCCGGTGAGGATCACGCCGACCCGGCCCAACTCCTCCACGTATCCCCGGTAGTCGTCGAAGGCCTTCCGGTTGATGACCGGCCCCATCCAGTGCTCTCGGTGCGTCGGGTCGCCGACCGTGATCTTGCTCGTCAGGTCCACCAGTTGCTTGACGAGGGCCTCCTTCACCGGTTTCTCGACGAAGATCCGCGAGCAGGCCGAGCATTTCTGGCCCTGCAGTCCGAAGGCCGACCGCAGGATGCCGATGGCCGCCCGGTCCAAATCCGCCCCCCGCGAGACGATGGCCGCGTTCTTGCCGCCCATCTCGGCGACGCAGGGTCGCGGGTGCCGGCCCCCGGCGAAGGTCCGGTAGATGTGCATCCCCACCTCGAAGGACCCGGTGAAGGTGATCCCGTCCACCCCGGGGTTTCTGATCAGCGCCTCTCCCACGGTGGCGCCGGACCCCGTGACGTAGTTGAAGACGCCCTCCGGAAGTCCGGCGTCGCGGAAGCACTGGGTGAGGAGCGCGCCCGCCCACGGGGTGTCGGTGGCCGGCTTGAAGACGACCGTGTTCCCCGCCACCAGGGAAGCGCCCGTGGGGCCGCCCGACAGCGCCACCGGGAAGTTGAAGGGCGAGATCACGGCCCACACCCCGTAGGGGCGAAGGACGCTCACGTTCGTGGCCGTGTAGCCCTTCAGCGGATCCCGCCCCTGGGGGCGAATGAAGCCCTCGTTCCGCTCCATGACATCGCAGTAGTAGGCCATCAGGTCGGCCGTCTCCTGCACATCCCCCAGGGCCTCCATCCGGTTCTTCCCCACCTCCAGCGCCATGGCCGCCGCGATCTCGTAGACGCGCTTCTCAAGGAGGGCGACGACCTTGCGGAGGAGACGGACGCGCTCCTGCCACCGCAGTCGGCTCCAGGCGGGGAAGGCGGCCCGGGCCGCATCCAGGGCGACGGCGACGTCCGCCGCCGTCCCCTTCGGGAACGTGCCGAGCAGCCAGGTGGTGTTGATCGGACTCCGGTCCTCGAACCTTTCGGCGGCGCCGCGGTCCTTCCCGCCGATCCACATGGAGTATTCCCGGCCCAGGCCGGCCTTCACGATGCCCAGCGCCTTCTCGAAGTTGTCGTGCATCAGGGCCGGGGGATCGAACATGGTGGCATAGGTCAGGCGGAACGCGGCTTCCCTCGGCGGCCCAGACTTCCCCTGGGCCGTGGCCCTCGGCGGCCCAGACTTGGGCTGCGCAGTGGCTTTGGCCGTCCTTCCCTTCCGCCGGGCCGTGACGCGGGTGGGTCTGCTCTTTCGCTGGGAACGTCGCCGCACGGATCGCTTGGCCATGATCGCCTCTCCTCTGAAAGAGATCCACACCTGCCGGCCGGCGGGCGGCCGCCCACATGGCTTGGGATCCCACCGCGCGCCTATGGATGCCAGGGGGGTTTGTTGAACTTCCAGGTCCCCGTGGCCCAGTCATACCCTTCGCCGTAGAACTCGATCCGGTCCACGATCCCGTGGAACTTGTGCCGGCCATCGGCGTGCGCCTGCCAGAGGGCCTCGCAGGCATCGAACTGGGCCAGGTAGCCCAGAGCATACTCCGCCGGCTCGGCCATGGCCAGCTCCCCCGCCTGGAACCGGCGATACCCCTCGCCCGCCCCGATCCAGAACCCCTCGGAGGTCTCCTCCAGGATCAGGCGCGGCGCCTGCCCCGGGGGGAGCGGCGCGAGGAAGAAGCGAGCCGTGAATCGGATCGGGCTTGCGGCCGGTGTGATGAAGTGCGACAGGTACCGGAGCAGCCGGAGATCGTAGAACCAGCCCGCGCCGGCGAGCAGCGGTGTCAGCGCGCTCTTCTTCTCCACGAGGGCTCGCCGCCAGCCTTCCACCCGGGCGGCGACCGCGGCGCTGGAGAGGTCAATGGGGGCGCCCGCCGAGTCGCACCCCATCAGGATCCCCGTCTCCTCGAAAAGCTCCCGGATCGCGGTCATCCAGAAGGCGATCGCGGGCAGACCGTCCCAGGTCGAAGATCCCGCCTCGGCCGTCTGCGGGGTGATCCCGCGACAGCGCGCCAGGGCGTCCGGGGCCAGGTCGGCCCCGTCCACCTTGCCTCCCGGGAAGGCGTAGAAACCGCCCAGGAAGCGCATGCCCCGGTTCCGGCGGATCAGGTAGACCTCCACCGGCTCCTCGGATCCAACTCGCACGAGGACCACCGAGGCGGCCGGCTTCGGCTGTACGGGCATCATTGCGCCACCAAGTCTCGACCCACCCGCACCTGGCGCATGGCCTCGTAGATCGGGCGCACGTCCTGGAGCGGCGGCCAGGCCAGGATGGTCATGCCGTCCTTCACGTAGGCCGGGTGCCGCATCCCCAGGAGCACACAGCTCACGCCGGGTGTGCTGGCCAGGACCCAGAGTGCCTTCCGCGACAGGCTCTCGCCGGCGCGGAGGAGCGGCAGGTGCGGGCTGAGGGCCGCGGCCACCGCGTCGCTCACCGCCTGGCCCTGGCGGGCCGCCTGCCCGCGGAAGGCCTGGAGGAGCGAATCCAGCGCGGGGAGGTAGCGATCCCGCCAGCCCTGCCAGATCCCCGCCATCGGGCCGGTCAGCCTCCCGTCCAGCATGCGAACGAGCTGGGCCACCATCGGCGCGATCATCTGTTCCTCGATCTGCCGCCAGTGATCCAGTCCCTGCAGGTGGCCCCGCACCGCGGAAAGCTGGTCGGCCCACCGGAACCAGTCGGCTGGAGGCGTCCCACCCTGCGGCGCCTGCAGGCGGGATGCGATCCGGGTGCGGTATTCCTCCTCCAGGGCGGCCACCTGCCGGAGCGACTCGTCCGGCCATGCCCCGGTGGGTTCCCCCTCCACGCGAACGTCCGCCAGCCGGACCAGCCGGCCGCCGGCGAACGCATTCAGGGGCCGGTTCACCAAGAGGCCGATCCCCGCCTCGGACGCCAGCTCGAGCACCGCACGCGTCCCGTCCGGGCCGGTGTTGGGCTGAAGGATCGCCCCGGCCTCGAATAGGTTCATCGGAACCTCCAGGACGAATCCTTATAAGAAAGATT
>JACPAT010000082.1 GCA_016180655.1 Candidatus Methylomirabilota bacterium | reverse complement strand
TCTCGGCGAACTCCTGCGGCGCGACGGCCCCGCCCCGCTCCACGTACACTCCGTGGGGCGAGACGCATCCCTGCTGGTCGAAGAGCGAGACATCGTAGGCGAGCCGCGCCGCCAGGGATTCCACCGAAGCAGGATCCAGGGCCTCGCGCCCGATGACGGCCAAGCTGACTCGATGGCCGTGCCCAACGAATCGGACGCCGGACGGCACCCGCGCCCGGATGCTCTCGATCGCGACATCACTCCCGTGGGCGATGACCGCCTCCGAGGCGGCGAAGGCCGCCGCCCCCACCGCGGCGTCGCCGCCGGTCCAGGGCAGGATGGCCACGCATGCGGCCAGCTTGGGATCCACCGCGGCCACCGATCGGGCAAAGAGCGCGGGGAAGGCCGGCTCCTCAGAGGCCGGCTTGCCGAGGCACGCGGATTTGACCAGGAGCCCGTGGATCAGGCTGATCGCCGGAAGGCCCGGGACGTTTCCGGAGAAAATGTGGGTCGTGACGGCCGGGCCCAGCGCGCGGTGCGATCCGCGGGTTCCGGGCCGCGGGCGAAACGCATCCAGGACGGCCGGGTCGCCCAGTTCCGCCTCCAGCAGGGCCAGCAGGGCATCCTTGCGGCAGCCCTCGAGCAGCCGCGTGATGCCCAGGCGGACCATCGCTTCGCTGTACGGCGTGGCGGCCGCGATGCGGCGGCTGGCCGCGTCCAGCCAGGGGGATCCTTCCTCCAGCCAGAGGCCGATGGCCCGGTCGAGGATCTCCACGATCTCCGCCACGGGGAGCCGGGCCAGGTACGCCTTTCGCGCGGCCCAGATGTGCGCCGCGACCTTGGCCGCCAGGACGGGAGACACCTGGCCGCCGCTCGCCTCGGCCTCAACCTCTGGCGGCAGGAATCTCGGGCTGTCGTCAGGCTGGGTCATGGGGGTGTCTTTCCCGCCGCGGCCAGCATCTCGTCCACCGAGACAGAGCAGCCGCGGGACTCTGCCCCTTTCACCCGCCCCAGGAATCGGAAGCCTTCGCGTGTCGCAACGCCCAGGTCCTCGGTCAGAATGCCCACGACCGAGGAACAGTTGGCCAGGTCGTAGTGGCAGATGATCCCCTGCTCCCCCTCGGGGGCGACGGCCAGCGTCTCCGGATCCAGGATGATCGTCCGGGCCCAGGGAGGCGCCTCCATTATGTGCATCTCCTGGCGCCCCAGGCGGGCGCGCCGCAGCGGCGAGTCATAGCACTGCATGCTCAACTCGGTCATCCCGTACATGTTGACGCACCGGTCGGCAGCAACGCCGAGATGCTCGCCGATCAGGCCATACAGGGCGTCCTGGGGGACCTCGCGCGACCGCCCCTTGAACCCGCCGGTGTCCATCACCCGGCTGCCCGCTGGCAGGCGGAAGCGGAGTCCCTGCTGCGCGCACAGGTCCAGGATGTGGACGAAGGCGAAGCTCGCCCCCAGGAGGCAGACCGGCTCTCCCGCCTGTTCAGCCGCGCGAAAGTCCGCCAGCAAGCGATCGGCCTCCAGACCCTCTTTGCCGATGTAGAACGAACTTCCCGATGCCCCGAACGTGCAGCACATCAGCCAGAGGTAGTGGGACAGCGAGGAGTTCGGCATCAGGTCCGGCGGGCTGCCGAGAATCAGGAGGCGCAGCCGGTCCACGTCAGGCAGGACGTTCGCCTTGAAGAACGTGGTGGCGGAGGCGTCGTACACCTCCAGGGTGAAGTGGTGATGCCGCCCGCGCTTCTCGGGATTCGTCGTCCCGCTGGTAATGAAACACGCCACAGCGTGTTCCACCGGCTCGCACGTCAGGGTGAGTTCCTTGAAGGCGGCGATGGGAACCGGAGGAATGTCGAGCCAGGACCGGACCGTGGCCGGTGTCCGCCCTCGCTTTTCGCAATACTTCCGGTACGGCCCGTTCGCCCGGAACTGGTAGGCGAACAGGCGAAGCGCCAGGGCATTGAACCCCGCCTCGTCCCTCGGCTGGTCAGGACCGCCCTTGATCATCTCAAGAACCGCTGCCCTCAGGTCCGCGATTCGCTCGGTCATCGTCCTTCACCCCTGCCCCTCTGCTCCTCCGCCCCTGTGCCCCCCTGCTTTCCGCTCGGTGCTCGGCGCTCGGCGCTTTCCTCTCGGCCCTCGGCTCTCCTGCTGCCTGCTGCCCGCCGCCTTCCGCTCGGCGCTCGGCTCTCGGCTCTCAGTCGAACGTGACCACCGCCCGTCCGACGATCTCTCCATTCCGCAGGGCCTCCAGGGTCGCGGGGAGCTGGTCCAGGGAAACGTTTCTGTCCACGACCGCCCTGATCTTCCCGGCCGCCGCCAGGTCCACCGCCTGGAGCAGCTCGTCGAAGGTGTTCCCCACGGACGCCGTGACGGTCAGCTCTCCAATGACGAGCTGCAACGGACTGGCGACGAAGAGATCTTTTGAGTACCCGATGAAGACCAGGCGACCACGCCGCCGGAGGGCATTCACCGCGTGAGCCATCGTGGCCTCGGTGCCGACCAACTCGAACACGACGTCAGCGCCCTCCCCGTCCGTGAGGGCATGGATCGCTTCCGCTACGTCCGCCGTTCCGTCCACCACCGAATCCGCCCCGAGCTGGGAGGCCCTCGCCCGTTTCTCGGGTGACCGACTGACCGCGATGACGCGCGCCCCGGCCAGCTTGCAGAACTGGATGAGCCCGAATCCCACGCCGCCCACCCCGTACACCACGGCCGTTTCGCCGACTCGCAGGTCGGCGATCGTCCGCGCCGCGTGGATCGCCGTGGTGACGCTGCACCCCAGGGTGGCCGCCTCGGCAAGGTCGAGGTTATCGGGGATCTTCACCAGGTTCGCGGCGGGAACCACGACGTATTCCGCATAGCCCCCATCGGCCGTGAATCCGTACTCCGCCACCACCTGGGGGCACAGATTCGCCCGATCCGTACGGCACCAGTGGCAGCGGCCGCAGGTTGCATAGTAGTAGACCAGCACCCGGTCCCCGACCCCCACGCCCGCGGCCGCGCCAGAGAGGTCCGCGACCTCCCCGGAAATCTCGTGGCCCAGGGTCAGCGGGTGGATGCCCAGGTCCAACACGCCGCTCAGGAAGTGGAGGTCCGTGTAGCAGATCCCCGCCGCCTTGACCCGGACCAGCGCCTCACCGGCTTTGAGAGGTCTGAGCGGAAGCGTCTCGAGGCTCAGGGGTTTTCCTGGCCCGTGGTACCTCGCCGCTCGCATGTCCATGGAGAACTCCTCAGTCGGAAAGAGACGGAGCGGACAAATTGGTTTCTTGTCCGGAGCCAGGCCGGCGGGGACACCTGCCTTCCGGACAACAAAAAAACCGCCACGAGGGCGGTTGAGTTTTTCCTGATAGTCCCTACGCCGGCATTACCCGGGTCAGGTTCTAACGGTCGGTGAGGGAACCGCCCCACCCTCTCAGCCCGGCACCCCGGGCTCCCGTTTCTTACTGGCGAAACTCTATCACCGTTCCCGC
>JACPAT010000248.1 GCA_016180655.1 Candidatus Methylomirabilota bacterium | reverse complement strand
TCCAGGATCATGGTCTCCTCCGTCTGAGAGTCGAGAGCCGAGAGCCGAGAGCCGAGAATGACAAGAAAACCGGGTCCGGCATCACGTTTCACGTTTTACATTTCACGGTTGAGGGTAGCGCATGGGGGCCAGAAGGCAAGAGAAAAGGGCCAGAGGTGTGTTCCTCTGGCCCTTGATCGCTGCGATGCCGCCGCCGGCTGGGTGGTCACCCGCCCATGATGATGGGATGCAGCTCGACGAACTGGCCGTCCTTGGGCGTGTAGCTCAGGTATTCGCGCTCGCCGTTCACGGCGGCGATGCCGAACTCGACCTCGGGCAGCTCCGCCAGCCGGATCAGGTCCAGGATGGTGGCGTCCTCCGGACCCACTACCTCCACCACATCCGAGGGGAGCCGGTAGTAGCGCAGGAAGCTCCGGGGAATCTTCAGCACGACGGTCTTGCGGTTCACGCCAGGACCACCTCTTTCCGCTCGGAAAGATCCAGGGACGAGAGCGTCTCCGCCGTCGGCAGGCCGTCGGGCGTCCAGCCCCGGATCTGGTAGTACTCGTCCATCATCTTCCGGAACGCCTCGGGCGGGATGTTGGGCATCTCCTTGCCCCGCTTCTCCTGGGTGAGGATCCGGTGGGGAAGCTGGTCGTCCTCCCGCCTCACGCCCAGGCGGGTGCTGTAGAGCCGCTTCAGGGTGAAGATCCGGTCGCCGGCCTTCATCAGGTCTTCCCACGTCCACTTCCAGCCGGTGAGAGTGTTCAGGGCTTCGGTGAGCGGCGTGGGGCTGAAGGCCCGCGCGTAGAACTTGCACATGCCCAGCCCGTTGTAGATCGCCATGAGATTGTGCATGCGGGCGGCCAGGAGGGCCTTGCCGTCGGTGATGCGCGGGTTCAGCTTGGCGTTGTAGCCGAACTCGGGCATGGGCACACCGGTCTCCACGATGAAGGGCAGCCCCTCCAGGTGGCAGGCGCCTCGCGCCCCCGTGGCGTAGTTGATCCCCATGGACCAGAAAGCCCGCGGGTCGTGCATGGGGAATTCCAGGCCCTTGACCGTGATCGTGAGCTTCTCGGCGTCCCCCCCGATCTTCCGCGAGGCGGCCAGGGAACCGTCCGCCAAGAGGTTGCCCAGGTGCTTCCGGAACGCCACCTGCTCCACCATGGCCAGGATGGCCTCGCCGTCTCCCCAGGCGAGCTTTAGCCCGCCCGTGTCCCGCTCGGAGATCAGGCCGCGCTCGAATGCCTCGATGGCGAAGGCGATGCTGTTGCCCGCGGAGATGGTGTCCAGTCCGTAGCGGTTGCACAGCTCGTTGGCCCGGATGACCGAGGGCAGGTCGTCGTTCAGGAGCATGGCGCCGAAGGAGCCCAGCGTCTCGTACTCGGGGTTGTGGCCCACGTTCTCCCGGACGCCGTTTCCGTCCTCGATGGTGACGTGCTGCCAGCAGTGGATGGGGCAGCCGGAGCAGGAGCTGGACTTCACCGCGTACCGTTCGTGGATCGTCTTGCCGCTGATCCGGGCGGCGCCCTCGCGCCAGTGGCCCTCCTGGAAGTTCTTGATGGGCAGGCCGCCGCGCTCCTCGTGCGTCTCGATGCTCCCCGAGGTCCCGTACACGGTGAACATCCCGAACATGGCCGGGACCTCGTTGGTCTTCTTGAGGGCCCAGCCCATCAACCCGGCCGGGTTATAGACCGGGACGCCGCGGGTGCCCCGGACCACGATGGCCTTCAGCTTCTTCGCCCCCATCACCGCGCCCATCCCCGTGCGGCCCGCGGCGCGGGCGTGGCGGCCCTCCACCATCACGGCCGCGATGCGGACGAGGTTCTCGCCGGCCTGGCCGATGGCGGCCACCTTGGCCTTGGGGTCGGTCTCCTCCAGCAGAAGGTCGCCGGCCTCGTAGGTGTCCTTCCCCCAGAGCCGCTCGGCGGGGCGGATCTCGACGTGGTCATCGTTGATCCAGAGGTACACCGGGCTGGAAGCCGCGCCCAGGACCACCAGGCCGTCGTGACCGGTACAACGGAACTCGGCCCCCCAGGTTCCCCCCACGGTGGCCTCGCCCCAGATCCCGGTGAGGGGGGAGCGGGAGACGAAGGACGTCCGGGTCCCACCCGGAATCGTGGTCCCGGTGAAGAAGCCGGGGACGATCACCAGGGGATTGCGCGGGTGGAACGGATCCACCGTCGGATCGCCGAGGTCCATGAGGAGGCGGGCACCCAGGCCGCTGCCCATGAGGTACTTCTTGTACAGTTCATCCGGCAGCGTCCGCGTCTCCACGGTCCGCGTGGTCAGATCCACCAGGAGGATCCTGCCGGTATAGCCTTTGCCTCGTGACTTTCCTGCCATTGCTGCTCCTTTCGCGGTCACCGTTTGTATACTGGAGAATGCCGACCAATATGATGCCGTATCAGATAACGTGGCGCAAGGGAAAAGGCAAGCGGTTCAGAGAGGAGAGAGCATTCTGAAAAGGGGAGTGGAAGACGGGGGAGACGGTGGTAGGGAGCACACATCGATACCAGACGGGACCAAGGAATCTCCGAGCCTCCTTCGCCTTATCGAGGCTTTCGCCGGATAATTTTCCGGTACCGAATCTCCGCCTTCACTGACCGAGACGGCGGTACAGGACGTGGCGGCGGTTCTTGGTGAAGGGGCGCACCTGACCCGGCCAGCGGCCCTGGTCCACGGCCTTGGCCCAGGCGTCGCTCACCAGCACCTCGGGCCGCTCGATCTCGTAGAGGGCGTTGTACTTCGGTTCCTTCTCGACCACGATGGTCTTACGCTCCCCCCCGATGATCATGGTGAGTTCCTGCGTCTTGAAGCGGGCGACGGAGATGACGCCGGGGACCTCCAGCAGCAGGGGAACGTGCTCCGTGTCGTACACCTCGTTGAAGAGCGCCTCCTTCCCGGGCTCCACGTCCATGGCGGCGGAGAACAGGTACTTCGTCTGAATTGACATGCGATCCTCCTCTGGGGTGACTTCGGTTGCGGCGCGTCGGACACTTTCGGGTTCGAGTCGAACCGGAGATGATCTCCCCGAGGGCCTTTGCTGGCTACGAATCTGCCCGGCGGAATTCGAAATCCAGGCGGGGCTGGCCCGGAAGGTCCCGGGGCGCCACGACAAGGCGAAGGCTCTTGTAGCCGACGGCGGGGCGCGGAAAGTAGACGAAGCCCTTGATCTCCGCCCCCGCGAGCAGGGGACCCTCCGGCAGCGCCTGCGGGATGACGTCCCGGGTGTCGGTGCCCGAGCCGCCTAGAGAGATCCCCAGCCCGACCCCGAACACGGTCGAGCCGGCCGTGGAGCCCGAGACCCCCACGGATGGCGACACGCCCACGCCCGAGGCCCGACCCCCCAGCAGCGTGACCACCTCGCTCGGCGCCAGGGGAACGTACTGGCGGTTGGAGTCATCCAGCAGCACGAAGTCAGTTCGCTGGATGGTCACCTGGGCGCTGCCGGTGTTCTTGAGCTGGACCAGGAAAGGAAGGACGTGATCCGGGAGGCTGCGGGGGCGGCCGTGCCAGCCCTCGGCCTCCACGGAAATCCGCAGGCCCGGCGCCTCCTGCACGATGGCACCGGTTCCGACGGAAGTCGCCGGGCGAAGGGTCGGCCCGCCACAGCCGCTGAACAGCGCCAGCCCACCCAGGAGGCCCACCATCAACGGGACGGACGGCGGGCCCCCGGAGCGGCCTTTTCCCTTGACACGCCGCAGGGGCCCGAGTAGGTTCGTCCCGGCAATGGGGGCGGCCGGTTGGTCTTCCCCGGTTGATCCGGCCGCGTCGAGACCCAAGGTTACGCAGGCAGCGTGACCTTTTTTATTTCCCCGGGAGACATGCATGGCCGAGATCGTCCCGTTCCGAGCCCTGCGCTACAACCCGCAGTTCGTGCCCGACCTGAAGCTCGTGGTGGCGCCGCCTTACGACGTCATCTCCCCGGAGGCGCAGGAGCGTTATCACGCCCGGCACCCCCACAACGTGGTCCGGTTGATCCTGGCGAAGGAAGGCGAGGAGGGCACCCCGGGGGAGGACCGGTACGAGCGGGCCGCGCGGACGTTCGCCGCCTGGCGGGCCGAGGGGATCCTCACCCGCGACCCCGAACCCGGGATCTATGTCGCCGAGCAGGAATTCTCGCTGGGCGAGGGGCATCGGATCCGGCGGCGGGGCTTCATGGCGCTGGTCCGCCTGGCAGCCTACGACGAGAAGATCGTCTTCCCCCACGAACGCACCTTTGCCAAGTATCGGGAAGACCGGTTGCGCCTGATGCGCGCCTGCCCGGCGAACCTGGATCCCGTCTTCAGCTTCTACCCGGGCCAGGACCAGCCGGTCCGCGCCATTCTCGACCGGTGCACGGAGGCGGACCCGCAGGTCCAGCTCCTCGACGAGGACGGCATCCGCCACCGGCTGTGGATCCTGCGCGACCCCGCCGCGCTGGCGGGGCTGGCGCGCGCCTTCCGGGACCGGCCGGTGATCATCGCGGATGGCCATCACCGCTACGAGACCGCCCTGAATTTCCGGGACGAGCGCCGGGCACGGGACAGCGCGCCGCCCGAGGTGCAGCGGCGCCGCCTCGACAATTTCGTCCTCATGTACCTGGTGAGCGTCGGGGATCCGGGGCTCGTCATCCTGCCGACCCACCGGGTGATCCGGCAGCGCCCGGTGCTGGCGAGGGAGGCCTTGCGCCAGGCCCTGGGACGCTATTTCCGGGTCGAGGCGGTCCCGCTGGATCCCGACAATCCGGTGATGTCGCTGCGCATCGTCCTGGCGGACCTGCACCGGCGGCGCCGCGACGCCGTCCTCTTCGGCCTCTACGCGGGGGGCCAGGAAGTGCTCGTGCTGGAGCTGGGGGACGAGGCTGTGTTCCGCAGCCTCGTGGCGGCCGGGCACTCGCCGGAGTACGCGCGCCTGGACGTGGCGATCCTGCATCAGGTGGTGATCGAGCAGATCCTGGGCATCCAGCCCACGGGCGAGGCGGATGACAGCATCCGCTACACCCGGGACGAGGCGGCCGCCCTGGAGGCGGTGGCCTCGGGCGAGACCCACCTGGCGCTGTTCCAGAATCCCCCGCGCGTGGAGCAGGTGCAGGCCGTGGCCATGGCCGGCGAGCGGATGCCCCAGAAGTCGACCTTCTTCTATCCCAAGGTTCTCAGCGGGCTGGTGATCAATCCCCTGGACCCGACCGAGTCGGCGCCCACCTCGACGTAAGTTCGTCTCCCCAGTATTCAGTCTTGGGACATCCGACGGCCGGCCGTTCCCAGTTTACTGGGATCACGACGGGTGCGGTCGCTCGGCGGGACTTCGGCTTCCCACTCGCTCGCGACTGGCTGGTCCGGAGCAGCCTCCGGGGCGGGGGGCAGGAGGCTCTTGAGTTCGGCGAGCGTGCGCTCCAATTCGCCGACGCGATCCATCAGAGACTGGATGGCCTTGGCCACCGGATCGGGCAGGTCGGTCATGTTGAGGTCGATGCCATGCTCCACCTTCTTGCCGTCCCGGTGCGTCACCCGGCCGGGGACGCCGACCACGACGGAGTTGGCCGGGACCTCCTTCACCACCACGGAGCCTGACCCGATCCGGCTGTTCTCCCCCACGCTGAAGGGGCCCAACACCTTCGCCCCCGAGCCGATCACGACGTTGTTCCCGATGGTGGGGTGACGTTTGACCTTCTCCAGGCTGGTGCCGCCCAGGGTGACCCCCTGGTAGATCGTGACGTTCTCCCCGATCTCCGACGTCTCGCCGATGACGATGCCCATCCCGTGGTCGATGAACAGGCCAGGTCCCAGGCGGGCCCCGGGATGGATCTCGATCCCGGTGAGGAAGCGGCCCAGGTGGGAGAGGAGCCGGCCGAGGAACTTCAGACGATGGGTCCAGCACCGGTGGGCCAGGCGATGCAACCAGATGGCGTGCAGGCCGGGGTAGCAGCACAGGACTTCGGGCAGGCTGCGGGCAGCGGGGTCGCGTTCGAAGACCGCCCGAATATCACGCCGGAGGGTGTCGAACATTCCCGCCCCCGATCCGAGTGCAGGCCGCGCTAGTGCTTGATTTCATAAATCCGTATCAGGTGAAATCAAGTACTAGGCGCGGGCGGCGATGCAGGCGTTCAGCTCCTGCAGGAGCTGTTCGGTGTCCAGTCCGTGGATGGCCGCGCCCTGTTCCACGTTGTCGTATTGGGCCGCGGAACACCCCAGGCAGCCCACACCGAACCGGCTGAAGACCTGGATCGTTTCCGGGAACTGCTGGACGACCTCCTCGATCTTCATCTCCTTGGTGATCTGCATCGCTCCGCCCTCCTCACGCTGCGGCGTCAACGTTCACGAGCCACCCGAGGCGGATCCGAGGAGCATCGGACGGTAGGATAGGAGGTCTCACGAGAGGAGTCAAGCCACCGTGCCGTCGATGCCGCACGGTCCGCACAGGCACTCGCCGATCACCGTGGGCGAGCCTCCCATCACTCATCGGGCCGGTCCCATCCGCGATGCCCGCAGGAGATAGGTGATGGCGTTTCGCACGAAGAGGTCGCGGTCCCGCATGCCGGCGAAGTCGTTCAAGTCGAAGGCGATCCCGAGGACGCGGCCCGCACCCGAGCCCACCTCGGCAAGCAATGGATACGGATAGGATCCGCCACCGGTGCCCGCGGTGCGGCCCGCGGCGGATCCGCCACCGGCCGCCTGCAAGATCTCCGTGGCGCCTGGACGCGGATTCATGTCATTCAGGGTTCCGACGGGAATGAAGGTGACGCCCGCCAGGATCGGATGGCCGGGCTGCAGGGGCACCGGCGGCCGGAACGGCGTGAATCGCCAATCGCTGGTGGCCCGGATCTGGAACGGCAGGATGGAGGCCACCGCCTGGTACCCGCCGCTGCCGAAGGACTGGGCACCCCCGGTGATCAGGACCGCCCCGCCGTCGTTCACGTACTGCGCCAGGCCCTGCTGGACCGGCCCGGGCAACGCGGCGAAGGCCATGTTCGCCAGCACGATCACGGCGAAGTCCTTGAGTTCGAATGTCTCCAGACCCTGCTTGAGCACGGCGCCCGTCGCGGCCTGGATGTCGGTGGGATTGAGATATCCGGTGTTGCCCAGGGCCAGGATCATCAGCGGAGCCGGGCGAGGCGCCCCCGCCGCAACGAATGGGGGGGGAACGGCCAAGGCCAGGAACAGCCCCGCGAGCACGAACAGTCGCATGCGCATCCTTCGTCTCCTTGTGTGTCCGCGTCCTCGTGAAAACTATACACGCCTGATCCCGCGAAGTAAAGGGGACGTATCGCACAGGCCGTGCGGGCCCCCGGGATCGCGCGCTCGGCAGCCCGATTTTCGCGTTGACTTTCCCTCGCGGGTTGGCTAGCGTAGCCCGCGCTTTTCCATCCGGGGGCATCATGCGACCCGCAGCCAAACTGATCCGCATCGCCGCGCTCCTCGGACAGGCCTACGGTCCGACCCGGCCGCCACGCCGCCGCGACAATCCGCTGGATGCCCTGATCCACACGGTCCTCTCCCAGAGTACCAGCGACGTGAACAGTGACCGGGCCTATGCGACCTTGCGGCAGCGCTTCCCGGAGTGGGAGGACGTGCACCGGGTCCCCCTGCGGCAACTGATCGCCGCCATCCGATCGGGCGGCCTGGCCAACATCAAGGCGGTCCGGATCAAGGCGCTGCTGGAGGAGATCTGGGCGGACCAGGGCCACTTCGACCTCAGTTTCCTGCGCGATCTCTCGGACGAGGAGGTGAAGGCCTACCTCGCCCGCTTCAAGGGGGTCGGCAGCAAGACGATCGCCTGCGTCCTGCTGTTCGGCATGGGCCGGCCGGCCTTCCCGGTGGATACGCACGTCTTTCGGGTCACGCGGCGGCTGGGGCTGCTGAACGGCCGATTCACCCCGGAGAAGGCGCAGGAATCCCTGGAGCCCCGCATCCCGCCGGGCGATCGTTACGCGCTGCACGTCCATCTGGTCCGGCACGGACGCCAGGTCTGCAAGGCCCAGCGGCCCCTGTGCAGGAGTTGCGTGCTGGCCCGGGTGTGCGACCACGTCCGCAGATGAAAGTGGAGGGGGTGCTGTTTCTGTTGACAGCTCGCGGGCAATCTGGTAGGAAAACGACGACGCACGCGGGTATCGTCCAATGGTAGGGCACAGGCTTCCCAAGCCTGGGATGCGGGTTCGATCCCCGCTACCCGCTCCAGCCGCCGCGACGGAGGGGCTTCGGGGGACACCGAAGTCCCTCTTGCTGTCTCTGGCGCAGGAGAAGCGGCGCTACGCCCGGGGCGAGATCAGCCGGGAGGAGTTCGAGAACATGCGACGCGACCTGCTGGCGTGAGGGCGGACGCGGTGTCACGGGAACGGGGCGGGAAGCCGAAGGCAGGCGGGCGACTCCGGGGCGGTGCCGGGCCTGCGGGGGAAGTGCCCGGGAGTCTGCGGGACGGCATCGCCGAGATCCTCCGCCAGCGAACCGCTCGCCGGGCGGACCGTCCGGGGTTCCGGCAGGCGGCGGTGCTCCTGCCCCTGTACCAAGACGAGGCAGGTCCCCATCTCGTCCTCACCAAGCGCACGGACCTCGTCCCGACCCACAAGGGGGAGATCAGTTTTCCCGGCGGCGGCTTCGAAGAGGCCGACGGGGACCTGTTGGGCACCGCGCTGCGTGAGGCCCATGAGGAGATCGGACTCCAGCCGAAGGACGTGGAGATCGTCGGGACACTGGACGATACGGCCACGGTGACCTCCCGGCATGTGGTCCGACCGTTCGTGGGCTTCGTTCCCCACCCGTACGCCTACCGCCTGGATCCCTTCGAGATCGAACGACTGATTCACTTGCCGATTGCGACGCTGCTCTGCGGGGCGCCGTTCCGGGAAGAGATCTGGGAACGGGATGGCCGCCCGGTCAGCGTGTTCTTCACCGACTACGACGGCGACACCGTCTGGGGGCTCACCGCCAGGATCTTGAAACAGTTCGTCGAGGTGGTGGGGACGCCGCTGCGGGAGCGGGGCCTCCTGTCTTCCGGGGGGGCACCCGGGGAGGGGGACCGGTGACCTCGGGAGCGCCGGCGACGCAGTCCCCGCAGGCGCAGGGAACCCCCGGGCCGTCACCGGAGCTGACTAATGTCCAGATAGTATGAGGGGGGCTGGATCGGGTGGAGGATCGGTCGCAACGTCCGCCCGAAAAAACACTAACGGGGCACCCGAGGGTGCCCCGTTAGTGTTTTCACCGGTGGTTCATTGCGGATTATGCTCGTGCCTGGCGCTTGATCCGATCCCGCAAGAGGGTTCCGAGGGGCCGCCGCTCGACCAGGGCGAAGCCCTTGGTCTCGTCCCGATACTCCCACCGCTCGAAGACCAGCGGATGCAGGTCGATGTGAAACTTGCTCCCGAATTCCGAGACCACCTGATTGATGATGGCGCCCGCCTCGCGCTCCGAGTAGTTCCCAAACAGGCCGAAGCGGACCGTCCGGCCCTGCTCGTTGACCGTGATGGTCGGGAAGTCCGTGTGGTACTCGTCCGGCTGGCACACAAACCCGTCGGCGACGGGGTTGACGGGTCCCACGTTGTCGAAGAGGTACTCCATGATCGAAGAGGCCTCCCACTCCCCATCCACCGCATAGGAGACCCCAAAACCACGGGGGGGCCCTCCCGAGGGGACAGGGGCCTCGTCCAGCTCGACGCGATAGATCTCTTTGCAGCGCATACAGGCCACCAGGTTCCCGAAGGTGCCGTCGGTGCGAATCTCCACACTGAGGCGGGAGCTGCATGTAGGACAGTGGCCCACCAATTCGGAACGGTCCGGTTTCAGATTGACACGGACCGTTCCGGCGATAAGCTGGCGTGACCCGAGCGGCTTCATCATCGTTTCCAAGGTTTCCAAGAGGTGCGACCCTTCAAGGCTCTGCTTTTTCATGCGTCTTGGTTTCTCAAAGATTCGACGTTGCAGTTGGTGTGCCAACGGTGTCTGGTGGACAACATTTTGACCTGTATCTCGCTATCTATTTGAAATCGCATGGTTTTTCGAAAAACGGAGGCAAATCATGGCCGGCACCACCGCCCGGGAATTTTTTCCGATCCGACCAAAAAAGTCGCATTGGAAGCACGGGATGCGGCATTTGCCATAGGGCCACGATCCCTTCACGAAGATCACAGGGATGATGAGGATGGGGCTCCCAACGACCCGAACCCACGGGAGGTTGGAACCCGATGAAAACTTGGAGGTTTAGGCAATGTAGGAGTTGAACCGCTCGCTCCAGCATGGCCTTTTCGCTTGACACTTTCAGGGTTCGCATATTAGCGTCCACCGACCTTTCCATGGGGCGCTGCGAGCCCCGCCAGCGCGCCGGAGAGCGCGCCGGCTCTTCCGGGACAGCTCCCCGAACCCATCCATCTCCGGCCAAACATGCCCAGTGCCTCCTCACTAGACTTCGGGCAGTATCCGGACCTGCTCCTCCGGGGGCCCGCGCGAGTGGCCTTCGTGACGTCCACCCCGCTTTCCGTGGCAGAGGGCAGCGGGACGTACGTTGGCATCAGCCAGCTCGCCCGGTCGCTCCAGGAGCGGAACATCCGGGTGCAGATGGTTGCCCCGGCCTGGTGGTCACCCAGCTTCACGGTCAAGCGGATGCTCTTCAACATCCTGGTGGCACCCCGACTCCGGGCCGGCCGATGTGACTGGGTCCTCGGCTTCGACCTTGACGGCTTTCACTACGGCCGGAGGAAGACCGCCCCCTACATCGCCAGCATCAAGGGCGTCATCGCCGACGAACTCACGAACGAGCGCGGCGCGGTACGCGCGGCGCTGTGCCTTCAGGCGGCCCTGGAAAAGCTGGCCGTCCAGCGCGCCGACGTCGTGGTGGCCACCAGCCGCTATTCCCGGGAGCGGATCGTCCAGGCCTACGCCGTCCCGGCCTCCAGGATCGTCATCGTTCCGGAGCTGATTGACCTCCGGGTGTGGGCGGCGACAAACCCACCGCCTTCCGAGGCCCAGGCGGGCCCTCCCGCGGTCCTGACCGTGGCGCACATGTATCCGCGGAAGAACCTCGGTGTCCTCCTCAACGCCTATGCTCTCCTGCGGGACGCGAGCGTCCCGTTCCAGGCGTGGATCGTCGGGGAGGGTCCATGCCGGCGCGCGTGGGAACGCCTGAGAGACGACCTCGGTCTGACGGATCGGGTCAGCTTCCTCGGAAGCATCCCCCGGCGGGATCTCGTGGACCGGTACCGGCGCGCTGCCGTCTTTTGCCTGCCGAGCCGGCAGGAAGGGTTCGGGATCGTCTTCCTGGAGGCCATGGCGTGCGGCAAACCGGTGGTCGCCGCCCGGGCGGCCGCGGTCCCGGAAACGGTGGCGGAGGGAGAGACCGGGCTGCTGGTGGATCCGGAGGATTCGCAGGGCCTGGCACACGCGATCGGGGGCCTGCTTCGCGACCCCGGCCTGCGCCGGGCGATGGGGGAGGCGGGTCGCCGGACGGTCGAACGGTATCGCGCGGATCGGGTGGCGGCATCGTTCCTGGCGACGGTGCACTCCGCCCTGAAGGGTCACCCGTCGGCTCAGCGCCTGACCCACACGTCTCCGGGCGTCTCCCTGGTGGCTGGAGGCGAACCGGTGGGCAGCGCCAGTGCAGGGGGTGGGGGATGATCCAGGTCACGAAGCGGGTGGAATTTTGCGCCGCGCACCGATACGGCAATCCCCGCTGGAGCAAGGCGGAGAATCAACGGGTCTTCGGGAAGTGCGGCAACGTTCACGGGCACAACTACATCCTGGAGGTCACCGTCGAGGGCCAGCCGTCACCGGACACGGGAATGGTGATTGACCTCAAGGCCCTGAAGGACCTCATCGCCGAGGCGGTGGTGGATCGCTTCGATCACAAGGACCTGAACCAGGACGTCCCGTACTTCAAGGAGAAAAATCCCACGCCGGAGAACCTGGCGGTGGTCATCTGGGAACTCCTGGAGCCGCGCCTCGAGGGACCCCGCGGGCATCGGCTGCACCGGATTCGCCTGCACGAGGACGGATCCTTCTTCGTGGACTACTACGGGGAGCGTGCCAGACATGCCGAGCGCATCTGAGCCGGAGCGTCCGGCGGGCGGGGTGCCGGTGGTGGAGGTCATGCGCTCCTATGAGTTCTCGGCGGCCCACCGGCTGCACAATCCCCGATTCAGCCTGGCCGACAACGCGCGGATCTATGGCCGGTGCAACAACCCCAACGGACACGGCCACACCTATCGGCTGGAGGTGACCCTCCGGGGCCCCGTGTCGCCGGAGACTGGCGGGGTCGACGGGGGGGCAGCACTGGATGCGGTGGTGCGAACCCAGGTACTCGGAGGCTTCGACCGGATGAACCTGGACCTCCTGATCACGCCGGCGGACGGTCCCACCAGCACCACGGAAGTGCTGGCGGCCCTGCTCTGGCGCATCCTGGACGGCGCCCTCCCGGCGGGCCGGCTGTGCCACCTGCGCCTGGAGGAAACGCCAAATAACTTTTTCGACCTGGATCGCGACGGCGCGGATGGGCTGGCGCGCCCGACCTTCACGACCCCGGCCGGCCGGGGCCAGAAAGCGAACCCAGCATGATCGAACAGCTGGTCAAGGACCTGTTGAAGGAACTCGGCGAGGATCCCTACCGGGAAGGCCTGACCAAGACCCCGGAACGCGTCGCGAACGCGTTCGGCTATCTCACCTCGGGATACGGCCAGACAGTCGCAGAGGTTTTGAACGGGGCGGTCTTCACCGAACCCTACGACGAGATGGTGGTGGTGAAGGACATCGAGCTGTACTCCCTGTGCGAGCACCATCTGCTCCCTTTCTTCGGCAAGGCGCACATCGCCTACCTTCCCGCGGGAAAGATCGTCGGGCTCAGCAAGCTGGCTCGTCTGGTGGACATGTTCGCCCGCCGTCTCCAGGTCCAGGAGCGGCTCACCACCCAGATCGCCGAGGCGTTGCAAGAGGCATTGCAGCCGGCCGGGGTCGCGGTGGTCATCGAGGCCTCCCACTTCTGCATGATGATGCGCGGCGTGGAGAAGCAGAACAGCCAGGCCATCACCTCGTGCATGCTGGGGGCCTTTCGGGATTCCAAGGCGACCCGCGAAGAGTTTCTCCGACTGATCAATCATTATGACCGGCGCTGATTCATCGCGCCTGTGGCAATCCGACCGGCGCCGAACTCAGGTGCCGGCGATCTGCCCAGCCTTGTCCCCGATCACCGGAAACGCCCCCGGGAACCCCCCCGGACTCGGCCCAAACAGTGCCGTTATACCGCCAAGACGCCAGGTCCGCCAAGAAACTCCCCAATCTTCAAGCCCTGTCGGGCGAAGCGTCCATCGGCGCCTCGGAACAGTTTGGGCCGGCGTCCGCCCCCAGCTTGTTCTGAGCTGACGTACCGTTGTGTCCTTGTCCCGCCCGTGGCGGGATTGGCGGTGAAATATTTGGACTCGGCAGACCGGAAACTGGGCGGAGGCTGCCGGCCCCCGCTACGAGGAATCCCTCGGAACCGGGTCTTGACAGTCCGGCATTGCTCTGGTATCTAAAGCTACGGTTAGCAACTGAGGTCAACCTTCCGCTTGAGATGAAAAAACCTGCCGAGGTTCGTCGCGTGGCATCGGCCCTGGTGGAGACCCCCGGGGATCACGGGGCCTGCTTTCCCATCGGGGTCGTCGCCGACCTTCTGGGCGTCACGGAACAAACCCTTCGCCTGTACGAGTCCCAAGGGCTGGTGAAGCCGGCACGCCGCAACCGAGAGCGATACTATTGCGCCGGGGACGTGCAGTGGCTGGAGTGCCTGCGCCGGCTCATCCACACGGAGAAGGTGAGCATCGAAGGGGTCAAGCGCCTGCTCCGGTTCGCCCCATGCTGGGAGATCATCGGCTTCCCGCAGGAACTGCAATGCAGCCAGTGTCCGGTCTTCCGGGAAGGCAGCGGCGGACCGGTGGTGAACGGGGGATCCCGGCAGGCCGCCTCCGCCCGGTGATCGTCGGCGCGAGGCAAGCGGATACGAGAAGGGAGAGTTCATGGCAGCACATCCTGCCGGTCCAGGCCTGGCAGCCCTGGATGGCGTCAAGTACAGCGTGGCCATCGCGTCGGGCAAAGGGGGCGTCGGCAAGTCCACTCTGAGCGTGAACCTTGCGGTGGCCCTGGCGCAGACGGGAGCCGCCACCGGCCTCCTGGACGCCGACATCTACGGGCCCAGCATCCCCATGATGATGGGCATCAACCGGATGCCGCAGAGCCACGGGCAGAAGATCCTCCCGCTCGAGGCGCATGGGGTCCGGCTGATGTCCCTCGGATTCCTGATGCCCGACGGCGCCCCCGTGATCTGGCGTGGGCCCATGGTGGCGGGGGCGATCCAGCAGTTCCTGCAAGATGTGGAATGGGGCCCGCTGGAATATCTGCTCATCGACCTCCCGCCGGGGACGGGCGACGCCCAGCTCACGCTGGCGCAGTCGCTCCCCCTGACCGGGGCGGTCATCGTGATGACGCCGCAAGATCTGGCCATGCAGATCGCCAGCAAGGCCCTGGCGATGTTCCGGCAGCTCAAGGTCCCGATCCTGGGCATCCTCGAGAACATGAGCACCTTCATCTGCCCGCATTGCGGGACGCCCGCGGCCATCTTCCGGCAGGGCGGCGCCCGCAAGGCCAGCCAGCAGCTGGGAGTCCCTTTCCTGGGCGAGATCCCATTGCACCCGATCGTCTGCCAGACGAGCGACCGGGGGGAACCCATCCTGAGCACGCAGCTTGATTCCCCGCTGGCGGACGCGTTCCGACGGGTCGCCAAGGCGCTGGCGGAACGCATCCGCGAGGAGGCGCTGTCCGCTCCAGTCATCCGGATGGACCAGTAGCCCTGCGGCAAGGAGCCGTGTATGCGCGTGAAGGGTGAAGAGGCGTTGGAGGTCGTCCGCCGGGAACTTCAAGCCATCATGAAACGGGGGAGCAAGATCACCGAGCGGGACCTCCTCCGTCTCTCGGCCCAGACCGGCATCGACTACTCCACGGTCCTCAGGGTCCAACAGGAACTCTCGTAGCGGTCCCTGAGGACCGCGGACCGGTCGGCAGGACGCTCGCCGCGCGCGGGGCGGCGGGCGCGGGTGAGTCCTCTCTCCTGCGAGGTGGGTATGATGGGTGCGCCGGATCACCGGGCCAGTGCCCAGGCAGTCGGGTGCGTGGGCTATGCGGTCATGACCGTCAGCGACAGTCGAAGCGAGGCGACGGACACGTCGGGGCGCCTCATCCAGAACTTGCTGAACGAGGCCGGCCATCGCCTGCTGGATTACGAGGTGGTGACAAACGAGCCCTGGCGCATCCAGGCAGGGGTGCGGCGCTTCCTCCAGGGCCCGGCGCTGTGCTTGATCGTGACCGGCGGCACCGGGGTCGGCCAGCGCGATCTGACCATCGAGACCGTGCTCCCTCTTCTGGAGAAGGTCCTGCCGGGCTTCGGCGAGCTGTTCCGCTGGCTGAGTCACGGGGAGGTCGGCAGCGCCGCCATGCTGAGCCGGGCGCTGTGCGGCGTGAGCCGGGGGAAGGTCGTCTGCTGTCTCCCGGGGTCGGAGGCGGCGGTCCGCCTGGCCCTCAGCAAGGTGCTGCTCCCGGAACTGCCGCACCTGATCTGGGTGGCGAGCCGGTGATCGGCCCCGCCGCTGGCGGGGACAAAGGAGGAGGACGATGGCGGAGCAGGAGCGGAAACATAAACGGACCGAGGGGCCGCCGGCCGGGGAAGGCGGACAGCCGGGCGCCAAGGTCACGGAGAAGGGAAAGAAGCTGAAGGAGGACATGGACAAGCTGGTGGACGAGATCGATGACGTCCTGGAGGAGAACGCCGAGGAGTTCGTGAAGAGCTACGTCCAGCGCGGCGGCGAATAACCCCGGCCGGTTGCCCCGGATGGACCCGCAAGACCTCGAGAGCCCTCATGCCGATCTACGAATTCATCTGTGATGAATGCGCGCACGCCTTCGAGAAGCGTGTCCCCTCCAGCCGGAGCCGGGTGGCCTGCCCCGAGTGCGAGAGTGCGAAGGTGACCAAGCAGTTCTCCAGGTTCGCTTTCAAGGGGGAATTCAAGTTCGTCGGGTCGGGCGGCGGCTGTAGCCGATGCAGTAGCGGCGGGTGAGGGACGTGCAGCCACTGATCCCCCGCGTGTCGGGGGAACCGAAGCGATGGATGACACGTCTGGATGGCTGGGGATCTCCCAGCCATTCGTGTTTCGGGGCGATGTGCAAGCCCGCGGCGCGGTCACCGTCGTGGAGAGTGCGTCGCCTCCGTCGTTGGATGCACCGCGCCGAGGGGGACGCTGGGGCCTCGTGCGGGCATTTCGACGGGGAGAAAAGACTTGACACCCCTTGAAAGCCGTTTAAGATACCTTGCATTATTCGTGACGGCGCTCGAGAAATATTCACGACTCGCCGCAACCGGATCGGGATGGCGGTGGGGCGTGGACGAGGCGCTCACGGAGGTCCGACGGCATGAGTGATTCCGAGACCAAGCTGAACTCGCTGCGGAAGACGATGCGCAAACTCTCGGGGCAACTCCCGAAGACCGACGCCTCCTATCAGCGGAAGATTGACCAGTACGAGATGGACATGGAGAGTCTGCAGGCGCAGGTCAAGGCGCTGGAGGAGGAGATGTTCCACCTGCGCCGGCGCCTGGAGCAGACGCCGAAGGAATTCGAGTTTCTCCGGAACAAGTTGAGCCAGTCGCGGGAGCAACTCGAGCACACCCACCAGCAGAACGAGCGCCTGGTGGCCGCCCTCACGGCCGCCAAGGAGCAGCTCGCCCTGCTGCGGGCCGAGGTGGACAAG
>JACPAT010000081.1 GCA_016180655.1 Candidatus Methylomirabilota bacterium | reverse complement strand
CGCAGATTACGCAGATTGCACAGATTTTGGGGTTTTTAGACGGACAAACAACTAACCCTACCTTGATTTCTAAACATCCTGAGGCTGCAGAGCGATTGGCAAAAGGAGAGAAATTTAGTGAAGAAGAATTGCTAACTTTTCGCGTGTACTTAATTCTTGCTGGACACGCCTTAACACCTCCGGCGAGGGTCGCGGTAAGCCATTGAAGGCAAAAAGTCGGAGCTGCTCTCCTAGACCTGTAAAGGGCGTAGTACGAATCGAGTACCTAGTGGCCACGCGTTTTCTCTTGGTGATTTGTTGCTTCGGTTTGCTAGGTAAAACGGATCGGCTCATTGCACTCATACACCTGTCTCCAGATTGGTAGTCTTCACCCTCCCTCCCTGCACCTCCTCTTCGATCCGAATGCGCGGGGCGATGCCCGCCAGCCGCCGGTCCCGCTCCATCATGTCCACGAACCGCTGGAAGAGGTAATTGGCGTCATGGGGGCCGGGGGAGGCTTCGGGGTGGTACTGGACCGAGAAGAGGGGCAGGCGCCGGTGCACCAGCCCCTCGCAGGTGCTGTCGTTGAGATTCACGTGCGTCAGGACGATGTCCTCGGGGTCGCCGAAGACCCGGCTCTTGGGGTCGGTCTTGAACGAGTCCATGTCCACGGCGAACCCGTGGTTCTGCGAGGTGATCTCCACCTTGCCCGTCGTCAGGTCCTTGACCGGCTGGTTCCCGCCGTGGTGACCGAACTTCAGCTTGTAGGTCCGGCCGCCCAGGGCCAGCCCGATGATCTGGTGGCCCAGGCAGATGCCGAAGATCGGCTTCTTGCCGATGAGTTCGCGGACCGCCTCGATGAGATACGGCACGCCCTCGGGGTCTCCCGGCCCGTTGGACAGGAAGATGCCGTCCGGGTTCAGGCCGAGGGCCTGCTCCGCCGTCGTCGAGGCCGGGACGATCGTCACGTCGCAGCCCGCACTCACCAGTTGCCGCAGGATGTTCCACTTGACGCCGCAGTCGTAGGCCACCACCTTGAAGCGTCGAGAGCCGAGAGTGGAGAGCCGAGAACCGAAAAGGTTCAACTGCGTCCTCTCGGTTTCTCCTCTCGGCTCTCGTCTCTCGGCTCTAGGCTCTCGGTAGCCGTGAGGCCAGTCCCACGTCCCCCGGCCCCAGGTGAACGGCGCCTCGCAGCAGACCTCCTTCACCAGGTCGCGCCCGATCAGGCCGGGCGAGGCCTTGGCCTTGGCCACCAAGCTCTTCGGATCGTCGTCCAGCGTCGAGATGACCCCCTCTTGGGCGCCGTGGTCGCGGATGTGCCGGGTCAGGGCGCGGGTGTCAATCCCCTGGAGGCCGGCGATGCCGTATTCCCGGAGGTAGTCCTCCAGCGACTTCCGCGCCCGCCAGTTGCTGGGCAGGACGCTCCCCTCCTTGACGACGAAGCCTTCCACGAAGGGGCGGTGCGACTCGACGTCCTCCGGGTTCACCCCGTAGTTGCCGATGAGCGGATAGGTCATCGTGACGATCTGGCCCTTGTAGGACGGATCGGTCAGGATCTCCTGGTACCCGCTCATACACGTATTGAACACGACCTCGCCGACGGCCTCCCCTTCCGCGCCAAAGGAGATCCCCTCGAACACCGTGCCGTCGGCCAGGGCCAACACGGCCTTCTTCATGCCAATCCCCTCAAACCTGAGACGCAACCCGGCCTCATCCTTCCAGTTCCCAGACCACCTTGCCCCCCACGATGGTGGCCAGGACCTCGCCCCGCAGCTTCCAGCCGTGGAAGGGGGAGTTCCGGCTCTTGGAGGCGAACTTCCGCACGTCCACGACCCATTCCCGGGTCGGGTCCAGGATCGTCACGTCGGCGTCGGCCCCCACCGACAGCGTCCCCTTGGGCAGGTTGAAGATGCGGGCCGGCTCAGAGGTCAGGCGGGCGATGGCCTGGTTCAGGGTCAACACCTCCCCCTCCACCAGCACCGTCATGGTCAGGCCGAAGGCCGTCTCCAGCCCGATGATCCCGTTGGGGGCGTAGTCGAATTCCTGCTCCTTCTCCTGGACCGTGTGGGGGGCGTGATCCGTGGCGATGGCATCAATCGTCCCATCCGTGAGCCCTGCCTTGATCGCCTCCACGTGACGGGACGAGCGGAGCGGCGGGCTCATCTTGGCGTTGGTGCTGAAGCTGCGCACGGCCTCGTCGGTGACGGCAAAGTGGTGGGGCGTCACCTCGCAGGTCACGTGCAGCCCCTTGGCCTTCGCCTCGCGGATCAGGCGGATCGCCTCGGCCGTGCTGACGTGGGCCACGTGGAGGTGGCTTCCCGTCAGCTCCGCCAGGAGGATGTCGCGGGCGACGATGACCGCCTCGGATGCGGCCGGGATCCCCCCGAGCCCCAGGTCCGTGCTCACCAGGCCCTCGTGCATGACCCCCTTTCCGGTCATGTGCAGGTCCTCGGCGTGCTGGATGACCGGGATGCTGAACATCCCGGCGTACTCCAGAGCCCGGCGCATGATCTCGGCGTTCATGACCGGCTTGCCGTCGTCGGAGATGGCCAGGCACCCCGCCCGGACCAGCTCGCCGATCTCGGCCAGCTCTTCCCCCTGCTGGCCCTTGGTGATGGCCCCCACGGGAAAGACGTTGACCGCGCCCTCTTTCCGGGCCCGGTCCAGGATGAACTCCGTCACCGACTGGTTGTCGTTGACCGGGTTGGTGTTGGGCATGCAGCACACCGACGTGAAGCCCCCGCGGGCAGCCGCGCGCGTCCCGGTGGCGATGGTCTCCTTGTCCTCGCGCCCCGGCTCCCGGAGGTGAACGTGGAGATCCACGAAGCCCGGGCAGACCACCTTTCCCCGCGCATCCAGGACACGATCGGGGGGCGGGGCGTTCCTGACCGGGGGCTGCGGGCCGAGCGCGGCGATCCGCCCGTCCTCGATCCACAGGTCCAGCACGGCATCCACCTTGTTCGCCGGGTCAATCACCCGCCCGCCTTCGATCAGGATTCTCATGGAAGCTCCGTCCGATGTCCGAGGTCCAATGTCCAAGGTCCCAGACCTCGGACCTTGAACGTCGGACTTCGGACTGCGTTAGCTGGCCGCCGCTTGCCCTCCGGCCAGCAGGTACAGCACGGCCATGCGGACCGCCACGCCGTTTTCCACCTGGTTCAGGATCAGGGAGTAAGGCCCGTCGGCCACCTCGGGCGAGGTTCAGCCCGAACAGCTTCGAGTATTCTCGGAGCGTCGGGAACAGCCCTCCCCCTTGGCGTTCCAACTGAATACGCAGCATCATGATGATGTCCACATCGGCGATGGCCGGCTCGATGCGGTGGAAGACCTCCACGCCCAGCCGATCCATGTACCGCGGCAACATGGTGGCCGGGCCGCAGACCCGGACCTGCATCCCCATCTTCTGCATGGCGAAGATGTTGGAGCGGGCCACGCGGCTGTGCAGGATGTCCCCCACGATGGCCACCTTCAGCCCCGCGAGGGTCCCCCGCTTCTCCCGGATCGTGAACAGGTCCAGCAGGGCCTGGGTCGGGTGCTCGTGCGCCCCGTCGCCCGCGTTGATCACGGAGGCCTTCAGGAGGCCGGCCAGGATCTGCGGCGCCCCGGCCGCCGCGTGGCGGATCACCACGACGTCCGGGTGCATCGCCTGCAGGGTCAGCCCCGTGTCCTTCAGGGTCTCCCCCTTTACCACGCTGCTGCTGCTCGTGGAGATGTTGATGACGTCGGCGCTCATCCACTTCCCCGCGATCTCGAAGGACGTCCGGGTGCGCGTGCTGGGCTCGTAGAACAGGTTGATGATCGTCTTGCCGCGAAGCGTGGGCACCTTCTTGATGTCCCGGGAGGCGATCTCCTTCATGGAGGTCGCCGTATCCAGGATCAGGCCGATCTCCTCCGCCGAGAGGTCCCGGGTCCCCAGCAGGTCCTTGCGCTTCACACCCGTTCCCATTGCCCACCTCCGGCTCGGGCCAGTCTATCGCTGCAGGACATCCTTGGAGTGGCCCACCACTCGCCCGGCTGGCGGTCGTCTGTCCAGCCAGCCCCTGGCGAGTCGCTCCATGCGCGCGACCGCGTCTTCCACCGAGACAGCCGATCCATCCTCGTCGAACACCTGGGGGAAGTGGCGGGAGTAGCATTCGAGGCACTTCCCCAGGACGACGACGTAGCGATCCAGGGAGGACAGCCCGTTCTCCGATGCCCGCAATGCCTCCAGGGCCCTGGCAGCGCGATCCTGAATCTCCTTTTCCAGGGTCCCCCACCCGCTCCGGGTACTTCCCAACCGCTTCCGACACACCAGGATTGCATCATAGGATATCGCCTGGCGCTGGCGGATGTGAACAGACAGGGGCGCCTCGGCATGGACGGGATACGCCGCCGTGACGAAGAAGCCGGCGTCAAGAATCGCCCGGAGAACGTTGGCCCAGGCCTCTGACGCCCTGTGGTGGAAGGTGAATACCAGCAATCCCTCGTCTATGAGAACCCGCCGGCACTCGGAGAAAACCCTGCGCAGCCCCGCTTCGTAGAAGGATCCGTCCTTCCCCTGCCTTGGATTCTTGACGATCTCCCGGTCCTTCCCGACCAGGAGGGGCCCGAATTCCGGAAAGGCTCCCTGGAGCGCGACTCGCTGCCACACGTAGAAGAAGTCCGAGAGTTCCGCGTACTGAACGTTATCCGAATAGGGCGGATCCGTGATGACCGCATCTACCGACTTGTCCGGAACCGGAAGCGCCTCGCTGCTTCCGCAGAAAAGTAGCGCGTTCTTCTGTCCGTTCGCCAGTTCGGCAAAGTTCCCGACCAGCCTCCCCTCAATGGCCTCATCGGGCAACGAGACGGTGCGAATCGTTCGTCCCTCGCTGACCTCCCGTTCCCGCGGGAGGAGGCAGAATTCCTTGGCACGGCGCGACGTCCTCCGGCGCGACCTTCTCGTAATCGGCGACTACCGACTTCAGCTCCGGGTCTCCGTCGGAAGGGGCGTAGCCGGAATAGTTCTGCCTTAGCGCCTCGGCGGCGGCATCGAGTATGTGCTGCGGGGGCCGGAACCCGAACGGCGCCGGGTCGCCGGACATTGCCACCCTTGTACGTGCACAGGGCGTTATTGAACTCCAGACATGCCGAAAGCAACGTCACGAAGGCCTCCCTGACGGCACCGTCACGAAGCTGGAGGATCTCCTTCAGCAGCGTCCCCGCACACAGCAGTTGACGCGGATTGAACAGGTCCCGCCACTTCACGTAATCGTGAGCCAGCAGGTCTCCCGTCTTCCAGCCATCGGGAATCGCCTGGTCCGGAATCGGCAGGAAGCTTTCCATCTTGAGGAATTGATCCCTGGCCGCTCGGTAGGTCTGGAGGTCGCCGGAGTCCGCCTTCTTGAAGCCCTCTCCGTGCGTCGGGCACACGTAGCGAACCGCAAACATCTCATATTGATCGGGCGCAGCCGGCGTCGTCGTCCCCCGTGGTACTCGCTGGACGTGGGAGCACTCAGGGCAGGTGTATTGCCCGTTATCGGCCACTCCCTTCTTGAGGTCCACGCGGTGACCACACCCGGAGCATTTGGCGGCGTCTCTGGCTTTCGTCTGCAATACGTCCCCGCAATGCGGACAGAGGACAGTCTTGACTTCTCCTTCGATCCTGAGCACGAACGACTCGTGGAGTCTCACCAGGCTGCTACACCGCTCGCACTTGGCCTTGCGCACCCAGAGGACAAATGCCGCGTACGCCCGCTCAGCGCATCTTGGGCACTGGGTGATGTGATAGGACAGCAGCGAGGTGGAGACCTTCTCCTTGAGTGTCAGAAACCCTTCCTCGAGACGATCCAGGTCGGGCAGGGAGATCGAAGACCGGACGGCCCACCATGCCACCGGGTTGTAATCCACACCGATGACCTTGCACCCTAACCGGAGGGCCTCATGGATGGTGGTCCCCCCACCCATGAAGGGGTCCAGGACGATGCGATCCGGAAAGCGAGCCCCCTCGTAATAGCGCCGCCAGAGATCTTCGCCTGGCGGGCAGAACGTGCCCAGGATGATCGTCCGGAAGACGGAGCCGAGCCGCCTCGCCCACCACTTGTGCAGGTAGGAGCTAGGCCTGTAGAGATTCTTATTGTAGCTCTCGACTTTCGAGAGGTCGTGCAGTTGTGCCAAGGGCAGACCCACATCAATGGCGCGGAGGCCCGCAACTGCCGGCGCCTTCGTGTCAGGACGGCCCCCACCATCTCCGACCTCAAGTCGTTCCTGGGCTCGCAGGCTCATCACCTCAGGCTCCGGCGTTCTCCATGATCACGACCCGATCCACGCCGTCTTCCTCGGTCAGGAGGAGTTGCACCTGTTCCTGGTGCGAGGTCGGCACGTTCTTCCCCACGTAGTCGGCCCGGATCGGCAACTCCCTGTGGCCGCGGTCTACCAGCACGGCGAGCTGGAGCAACCGCGGCCGCCCCAGGTCCATCAGCGCGTCCATGGCCGCCCGGCACGAGCGACCGGTGTACAGCACGTCGTCCACGAGGACCACCTTCTTGTCAATGATCGAGAACGGGATCTCGGTTCGCCGGACGACAGGCTGGGTCTCCGCCTTGCCCAGATCGTCCCGGTACAAGGTAATGTCCAGCGCCCCCACGGGGACCTTGGTCCCCTCGATCTCCTCCAGCTTCACCGCGATCCGGTGTGCCAGGTCCACCCCGCGGCTCCGCAGGCCGACCAGGACGACGTCCTGCACGCCGTTATTTCGCTCAACGATTTCGTGCGCGATGCGGGTGATGGCGCGGGCGATCGCTGCCGCGTCCAGGATCTGGGCCTTCTCGCGGCGCTGGCTCATACGACCTCCGGGCATAAAAAAACCTCCTCGCCCGTCCGGGCGAGGAGGTTTTCGCAATTCCCCAGCGTTATGGCAGACACAACCAGGCTCCTTTGCGGGCTTCACAGAGCCCGCTTAAAAGGTGACGTGTGTTTACCAGAATTTGAGCCTCCCGTCAAGGCAAAATTCGTATCTGAACAGCCTTGATATCGGATGATCCTGGGGGCCATTTTCGATGGCCCTCCGTGTGCTCATGGCCGGGAACTCCCGGCGGTTCCGCCCCCCGAGCCGCCTGTGCCGGCTGCGCGGCGGCTACCGGCGGGCGGCCATGTGTCCAGGACCCCCTGCAGAACCTCCTGGACCGTGAAGGCCATGCTCCGGTCAAAGGCGACACCCCACCGCCCCCTCACGAAGCGTGCATTGATCTCCCACAGCTCCTGGGTCACCCGGTCCACGTTCATGAAGCAATCCGGGTCCAGGGTATTGGGGCCGGTGAGGCCGGTGAAGTTCTTGTAACAGTAGTTCAGGGCGGGTTCGCCGATCTTCAGCAGCTCTGGGCTGAGCGTCGGGTAGCCGTAGGTCCGGCAGAGCAGGGGACGATTCCGATGCAGCCCGCAGGCCTCGTCGGTGAGGATCGGACAGGGAGGCATGGCGGTCCGGCTGGCCTCTCGGAGGCGGGACTGCTCCTCCGGCGGGAGTTGCCGGAACTGCTCCCGCAGGTAGAAGGCCTCGACGGGGGAAAGGATCAGTCGCGGGATCCTCCGGCAGCACTCGCTGCAGCCGGCGCGGCACTCGATCTGGCCGGGATAGCGCTCGCGGACGCGCGCCTGGAACCCATCCACCTTGGCGTTCAGGGCCTCGTATTCCGCGAAGGCCTCCCGCGAAATTTCATTCGGCATGGGCACTCCGTTCCAACGCGAAATGCAAATTCGATATTCCCCTCCGGCGGACTGGCGCTCTTGTCCCCCCCGTGGCGGGATTGGCGGTTAGCCACTCCCCTCAGGACGCTCGCAGGCTCTCCACGGGCGCGAAGTCGTCCGT
>JACPAT010000247.1 GCA_016180655.1 Candidatus Methylomirabilota bacterium | reverse complement strand
GCCGCGCCTCCTCGCCTTCGAACTCACGGGGGACGATCGGATCCGCGTCTTCGCCCGGACGGTGGACGGCCAGACGGTCTCAGACCTTCGCCCGTTCCGGCCCTTCGTCCTCCTGGCCAGTACCGATCTTTTGACCGGATGGGCCGGCGGGTACGAGGTGGAAGAGCTGGAGGGCGACGGCCTCTACCGGTTCCTGGCGTTCTTCCCCGGCTGGGGCGACGCCCTGCGGGCCCGGGCCCACGTCCAGAAGGTGACGGGCAAGGCCCAGGCGGCCCCGGACGCGCCCTTCCTGTTCTTCACCGATCCCATCCAGCAGGACCTGATGCTGACGGGACAGACCCATTTCCTGACGCTGCCCTTCGGCGCCCTCCGCCGGATGCAACTGGACATCGAGACCTACTGCGCCGCCGGCTACGAGTTCCCCAATGCCGCACGGGCCGAGGACCGGATCACCGCCATCGCCCTGGCCGACGGCACCGGGTGGGAGCACCTCATCTCGGGCAAGGTCCTGGACGAACCGGACATGCTGAAGGAACTGGTCCGCATCGTCCAGGAGCGGGACCCCGACGTCCTGGAGGGCCACAACCTCTTCCGGTTCGACCTGGAGTACATCGAGGCCCGCGCCCGGCGACACAAGGTCAGGCTGGCCCTGGGGCGGGGCGGGGGCCCATTGCGGGGGCACCCGTCGCGCATGCAGATCGCGGAGCGGACCATCACCTACAAGAAGTACGAGGTCGTCGGCCGCCACATCATCGACACCTGGATCCTGGCCCAGCATTACGACGTGACGGCGCGGGAGCTGGAGGGTTACGGACTGAAGGAGATCGCCAGGCACTTCGGCCTGGCCGCCGCCGACCGGACCTACATCCTGCCCGAGAAGGTCTCCTGGTATTTCGACCACGACCCGGACACGCTGTTCCGGTACGCCCTGGACGACGTGCGCGAGACGCGCGCCCTGAGCGAGATCCTGAGCCAGAGCTACTTCGTCCAGGCCCAGATCTTTCCGTTCTCGTACCAGAACGTGGCCCTGCGTGGGAATGCCACCAAGATCGACGCCCTGCTGATTCGCGAATACGTGCGCCGGCGTCGCGCCATCCCCGCCCCAGAGCCGCCGCAGGAGGTCCTGGGCGGCTACACCGAGATGGCCTACCAGGGCGTGGCCCGCCGCGTCCTCCACTATGACGTGACCTCCCTGTACCCGTCCGTGATGCTGGCCTTCGGCTACTTCCCTCGCCGCGACAGCCTGGGCGTGTTCCCCTCGCTCCTCCGGGATCTGCGCACCTTCCGGGTGCAGGCCAAGCACCTGGCCCGGACCGCGGAGACGGACGAGGCGCGCGCCCACTACGACGCCCTGCAGAGCACGTTCAAGATCCTGATCAACTCCTTCTACGGGTACCTCGGCTTTCCCCTGGGGCACTTCAACGACTACCTGGCGGCCAATCAGGTGACGGCCAAGGGACGGGAGCTGATCCAGGCGATCATGGCGTGGCTGAAGGACCGCGGGGCCCGCCTCATCGAGATCGACACCGACGGCCTCTATGTCGTGGCGCCGCCGGATGTCCGCGCGCCGGAGGAGGAGGACCGGCTGCTCCACGACATGTCCACGATCCTGCCCGAGGGGATCAGCCTGGAGCTGGCGGGGCGCTACCCGGCCATGTTCAGTTACAAGATGAAGAACTACGTCCTGCTGGATGAGGCCGGGCGCCTCGGCATCACGGGCTCGGGTCTGCGCTCGCGCGGCCTGGAGCTGTTCCAGCGCGAGTGGATGGAGGCGATGTTCCTCCACCTCCTGCGGGGCGAGTCGGAGAAGATCCGGGAGCTCACCCAGCGCTACGCCGAGGCCTTCGAGCAGCACACGTTCGACATCCGCAAGTTCATGAAGACCGAGACCCTGCAGGATTCGCTGGAGACCTACCGGGAAAAGGTCCGCGGGGGCCGGCGGAACCCGGCCGCGACCTACGAGCTGGCCCTGCGCTCGGCGCGCCCCTACCAGCCGGGCGACCAGATCTCCTACTACGTCGCCGGCACCTCGAAGAAGGTGAAGGTGCACGAGGCGGCCAAGCTGGCCAGCGAGTGGGACCCCAAGAACCCGGACGAGAACGTCGAATACTACAAGGCCAAGCTGGTGGAACTCGCCGAGAAATTCCGGCCGTTCTTCGAGTCCAGCCAAAGGACCGCCGAGTGGTCATGACCGTTCCTGGTCACCACGATGGATGAAGACCCTGGCACATTACCCAGGTTCAGGCACCCCCACCCCAGCCCTCCCCCCGGCGCGGGGGAGGGGAGGGCGGGGGGGATTTTCGTGACGGGTGCCATGATCGCCAAGAGAAGCATTCATGGCGGTTGGGAGTAGCATGGATCGAAAGAAGTGGCTCGTCGTCATCGCGGTGGACCTGGCCATGGCCCTGGCGGCCCTGGATTCCACCGTCATCGGCACCGCCATGCCCACGGTGGTGGCCAGCCTGGGCGGCCTCAGCCTGTTCAGCTGGGTCTTCTCCATCTACCTGCTCACCTCGACGGTCGCCCTCCCCATCTTCGGGCGACTGTCCGATCTCTTCGGCCGCCGGAACATGTTCGTGGTGGCGGTGTGGATCTTCACGGGCGCCTCGGCCCTCTGCGGACTGGCCACCAGCATGGTCTTCCTGATCGCGGCCCGCGCCCTCCAGGGCATCGGTGCTGGGGGAGTCTTCGCCCTCTCGCAGGCGGTCTTCGGCGAGATCTTCCCACCCCACGAGCGCGGGAAGATGCAGGGCTACCTGGCGGCCGTCTGGGGGATCTCGGCCCTGGTCGGGCCGCTGATCGGCGGGCTGATCGTGCAGTACCTGGGCTGGCGCTGGACGTTCTTCGTGAACGTCCCGGTGGGGATCGCCGCCAATTACATGCTGGTCATCGGGCTCACGGGCCTGGCCAGCGAGGGAACGCGCCGGCGCATTGACTACGCCGGGGCCGCCTGCCTCGTGGTCAGCATCGTTGCCCTGATGCTGGCCCTCCTGGAGATCGGCAAGGTGGGTCAGCGGGCGAGGGTCGAGGCGATCGCAGGATTGGCCGTCTGCCTGGTCTTCACTGCGGCCTTCCTGGCGATCGAGAGCCGGGTCCCGGAGCCCATCCTGCCCCTCGGCCTCTTCGGCAGCCGGAGCTTCGTCACGACGACGGTCTGCCTGTTCCTCTCGGGCGTCGCCATGTTCGGCGCCATTTCCTTCATCCCCCTCTTCGTGCAAGCCGTCCTGGGCGGCACGGCCGTGCAGGCCGGCTCCGTCCTCACCCCCATCAGCCTGAGCTGGGTCACCGGCAGTACCATCGGCGGCCGGTTGCTGAATCGTCTCGGATATCGAACGCTGGCCGTCGCCGCGATGATCAGCCTCACGACCGGTTACCTGCTGTTCACGCGGCTTGGGGCGGGATCGCCGCTCAGCCATGCGGCCGGGAGCGGCATCTTCCTGGGGCTGGGAATGGGCGTCGTCACGGTCACCACCGTCGTGGCCGTCCAGAGCGCCACGCCGCCGGACCAGATCGGGGTCGTCTCGACCCTGCCATTCTTTTTCCGAAACATCGGCGCCACGATCGGCGTGGCCGTCATGGGAACGATCCTGAATGCCCACATGACCGGGGCGGGGACGGGCCCGCTGGCCCTGGCGGCGGGCGAGGGTGCCTTCCGGGGCATGCCTGGACCGTTCCGTGGGCAGCTCGCTGCGGGCATCCGGGCGGCGTTCGTCTTCGGGCTCAGCGCCGTGGCCCTCGGGGTCCCGGTGAGCTTCTTGGTCCCGGATCTTTCGCCGGCCCGGCTGGGGAACGAGGCAGACACCCGCAAGGCCCCGTCCACGGCTCCGATAGAATAGTCGCCCGGCATCCGGGTGGGCAGGCACAGGCCGGGGTTGTCCGACAACCCTTGGAATGAGTCCGTTGAATCTCTTGACCCACCAGGATTTTGTGGCTAGGCTTGGCTGCCCTGGCACCTGGAGGAGTCCTTCCGCATGAGGCCGACGCCATGAACCCGACGCCCCTGGAGAGTCGCGTGGAAAAACTGACCGCGCTGCTCGATGTCGGCAAGGCCATGGCCTCAGAGCGGAACCTGGACCGCCTCCTCCAGTTGATCATGACCGAGGTCACCAAGGTCATGGGAGCCGACCGGAGCTCCCTCTTCCTGGTGGACAAGGAGCGCAACGAGCTGTGGTCGAAGATCGCGCAGGGGCTGGAGGTGCGCGAGCTGCGGATCCGCATCGGCATGGGGATCGCCGGGTACGTGGCCCAGACCGGGAAGACGGTCAACATCCAGGACGCCTATGCCGACCCCCGCTTCAACCAGGAGACGGACCAGCGCACGGGCTACCGGACGCGGACCATCCTCTGCGTCCCCATGCGGAACAAGCTGGACGACGTCATCGGCGTCCTGCAGGTCTTGAACAAGCTGGACGGCGTGTTCACCCGCGAGGACGAGGAGCTGCTGCTGGCGCTGTCCAGTCAGGCCGCCGTGGCCATCGAGAACGCCATCCTGTACGAGGACATCCAGCGGCTGTTCGAGGGCTTCATCAAGGCCTCGGTGTACGCCATTGAATCCCGAGACCCCACCACCTCGGGTCATTCGGAGCGGGTCGCCATCCTGACCGTCGGCCTGGCGGAAAAGGTGGACCGCACCGACGCCGGCCCCTATACCGCCGTCACCTTCTCCCCCGAGGACATGCGGGAACTGCGGTACGCCTCGCTGCTGCACGACTTCGGCAAGGTGGGCGTGCGCGAGCCGGTGCTGGTCAAGGGCTACAAGCTGTACGAGCACAATCTGGAAAGCATCATCGCCCGATTCAACTTCATCAAGAAGGGCCTGGAGACCAGCTACCTTCAGCGCAAGCTCTCGCTGGCGCTGGGCCTGGGGCCGGGGTGCGAGGCCGAGCTGGCGGCCCTGGACGAGGAGCTCCACCGGCAGTTGGCCCAGCTGGACGACCAGTTGCAGTTCATCCTGCAGGCGAACAAGCCCACCGTCCTGCCGCAGGGCGGGTTCGAGCGGATCCTGGAGATCGCGGCCAACACCTTCGTGGATGTGGACGGCACCAAGCGGCCGTTCCTCACCACCCGGGAGGCGGAGAACCTGTCCATCGGCAAGGGCAGCCTGAACGTCGAGGAGCGGCTGGAGATCGAGTCCCACGTCACCCACAGCTTCCGCTTCCTGCGCCAGATCCCCTGGACCAAGGACCTGCGGCGGATCCCCACCATCGCCTATGCCCACCACGAGAAACTCAACGGGAGCGGCTATCCCAACAGGCTCCTGGGCGAGGACATCCCCTTCCAGGCCAAGCTGATGACGGTCTGCGACATCTACGACGCCCTGACGGCGTCGGACCGGCCCTACAAGCGCGCCCTCCCCCCCGAGCGGGCCCTGGACATCCTGGGGCTGGAGGTGAAGGACGGCAACCTGGATCCGGAGCTCGTCCGCATCTTCGCCGAGGCCAAGGTCTGGGCCCTCACGGCCGGCATGCGCCCCCGCACCTGAGGCCATTCGGGATCCACCCTTCCCCTTCCCCCGTTCTCCCCCGGCTCGGCGGTTCTGACGGTCCCGCGTTCGCGCGCGGTGGCCGCTCTCAGCCGCGCCGAGTTTCCAGTTTTCTATCGGGTCTCGAGCGGGAAAGGCGACGGTGACCTCGGGACCTTGAAATCGGAGCAGTCGCTACGAAGGAACGGGAGCCATGCTCAGCAAGTCGGACCTCCAATCGATGCTTCAATGCAAGCGGAGGCTGTGGCTCGAGCATCATCGACCTGACCTGATTCCCCGGGACGATCCAGTCGTGTATCGTCGGGCAGTCGACGGCCAAATCGTCGGCGACAAAGCCAGGGAACAACTTGGCCCGGACTTCATTTGGCCACCAGTTCACCACGAAAAGACCGCTGCAGCGGAGCAAGCCAAAGCGATGCTCGCTGCCAGCGCGGGGAAGCCCGCGGCGGAGTTTCCGATGGCGCATGGGGGTCTCTATGCCCGCGCCGACGCGCTCCTTCCAGAGGGCGGACGGTACCTCTTGCGGGAGACGAAGGCCTCCACCTTCCCACTGGAGAAGGACAAAGTAACGCCAGCCGACCCGGAGGATCATCACCTAAACGACGTCGCAATCCAGGCGTGGGTCATGGAAGGCTCCGGGTTGCCGCTCGGGCGGCTCGAGCTGAACCTGCTGAACAACCAGTGGCGCTACCCAGGCGGCGGCGACTACGGGGGGCTCTTTCGGCAGTTGGACGTCACGGACGAGGCTCACGCCCGCAAAGCGAACGTGCCCGGCTGGATAGCGGGTGCCCGGGCGGTGCTCGCAGGCGGGATGCCGGACATGCAGACCGGCAGGCACTGCACGGAACCGTACCCGTGCCCGTTCAGGCCTTATTGCAAGACGCTCGACCCGCCCGGCCCAGAGCATCCAATCGAGCTCCTTCCTGGTTCAGCCGGCAAAGGGCTTGCGAAGAGGCTCCGCCAGACTAGGGGGTACACCTCCATTCTCGAGCCGCATCCGAACGAGCTGACCGGTGCGGCTGCCGCGCTTTATCGCCGCATCCAAACTGCGCACCGAACTGGCAAGCCGGTGTTCGAGCCCGGCAGCGATGAGCTGCTCACGGCATTGCCCTACCCGCGCTACTTCTTCGACTTCGAGGGCATCGACTTCCCGGTCCCGCGCTGGGCTGGCCTGCGGCCCTACGAGCAGGTTCCTTTCCAGTGGTCTTGCCACATCGAGCGAGCCCCCGGCGCGTTCGAGCACGAGGAGTTCCTCGACCTCACCGGCAACGACCCGTCGCTTGCCTGCATCCAGCGCATGCTCCATACCATCAACCCAGACGATGGGGGTCCCATCTTCGTCTACTACAAGACGTACGAAGAGGGCCGTCTCAAGGATCTCGGGCTCAGGCACCCCGAGCACGAGGGCGCGCTGCTGGAGTACATTGGCCGGCTGTTCGACCTGCATCCGGTGGTGAAGAATCATTACTATCACCCTCGGATGCGCGGGTCGTTCTCCATCAAGAACGTTTTGCCGGTTATCGCCACTGAGTTGCGATACGATGAGTTGGACGAAGTGCAGGAGGGAACCGCTGCGCAGGTTGCGTACCTCTATGCAACGCTTGACCCCGACACGACACCAGAACGGAAGGCGGAGCTTGAAGCAAGATTGCGGGCGTACTGCCGACAGGACACGTGGGCGATGGTAGAGGTCACCTACTTTCTGTCTCGTTCAGGGCGCCCTCAGCGGCCGGACGGCATGTAGCCCCGGTCCCGAAATACGGACGGCGGACCCAAGTCCACACCCCGACACTGTGCAGTCCAGCTTGTTCTACCCGCTGGACGGGTGCATCCAGTCGGATTATACCCCCAGCGCGCCGGACCACAGTTCGCGCAGGAATACCTCCCAGGGAAGCGCGCGGACTTTCGCGCCTATCTTGCGGGGCTCTCGCTCGAGCGAAATCAGCACGGGGTGCTTCACCTTGTGCTCGCTGAGCAGGGCGGTCAGTCCCTTGAGGTCGCCCTCGTGCACGCGGCGGGCCCCTTTGATCTCCAATGCCACATCCATTTCTCCCAGGATGAAATCCACCTCCATGCCCGTGCTGGTCCGCCAGTAACGGATGTCGAGCTCGGGATTCCGGTAGGCTTGATAGGCTTTGAGCTCCATCAGGATGTAGTGCTCGAACGCCTTCCCGAACTCGGGCGTCCCTTCACGCGGCGTCCGGCGGCTGAGATAGTTGGCCACGCCGACGTCGAACAGGAAGAACTTCTCGGTTTCGATCATCCGCCGCGTCTTGGACTTCCGCCACGACGCTACCCGGAAGCCGAGCAGCGTGTCCTCGAGGATCTGGAAGTAGCTCCGCACCCCCTTGGCGGTCACGCCCGCCTCGCGGGCGACGTTCGTGTAGTTCAGCAGCTCGCCGCTGGTCAGCGCAGCGACCCGGAGAAACTCGGAGAAGGCGGGGATGCTCTGGACCGCCGCTTCGGCGGCGATTTCTTCCTTCAAATAGTCCGCCACATACGAGCGCAGGTCCCGGATCGGGTCAGGGGACAGGAAATGCGGCGGAAGCAGCCCCGACACCATCCCCCCCTCCAGGTCGAATCCCTGAGTCTCGAGAAAGGTCAGCGGGTGCATGGTGTAACGCCACGCTCTGCCCCCCAGCAGGTTGGCATGCTTGCGTCGGAGCTTCCGCGCGCTCGATCCGGTCATGAGGAAGCTCGATCCGCGGTTCTCGATGAGCCAGTGAACCTCGTGGAGCAGATCAGGCACCATCTGGACCTCGTCGATGATGATCATCTTCGGGTGGTCCTGGTAGCGCTCCCGAAGAAGAGACGGCCGCGCCGCATACTCGCCAAACACGTCGGTCTGGAGCAAGTCGATCCGCACATGCTCCGGAAATGTCTGGCGCAGCCAGAAGGTCTTCCCCGTTTTCCGGGGCCCCCACAAGAACGCCGAACGGTTCCTGGGCAGGTCGATGGTCAAAGCCCGCTTGGATATTTCTTTCATAGTGGACATTATATCCGGATAATCTTACCAGTCAAGGCATTTTATCTACCCATCGTATCGAGACCGGAGGGATTTCACAGTCGCCTGGCGGACTAAGGGAAGTGGTTGCCCCTGAGGCGTCTGGCTTGTCTTCCTGGCAATGATCAGATGGTTATCCTGAGAGGAGAGCCCCGGTTTACCCGTGCCAGCCGGCGACCTGGATGATGTTGCGCTCGGGCAGCTTGAGGCAGGTCAGCTTGCCCCCGTACACGCAGCCGGTGTCAATGCCGATGCGGTCGGGCAGGAGCAGGACCTGGCGCAGCGGCGTGTGCCCGAACACGACCGGCTTGGGAAAGCGGCCGACGAACTGGAAGAACTCCTGGCGGATCCAGACCAGGTCGTCCACCTTCTGCTTGTCCAGCGGCACCATGGGCCGGATCCCTGCGTGGACGAAGAGGTGTCCACTCGCTTCATACATCGGCCGGAGGCTGTGGAAAAAGCGGATATGGGCCGGAGGGATGTTGGAGGCATCCCCCCCGTAGCTCTGCAGCGTGGCCACACCGCCGTTGGCCAGGAAGAGTCCATGGTCGTCGCCGGCCAGGAAGTCGAGCAGCATCTTCTCGTGGTTCCCCATCAGGAAGACGCAGCGGTACGGGAGGCCCAGCAGGAACTCCACCACCTCCCGGGACTGCGGTCCCCGGTCAATGTAATCCCCGATGAAGACCATCTCGTCGCCGGGTTGCGGCTCGATCTTCCCCAGCAACCGCTGCAGCGGTCGCAGGCACCCGTGGATGTCCCCGATCACGTAGATCGCCGGATTATCGGTGACAGGCATGGTCCCCGTCGAGGGATGGGCTGATTGCATCGATTTTTCGAGGACCCTTCTTCTGCGCCGGGCTGCCTAGCACATGAAGCTCCCGCCGTTCACATCAATCGTCACCCCGGTGACATACGCCGCATCGTCCGACGCCAGGAACGCGATGACCGTCGCCACCTCCTCGGGCGCGGCCAGGCGGCCCAGGGGGATGTTGGCCAGGATGCGGGCCCGGTCCTCTTCGGATCGCAGCGCCCACTTCCGGGCGACGCGGTCCACCAGGGTGGGGCCGGGCGCGACGGCATTCGCCGTGATCCCGAACGGCCCCAGGTCCTGCGCCAGGTGCCGGGTCAACCCCAGCATCCCTGCCTTGGCGCTGGAGTACTGGGGACCCGACAACCGGCTCACGTTGCGGCCTGCGACGGACGAGACGTTCACGATACGGCCATACTGCTGGCGTTTCATCGCCGGCGCCACCGCCTTGCAGCAGAGGAAGGCACTCTTCAAGTTCGAGTCCACCGTCAGGTCCCACTCCTCCTCCGTCACCTCCTCGAGGAATCGGAGCAGGGTCCCGCCGCCCGCGTTATTGACCAGGATGTCCATGCGGCCGAACTGCTGAAGCGTCTCGCCCACGAGCCGCTCCACCACGGCCGCCTGGCTGACGTTTCCGGCGACGACGAGGGGCGGCTTCCCCACCGCCTGGAGCGCCGTTCGCGTCGCCTCCAGGCGATCCTGACCGCGGGCATTCAGGACCACCTGCCCCCCCTCGCGCGCGAAGATCAGGGCCGCGGCCCGGCCGATCCCGTCCGAGGATCCCGTGACGATCGCCACCTTCCCGTCGAAGCGCATACGGCCTCCGTGGGTCCTCCGTCCCTTCGCATTCCCCCGGCGCCCGCCCGCCAGGGGTTCTCCGCCACAGGCGGACTGAACCCCAGAATTTCACCGCCAAGACCGCAAAGATCGCCAAGGCGCGCCAGGTCTCATCAAGGCTGGTGGCGAATTCAGGACCAGAAGGTACCAGCGGGCTTTCGTCTCTCGTCCCCATTCGCCCTTGAATATTGGGAGCTTCTTGGCGCACTTGGCGTCTTGGCGGTTCAACTGCTGCACCGTTTGGGCTCAGGCGCCGCCCTGCCCGCGCGCCACGGCGGACCACAGGATCGCCAGCTTGGTCAACCCGCAGGAGATCCGATCGTCCTGCGCCATGGCCAGGGCCTCGTCAAAGGGAAACGCGCGGGCCTCGAGGTGCTCGTCCTGGTCGACCGGCAGGGGATCCACCGCCAACTCGTCGGCCACAAAGATGTGGATGATCTCGTCCAGGTAGGCGTTGTTGGGCCAGAACCCTCCCAGCCGCCGCAGGCGACCGGCGCGATAGCCCGCCTCTTCGCGCAGCTCGCGCTGCGCCGCCTCTTCCGGGGCCTCGCCGGGCAGGATCCCGCCGCCCGGTACCTCCCAGGAGAACTCTTGGGGAACGTGGCGAAACTGCCGGACCAGGATCACGCGGTCCTTCGAGGGAAAGGGCAGGATGCCGACGCTGGCTCCCAGCGAGAGGACCGGGTAGGCCCGCTCCCGCCCGTCCGGCAGCTCCAGCGCGTCCTCCCGGACAATCACGTGGGCCCGCTGGTACAGCGTCCGGCTCCCCACCTTCCTCCACGGCTTCAATTCACCCACGCGTCCTCCCCCCACCTCCCGCCGTCCCGACTCCCCAAATCGACGAATTGACGAATTGACCAATCGACGGTTCTTAGCCTCGAGCCAGCACCTCGCGCAGGGCATCGATCTGCCCCGGTCCGCCACAGACGATCAGGAAGTCCCCGACTTCCAGCCGCGAGGAGCCCTTGGGGTTGTACTCGTAGTCTCCCTCGGGCCCGTGCCGTTTGGCGATGACCACCAGCCCCACCCGATTGATGAGATCGAGTGCGCCCAACGTCTTCCCGACAACCGGGGAACCCGGCACCACCTCGGCCTCCTCCACCCGCAGGACGCGGTGGGGATCCCGCAGCATCGAGTCCAGGAAGGAGACCACCTGAGGACGGATCATCTCCGAGACCAGCCGCAATCCGCCGATCTGGTTGGCGGACACCACGGCGTCGGCGCCCGCCTTCCGCAGCTTGGGATCACTGTCGTCTTGGATGGCCCGGCTCACGATGCGAAGCTTCGGGTTCAGCTCCCGCGCGGTCAGGATCACGAACAGGTTGTCCTTGTCCGAGGGCAGTGTGGTGATGAGCCCCCGCGCCACCCCGATGCGGGCGCGGGTCAGGACCTCCCCGTCGGTCGCGTCCCCCTCGATGACCGGGGTCGGGCCGAACCGTTCCAGGTGCTTCAGCCGGACCAGGTTCTGCTCGATCACCACGCAGGGGGTGTGGGTCTTCAGGAGCTCCTCCACGACGTGCTTCCCCGTTTCGCCCGCCCCGCAGACGATCACGTGCCCGTGCAGCTTTGCCAGCGCCTTTTCCATCCGTCGCTTCCCCAGAACGTCTCGGAGTTCGCCCTCGACGATGAAGGCGGTCACCACGCTCAGCCCGTAGGCCAGCGACCCGGTGCCGCCCAGGATCAACGCCATGGCCACCAGGCGACCGCCGGTGCTGAGCGGGTGAACCTCCTGGAAGCCCACGGTGGAGAGGGTGATGGTGGTCATGTAGAGGGCGTCCAGGAACGGCCAGCCCTCCACCAGCATGAAGGCCGCCGTGCCCGCGCTGAACACCGCGAGGAACAGGGCCCCGATCAGCGCCAGTCGCTTCTGCAGACGCATGGTCGCCGGCACCCTCCAGCGGGCGGGCGGCAGGATCCCCGGACGTCGTCGGGCTCGGGGTTCGCTCAGGCGAAGAGCTGCAGCGGATCCTCGACCTTCAGGACATCCTGAACGTAGAAGGCCTGTCCGAACTTCGCCCCGATCTGCGCACCCAGGTAGCCGGCCGTGGCCTCCAACCGGGTGGGAAAGAATTTCGGCCGGTCCGGCCGGTCGAACTGCGAGCTGTGGTTCGCCAGGGCCTGGATGGCCTGGGGGAACTCCGCGTCCACGGGGACGATGAAGGTCGGCTTCATGTACGGCGGCAGGAAGTAGTAGAGGATCTTCTTCACCGCGTGCGGCCGGCCCTCGGCCGGGAACTTCTCCAGATGGGCGAAGTTGACCCCGTGGGTCACCAGATGGCCGCAGGTGATGTGGTCCGCGTGGCCCCGGCCTCGCCCCGGCTCGAGCCCGTAGTAGGGAGCCAGCACGATCTCCGGCCGGTACTTCCGGACGAGCGACGCGACGACGGCCCGATTGGCCTGGGAATCCTCGAGGCGCGTGTCCCCCAGGTCCAGGACCTCCAGGGCGTCCAGCTTGAGATCCCGGGCCGCCCGGCGCGCCTCCTCACGCCGGACCTCAGGCGTGCCGCTGCCCATGTCGCCTTCCGTCAGGGTGACCATGCCGGTCCGGTAGCCCCGGTTCTTCATCTTCAACAGGAACGCCCCGGTCCCGATCTCGGCGTCGTCGGGATGCGGGCCGAAGGCCAGGAAGTGCACTGCTTCCACCATGCGTTGTCCCCTTTGCGATCTCGCGGGAGGAACCGGGTCCCTAGCGTCACGCATCCTCCCGGCAGCCCGTGCCCTCAATTTCGCGCCGCGGAATGCGGATTTCGGATTGGAAAATCCGCAATCCGAAATTCGAAATCCGAAATTCGTCAGGGGGAAGAGTATGGGGGCAGAGGGAAAAAGTCAATCTGGCGGGCGGACGCTCCCGCCTGGCTGCCTCACAGGCGGACGAACTCGCCCAGCATCGGGGCGTGGACGTCGGGGATCCCCATCCGGGTGAGGCGCTCCCCCAGGGGCAGCATTTGCTCCTCTTCGCCATGGACCAGGAAGACCCTGCGCAGCTTCGACCGGCAGCCTGTGACGAATTCCAGCAGATCGTCCCGATCCGCATGGGCGCTGAAGGCGTCCATCACCACCACCTCGGCCTCCAGCGAGCGCTCCACGCCGAAGATCCGCACCACGGGCTGCCGTTCGACGATCTTCCGGCCCAGGGTGTTCTTGGCCTGGAACCCGATGATCAGGATGGTGTTCCGGGCGTCCTCGATGCTGTTCCGCAGGTGGTGGAGGATGCGGCCCGCCTCGCACATCCCCGAGGCGGCCAGGATCATCATGGGCCCTTCCCGGTCGTTCAGGGCCTTGGAATCCTCCACGTTGCTGACGTAGGTGAGATTGTCGAAGCCGAAGGGATCGCCGTTCTTCCGCATGAAGGCCAGGGTCTCCTCGTCGAAGCACTCCGGGTGCAGCTTGAAGATCTCGGTGATCCGGACCGACAGGGGGCTGTCCACGTAGATGGGGAGGGGCGGGATGGCCTTCCGCAGCGTGAGGCGATGCAACGCGTAGACGAATTCCTGGGTGCGCTCCAGGGAGAAGCTGGGGACCAGGATCTTCCCCTTCCGCGCGACCGTCCGGTTGATCACCGCCGCCAGGTCCGCCTCCATCCCGGCCAGGGGCGAGTGCAGCCGGTCGCCGTACGTACTCTCCAGGACCAGGACGTCGGGGGCCTCCGGCGCCTCGGGATCCCGCAGGATGGCCATGTTCCGCCGGCCCAGGTCCCCGCTGAACACCAGGCGCAGCCGGTCCGGCGCCCGGTCGATGTCCAGTTGGACGATGGCCGATCCCAGGACATGCCCCGCGTCCAGGAAGGTGCAGGTCACGCCCGGCAGGACCGGCGCCGGCTGGTGGTAGTCCAGGCTGCGGAACTGCTTCAGGGCCTTCAGGACGTCCGCCTCGTCGTACAGGGGGACCACCGGCTCCTGCAACTGGTCCGCGTGCTTCCGGTTGAGGAAGTCGGCGTCCGCCTCCTGGATGTGGGCCGCGTCCCGGAGCATCACGCTGCACAGATCCCGGGTCGCCGGGGTGCAGGTGATGCTCCCCCGGAATCCCTGCTTCACCAGCGTCGGGATGTTCCCGGAATGATCAATGTGAGCGTGGGAGAGGATCATGGCGTCCACCTGGCGCGGATCGAAGGGCAGGTGCCGGTTGCGTTCGTTGGCTTCCTGGCGCCGGCCCTGATACAGCCCACAGTCCAGCAGCAATCGCGTCCCGTCGAACTCCAGCAGGTGCTGGGACCCCGTCACGCTCCGCGCGGCGCCCGCAAAGAAGATTCGCATGGGTGACTCACCTCCCGGAAAGCCGTGCTATAATCCTGGCGACTTTGGCGTCATGGCGGTTCCCTTCGGTTTGAGGTCGCGAGAGTCCAGTCGCATGCCCAGAGCGACCGCCGACATCCATCGGATCGTCCGGATAGTGCAGCAGACCGGCCGGCAGTGGAACCCCACGGCCGTCTCCGCCGTGGCCCAGGACTCCCGGGATCCCTTCCGGATCCTCATCTCGTGCCTCATCAGCCTGCGCACCAAGGACGAGGTCACGGCCGAGGCCTCCGCCCGCCTCTTCCGCCTTGCCAGGACCGCGCGCGCGATGATGCGTCTGCCTGCCATCCGCATCGCGCGAGCCATCTACCCGGCCGGCTTTTACCGCACCAAGGCGAGAACGATCAAGCGGCTGTGTCGCACACTCGTCCAGCAGCACGGCAGCAGGGTCCCGGCCGACCTGGAGACGCTCCTCACCCTGAAGGGTGTCGGGCGGAAGACGGCGAACCTGGTGATCACCGTCGGCTACGGCCAGCCCGGCATCTGCGTGGACACCCACGTGCACCGCATCAGCAATCGCCTGGGGATCGTGAAGACCAGAACCCCGGAGCAGACCGAGTTCGCCCTCCGCCAGGTCCTGCCGCGTCGCCATTGGATCCGATTCAACGACCTGCTGGTCACCTTCGGCCAGCACGTGTGCAAGCCCCTCTCGCCCCTGTGCAGCACCTGCCCGGTGAGCCACCTCTGCCCCCGGACCGGCGTGGGGAAACACCGATAGTGCGGGTTACCAAAGACGCGCGCGTGGGTCTGATGAGTTGGCAGAACCTAGCACATCGCCAGCAGGCGGCACAAGCGATGCGCTACGCGAGCACCCTCCCGATTAACTATCCTGCAGCCCGCCATGGGTGGAATCCAAGGTCGTGAACTGGCGCCGTTGCGCGGCGCACCGCCGGGAGGCGATCCGATGCGTCGTCGCAGGTTTCTAGCGATGTGTGCGGTGGGGGCGGTGAGCACCCTCAGGTGGACCCGGCGCGGGGAGGCGCAGACGCCGCGCGTCGAGGTTGTGGCCACCGGTCTGGACACGCCCTGGGCGGTGGCGTTTGCGCCGGACGGGCGCATCTTTCTCACGGAGCGGCCCGGCCGCATCCGTGTGATTCAGGATGGCCGCCTGCGACGAGAGCCGGTGGCCGCCCTTCCCGTCACAAGCCAGGGCGAATCCGGCCTCATGGGCCTGGCGCTGGATCCGGCTTTTCCCACCAACGGCTTCCTGTACGTCTGTTACACATACTCCGGGCCCGACGGCCTGCGTAATCGCGTCGCCCGCCTGGTCGAGCGGGATGGCACCGCCCGCCAGGATCGCATTCTGCTGGAAAACATCCCGGGCGCCTGGATCCACGATGGGGGCCGGCTGAAGTTCGGACCGGACGAAAAGCTCTACGTCACGACAGGAGACGCCGCGAACCCGCCCATTGCCCAGGATCTCCGATCTCTCGGCGGAAAGATCTTGCGTCTCAATCCCGACGGCTCCATTCCACTGGACAACCCCTTTTCGGGCTCGCCGGTCTGGACCCTCGGCCACCGGAACCCCCAGGGGCTCGCCTGGCACCCGGTCACGGGGCAGCTCTTTGCCACCGAGCACGGGACCAGCGTGCACGACGAGGTCAACATCATTCAGTCGGGGAAGAATTACGGCTGGCCGACGGTGATCGGGCCCGCACGCGATCCCCGGTTCGTGGACCCCATCCTCACCTTCACCCCCAACATCGCACCATCCGGCGCGGCCTTCGCCGGCCGCCGCTACCCCCCCTGGGAGGGCAACCTGCTCTTCGCCACCTTGCGGGGCCGGCACGTGCACCGCGTCGTCCTGGCGCCACCGGACTACACTCGGGTGCTGAGCCACGAACGCCTCTTTGACGACGCCTTCGGCCGGCTCCGCGACATCGTCGAGGCACCCGACGGGAGGCTCTACCTCCTCACCCATAACCGTGACGGCCGGGGGATCCCCGTGCCCGACGACGACAAGCTCTTGCGGATCGTCCCCCCGCTGTAACCCCATGATGAGTTGGGCGGCAACAGATCCCCTTCTTGTCGCAGGAGGCCTCATGACCGATCCACTCACCGTGATCGCACGGGCCAGGGCCAGGCCAGGGAAGGAGGCGGCGCTGGAGGCCGCGCTGGAGGCCCTGCTGCTTCCGACGCATCAGGAACCGGGCTGTCTCCACTACTCGCTCCACCGCTGCAACGACATCCCCGGGCAGCGAGGCCCTGGACGCGCACTTTTCCTCGGCGCACGTCCAGGCCCTGCTCTCAACGCTGGACGCCCTGCTCGCGGAACCGCCGGAGATCGTGACCTACGCTCTTGTGCCAGGAGGGTTGCCGGAGAAGACCCGCATCGGCTGAGGCGCACACGGAGCGCGATGGGCCATGGGGAAACCCGGTACGGACCGTCACCGCCGCAGCGGCGATCGAATCAGGCCGTAGGCCCACGCCGCATGGACGCCCAGAGCCAACCAGGCGGCCAGTTGATACACGGGAAGGACTCCTGCCGGTGCCGGCCGTGCGGCCTCCCCGATCCTCAGGCGGGTGCCGCCAGGCGCTCCCAGAGGAACTCGGCCGCGCGACGCGCGGCGTAGTAGAACGCCAGGCCGAACCCTATGTGTCCGAACGGGAGGGTGATCCGCCGCGGCCGGCCCAGCGCCTCCCAGAGCTTGTCTTGGGCCTCGGGAACAATGGCCCGGTCCCTTCGCGTCTTGAACAGCAGGACGGCGCGCGGATCCACGGCGGGCGCATACCGCATCGGCTCCGTCCGGGAGGCCTGCGCCTGCGGAAGCAGCAGGAGATCGTTCGGATCGGTCAGCCCGTGCACCTGCATGATGCGCTCGCGGAAGCGGCGCACGGACCGCTCCCGCGACCGCGCCACGATCATCGCCTCATTCGCGCCCCCCATGCAGAAGACCCCCGCCGTGAGGCGGGCGTCGGCGCCCAGCACGCATGGCCCGACGATGGCCCCGTGGCTCACCCCGACGACCCCCAGCCGCCTCCCGTCAACCTCGGGCCGGCTGCAGAGCCAGTCGAGGCCGCGGCGCCCGTCCACGATCATCTCCGCCACCACGTCTTCCCAGGTCGGGCCGGGGCCGTGCAGCGTCACCCTCACGCGATCCAGGAACGAGGTCCCGCTGCGCAGCTCCAGGGCGGCGAATCCCTGCGAGGCGAAATAGCGGGCCAGCGTCCCCGACGCCAGGTTGAACCGATCGTGCAGGACGGGGAGGACGAGGATGCCGGGGCGCGGGCGTCCCATGTCCGTCCGGGGAAGATAGAACCCCCCCAGACTCTTGTACCCGAGGCCGTCAACCGGCGAGCGAGCCGCTGGCTTCCACTGCACCTGCCACCCCCGGACGTGTCGCGGGGCGGTCGTGGGAATGGGATCGCTGGCATGGACCGCTGCCCGATAGCCCAGGTCGGGCACCTGGGCTGGACCTCGGCCGTCACCATTGGCTGGCACGTGCGGCTCGTCCCGGCTGACCAGATCCAGCAGCCGCATGACGGCCGTCGAGCCCGCCACGCTGCGGAACGTCTGATCCGCCAGGAAGTACACCGAACGCCCGAATCGCCGCACTCCATCCTCCTCCGGCGAATCAACGCTGGATCACGCGATGAAACGCGCCGACCGCCGGCTCCACTACTCGAACAGGCTGCCTGTGCTCGGGGGCTCCGTCCCCGATTCGCGCAGGCGATTCACCAGGGCGTGGGCCCGGCGCACCGGTTCCGGAATCCGGTATCCGGATGCGCACGCCAGGATGGTCGAGACGGCCGTGGCCAGGCTGATCCGGTAGCCGACGGAGACGAACACGGGTGCCGCGCTCTCCCGGGTCCGGACCGCCGCGCCGATGACCTCACCCGCGTCAACCAGGTCGCTCACGCTTCCCCGCGTCCGGCCAGGGGATTCGAAATTCCCCACCAGGACGCTCTTGGCGAACCCGAGAGTCGGCAGGTTCACCAGCAAGCCGAAGTGGCAGGCAATCCCGAACCGACGAGGATGGGCAACCCCGTGACCATCGCAGATCAGGCAGTCGGGCCGGGTGCGAAGTTTCTCCCACGCCTCCAGGCCGGCCGGGGACTCCCGGAAGGACAGGAGGCCCGGCACGTAGGGGAACATGGCCCGCGCCCGGACGCCGGCCGTCTCGACGAGCTGGAACCCCGGCAGGCGCATGACCGCGATGGCCGCGAACAGCCACGGCGACCGCTTGTCGTAGGACACGTCCATGGCCGCGATGGTGTGAAAGTCCGGCTGGCCATCATCGCGGGCGACGAGCCGCGCGCGGAGGTCCCGCTGGAGGCGTATGGCCTCCTGCGGTGTGACGTCCCAGCCATGCAGCCGCCGGTACTCCATGCGGCCCCTTTCAAGAATGGCATCCCGCGTGCTTCCGAGCCGGCAGAGAACCTGTCCGCACCTGCGACCTCACTGGCGCCAGGTTGAGACCGGCGCGCCGATTGGAACCCTGCCCGGGTCGGAAATGACGCGCCCGTGAATGAACGAGTAGTAGCGAAACCGGGCCGGCATATGTGATCCGACGGAGCCGACCAGGACCACGAGCAAGAGGAACACCACCCGCTGCTCCCACCAGATGCCCGTCGCCAGGAGCAGGGCAACCTTCAGGCTGACCATGACCCCCTTGCCCAGGTAGATCCACCGGCACGAGGAGTACAGTTCAAGGAAAACCATCCCGACACCGCTGGCGATGGTCAGGTACAGGAAAATGATCAGCCGGTGGGGAGCCACGTCGAACGCGTGTCCCCCCAGGAGGAGCCCGGACGTCATCAGGTGCGCAGTCCGCAGCGCGATGGTGATGCCGCGCTCGTACGGGATGCGCCGGGGTATCGCCGGAAAGAGCATAGCGGACAATGATGAGGTCATAGTCTCCTGCGTCAGAAGTTTGTCAGGTACTCGATCCCGATACACGCGTTTGAGCGTTCGGTGGTTCGGGGCACCCACGCCACGGCGGTGGATGCCCACCGCGGTGCCGTGGGTCCCGGTGGTTCTCGAACGATCGAACCCTCGAACCCCCGAACACCCGAACGCCCTTGCTCCGTCACTGCGCCCTCAGCCCTTCGGGAAATCCGGATGCGATTTGGCCTGGCGGATCTGGGCCAGATGCTTCGCCTCGTGGACACCCTCCAGGGCCAGCCATTGGTAGAAGTGCAACTCGCCAAGCTGGAAGTGACGGATCGTGACGTTGCCGACCACCCGGCCATCCACCCGGCCGGTCACCTCCAGCAGGCGCTCCCGGCTCTCCCGGAGGCCGGAGCACAGCCGATCCAGGGGCTGTTCCGGCGCCGGCCGGACGGATTCGGGTGCCGCGGCCGGCCGGTTGTACGTCGCCAGGTCGATCCGATACGGCGGCACGTCCATGCTCCCAGGTTCACCGATCAGGCCG
>JACPAT010000080.1 GCA_016180655.1 Candidatus Methylomirabilota bacterium | reverse complement strand
ATCGCCGGGATTCACGAAGGCCAGGGGGAAGTGGCCGATCCCCTCTTTCGATCCGATGAGGCTGAGGACTTCCGTCGCCGGGTCGAGCGTCACGCCGAAGCGGGACCGGTACCAGTCGGCCGCCGCCTTCCGGAAGGCCAGCATCCCCTCGTAGGACGGGTACTGGTGGTTTGCCGGATCGGCCGCGGCGCTGGCCAGCGCCTCGACGATGTGCGGGGGCGTCGGCAGGTCCGGATCCCCGATCCCCAGGCTGATGATGTCCACCCCCTTCTTGACCTGTTCCTGCTTCAGCCGGTCCATCTCGGCGAACAGATAGGGCGGGAGTGCCTGAAGCCGCTTCGCCTGCGTGTACTCGACCATCACACTCCTCTCTGGGTGGTCATCTTCGACAGGGACAGGGACAGCGACAGGGACGGACAGGCCCTCCCTGCCGCTCTCATCTCCCAACCCTGTGGTCTCGTCCTTCCTCGGCGCTCGGCGCTCCGGTCGCGGCTCTCGGCTCTCGACTCTAGGCTCTCAGCCTCAGCCCCAGGACGTCCAACATGTCGTAGAGGCCGGGCGATTGCCCCACCACCCACCGCGCGGCCCGCAGGGCGCCGAAGGCGAAGTTGTCCCGGCTGTGGGCCCGATGCGTGATCTCGATCCGTTCGCCCATCCCCCCGAAGAGGATGGTGTGCTCCCCCACGATGTCGCCGGCGCGGATGGCATGGACGGCGATCTCGTCCTTCGGGCGTTCCCCCACCATCCCGTGCCGTCCGTACACGCCCACCTTGCGCAGGTCGCGTCCCAGGGCGTCCGCCAGGACGTGGGCCATCCGGTCCGCGGTGCCGCTGGGCGAATCCTTCTTGAAGTGATGATGGGTCTCGATCACCTCGATGTCGTACCCGTCTCCCAGCGTTCGCGCCACCTGGGCCAGTACCCCGTAGAGGACGTTGACCCCCACGCTCATGTTCGGCGACTGCACGCACGGGATCCTGGCGGCCAGCTCCCGGGCCCGCTTGAGGTCCGCCTCGGAGAGCCCCGTGGTACCTACGATCATGGCCACGCCGGCGTGGGACGCGGCCTCCAGGTTCTGCATGGCGGCCGCAGGCGCCGTGAAGTCCAGGACGACCTGGGCCCCTGGAAGCGCCTTCCCGATGGCGTCCACGATGGACACCCCCAACGGCCCGACGCCGGCCACCTCCCCGGCGTCGCGTCCCACATCCACGTGGTCCCTGCGCTCCACCGCGCCGATGACCTGAAAGTCCGGATTCTCCCGCAGCAGGGCAACCAGACGCTTGCCCATCCGCCCCGAGGCACCGGCGACGACAGCCTTGATCACGACTCTGCCCCCTTCGGTGGCGCTGTCAGGCAGTTCCCAGGCATCCTCGGCGCGCTCCGGCAGTCCCGCCACGGCGGGATCGCCCTCGGCTCTACAGCAGCCCGTAGGCGCGCAGCGCGCTCTCCAGCTTCTTCCGGTTGGCCTCGGTCATCGGGCACAGCGGCAGGCGAAACTCCTCCCGGATCTTCCCCATCATGGCCAGCGCGGTCTTCACCGGGATAGGGTTGGTCTCGATGAACATGGCCTGGGAGAGCGGGAAGAGCCTGAGGTGCAGCTCGCGAGCCCGCTTCCAGTCCCCGTTGAGGAAGGCGTGGGTCATGTCGGCCACGTCCTTGGGCACGATGTTGGCGACCACGGAGATGATCCCGCGCCCGCCCACCGCCATCAGGGGCAGCGTCAGGGTGTCGTCGCCGGACAGGAAGCTCAGCTTGTCCCCGCACAGGACGATGTCCTGGGTCATCTGCTCCAGATTGCCCGTGGCCTCCTTCATCCCCACGATGTTAGGATGGTCGGCCAGTTGCGCCACGGTCTCGGGCAGCATGTTCACGCCGGTGCGCCCCGGGATGTTGTACAGGATCAGCGGGAGGTCCCCCGCATCGGCGATGGCCCGGCAGTGCTCGATCAATCCCTTCTGGGTCGGCTTGTTGTAATAGGGAAGGACGACCAGGGCGCCGTCCGCCCCGGCCTGCTTGGCGTGCCTGGTCAGGCTGATCGCCTCGGCCGTGCTGTTGGACCCGGTCCCGGCCACCACGGGGATCCGCTTGTTGACCGCGGCAACGACGATGTCCACGACCCGGTTGTGCTCGTCGTGGTCCAGGGTCGGGGATTCGCCCGTGGTCCCGCAGGGGACGATGGCGTCCGTCCCGTTCTTGATCTGGAACTCCACCAGCTCCTTGAGCGTGGCCTCGTCCACCTTTCCGTCCCGGAAGGGGGTGACCAGCGCCACCAGCGATCCCTGAAATACCCGTTTTGCCATGGCCGCACCTCCCGAAAACTGTATTCCCCGGCCTACGCCAACTCGTCCAGCGTCCGCTCTCCCCGGACCAGGTCTTCGAAGGTCTCGCGCTCGCGTACCACGTGGTAACGGCCCCCGCACACCATCACCTCGGGCGCCCGCGGTCGCGCATTGTAGTTGGAGGACATGGTGTGGCCGTAGGCCCCCGCCGACATCACCGCCAAGAGCTCCCCCGGCTCGCACCGCGCCAGGGCGCGGTCCTTGGCCAGGAAATCCCCCGACTCGCAGATCGGACCCACCACGTCCACCGTCACCTCCGGGCGTCCCGCCGCCTGTCGCAGGGGCTGGATGGCGTGGTACGAGCCGTACAGGCTCGGCCGGGCGAGGTCGTTCATGCCCGCATCCACCACCAGAAAGTTTTTCGCCGGGGTCTGCTTGGTGTACAGGACCCGCGTCACCAGGATGCCGGCGTTGCCGACCAGGACCCGCCCCGGCTCCAGCACGATGGTCACGTCCAGGTCGCGGATGACCCCGATGAGGGCCCTGGCGAATTCCGCGGGCAGGGGCGGCTCCTCGTCCTTGTAGGTGATCCCCAGGCCCCCGCCCACGTCCAGGTACCGGATCTCTGTCCCCCGCTCCCGCAGCGTGCGGACCAGGGCCGCGGTCTTCTCCAGGGCGTCCACGAAGGGCCGGATCTCCGTGATCTGGGAGCCGATGTGCTGGTGGATCCCCACCACGTCCAGGGAGGGGAGCGCCCGGGCCGCCTCGTACTCCTCCATCGCCTGGCCGATCTCAATGCCGAACTTGCTCTTCTTCAGGCCCGTGGAGATGTACGGGTGAGTCTTCGGATCCACGTCCGGGTTGACCCGCAGGGCCACCCGCGCCCGGACCCCCATCCCCGAGGCCACCTCGTGGATCAGGCGGAGCTCCTGCCCGGACTCGACGTTGAACATCAGGATGTCGGACTTCAGGGCATAAGCGATCTCTTCCCGCGACTTGCCCACGCCGGCGTATACGATCCGCTGCGTCGGCACCCCGGACTTCAGGCCGCGGAACAGCTCGCCCCCCGATACCACATCCAGGCCGCCCCCCATATCGGAGAAGAGCCTCAGGACGGCCAGGTTCGCGTTGGCCTTCATGGCGAAGCAGATGAGGTGGGGGACCCCGGCAAAGGCCTCATCGAAGACCCGGAAGTGGCGGGTCAGCGTGGCGTGGCTGTAGAT
>JACPAT010000079.1 GCA_016180655.1 Candidatus Methylomirabilota bacterium | reverse complement strand
GCGCCCAGGGTCTTGGCCTCGCAGGTCCAGCAGGTCTTGTACTTCACCTCGTTCCGCACGTGGGCGGCCCGGAAGTCCCGATACGTGTCGCCGTTCCATGCCTGGTGGAAGCCGTGGAAGGCATTTCCTAGGGAGACCTGCTCGTCCATGAAGAGTGCGCAGCACGGCGTGACGTCGCCGTCGCAGGAGACGAAGACCTGGAGCCAGAGGTAGGCGCACTCCAGCTTCTCCTTGGGCCGGTCGGTCTTGTAGCGGGTCCAGAGGAACGGGAGCTTTTTCATCACCCCCGAGAGGTTCGTCCGGATCCTATGCTCTCTGGCCAGGGCCAGGGCGCGGGTCAGGATCTCGGCGAATTCCCGATAGGTGGCATTCCCGATGAGCTCCTCTTCCTTCTCCTCGATCCCTACCAGCCCCAGTGGGCGGAAACTTACCCGGGGGACCGCGTGGCGCTTCGCGAGAACGATCAGATCGGGCGCCTCGCGGATGTTGTGCTGGGTCATGACAAACTCGAAGCCCAGGTAGGGCCTTCGCTGCTGCCGCCGGCGCTTCTCTTCCTGGACGACCCGGACCCCGGCGAGGATGTCGTCAAAGTAATCATCTCCCCGAATTTTCTGGTAGGTCTCCGGCGTGGCCGCGTCGATGGAGATCCGGAAATGATCCGATGTCCCGCGCGAGGAGCGGCTCTCCCCGGCCGGCCCAGGTGGTCCGCCGGGGCTTCACGGCGTCGAAGATCTCTTTGAACTTTCCCAGGGGCATGTCACCGCCCTTCCTCACGGAGAGGAGGCGGCTGCAGAAGGAGCAGGAGAGGTTGCACCGGGAGGTGGGCTCTACCTGAAGGTGTAAGGGGCGGTTCAAGGCGGTGGCCGATTGCCGCACCATCGAGAGCAGGGCCAGGCCTTCGTTGATCATGAATTCACCTCAGTCACCCTCGGATCCGTTCACCCCGGACAGTCACAGCGCGTGCGCTCGGGTCGAGGACATACAGCCACACCCGGGGCCTGCCTGGCCGCGAGTCCTCATGGACCAGACGCATGCCCTGGACCGAACCGGGATGATCCATGAGCCGCACGATCTCCGGGTGGTGGATGGTCCGGTAGCGCTCAGCGATCTCCACATACCGGGTCCCACGCCCTCGGGCGTACTCCAACGTTTCCCGGAGGCCGCCATACGGGAAGCTTTCGAGCACCATGTTGGCGTAGAACGCGGTGGTGACGTTTACTGCCATCACCTTGCCGGGCGGCAGGTGGTCGCGCATCCATAGGCCGACGGCCTTCCGCTCGACGGGTCCTATTGCCTGCCACCGGATCGGCTGCGTCATCTCGCGGAAAAAGAGGACGGCCATGAGACTCACTGCGAGGACCACTACCCGGGACCGACGGTCAGGACCCCAGAGTCGCTCGCCCCTCTCGGCGATGCGGACTATTCCCTCAGCGATAAGCGCGAGAAAGACGAACGCCGTCGGTAGGAGGTACCGCCGTTCCAGGAAGGTTACAAGGACGATGCCCAGCGGGAGGCTGAGGCTCAACAAATAGAGAAGGCGCCACCGCCTACTCGGATCGGTGGACGCGGAGAATATTCCCACGCCGATCAACGCCCAACCGACCGGGAAATAAAGCTTCGCAAGTTCATCCAGGAGACGGAACGCGTTTCGGCTGACGCGCTTCAGCCAAGTGTCGAGCGTCGGCGGGGGGTATGCGTCAGGACCGATCTTCGTCACAGGCCGGACACTCCCCCGTTCATCGGCCACCACTGACAGGGCGCCGTGCCAGCTCGCTCTGTCCCCTGCTTCTTCAAAATACCTCGCGTCGTAAAATGTGCGCCCCTTTCCGGATACCAGCCACTTTCCAGTCGTTTGTTTGAGGTAGAACACATAGGGCAACGCCAGAGCCGCAAAGGCCAGCACAACAACGGCACCCTGCACCAGAAACCTTTTGCCAGGACGTCGCAGGAGGATGAACCCGAGGAAGACGGGGAGGTAAAGCAGTCCCTCTGGCCGTGTCAGATAGGCGAGACCTATCAAGGTCCCCACGCCTGCCATCCCGGCGGGATGCGGATGCTGCGACTGCAGAAGACGAAGGAACCACGCGCTCGCCGTGATGAGAATGAACGTGTAGAGTGCCTCACTCATGGCCTCATGGCTGTAAAAGACGCGCAGAGGGAACATCGCCAAAAGGAGGACGGTCATGACCGCAGTGCGTTTAGAGAAGACATTTGACACCAGAGCGTAGAGGGGGATCAGCAGCAGTACGCTGGCCAGGAACGAAATGACCCGCGCCGACGTTTCCCCATCCCCCGTGAGTCTGAAGCCGAGGCCAATCAGAATGGGATAGAAGGGCGGATAGTGGGTCTCCGCCCTCCCGTCGGTCGCGACGAAGCCGCGGCCCGAAAGCAGGTTCACTCCGGAACTGACGTAGTGTGACGCATCCTCCTCAAGGGCAGTCCCGGCCGGCCAGAAGGCCAGGCCGAGACCTGCGGCAAGCGCCAGCCCTGCGATGAGCCCAAGGGTGGCCCTATCGATCCGTCTCATGGAGCACCCGAAGCGATGCGCGTGGAGGGCGCGCTTTTCCAGACGGTCGGTGCACGCCACACAAGGCACCGGACAACGCCCACCACCGCAGCCAGATTGACCAGGCAGAAGTAGAACGGCACGAAGCAGACTCGCGACAGGATCCGTTGCCTCTGACCCAGTGCTCCGAGCACTGCCAGTCCATAGAACACGAGTTGCGCCAGCAGGGCCGTACGGTACACAGGCCCGGGGAGCAGGGCACTCGTCAGTAGCATCACCAACAGAGGGAAGGGTAGGGCCCAGCGGATCACCTTGTGGGAGATCAGGTAGAATGATTGAGGCCCCCACCTGACTTCCCCGCTCGAGACGAGGAACAAGACTGTCCGAAGGCTGCGGCTCACGATCCGGACCCGGCGGTGAAACTCCTCACGGAGGCTACCAGTGGCCTGTTCCTCGACGATCGCCTGGGGCTCGAACACTACCCGATGCCCTCTGGCCCCCACATAGAGCGCATGGAAGAAGTCGTTGGGGACCTCGGGCGGGAGAGGAGAGGCCAGGGCCTTTCGCACCGCATAGAGGGCGCCGTTGGCGTTGACGACCGCGCCCCGCCGGCCTTCCAACCGTTTGAGTAGGCGCTCGTAGATAAAGTAAAGGGCCTCGCCCCGCGCGGTGCTGTTTCCCTTCGCCCGGATGTACTTCAGATGGCCGGCAACCAAACCCACCGCGGGATCGGCAAAGTGGCGGGTGAGCTGCCGCAGGGCATCGGGGCGAAGCATGGCGTTGGCGTCGGAGAAGACCAGAACCTCACCGCGGGCTCTTGGAAGCACCCGGTTCAGCACCCGGTTTTTCCCCTCCCAGCGTGGCTGTGCATCCAGGATGACGCCTCGGGTGACGTACTCGCCAACAATCACTGTGGTCCGATCAGTAGAGCCGTCGGAAGCCACGATGATCTCCAGCCGATCTCGGGGGTAGTCGAGGGCCAGCGAATTCTCGATCTTGGCCCGGATCACCCGCTCCTCGTTCCTGACGGGGACGAATAGGGTGACCGCCGGGAGACGGCCGTCGTTCGAGGGCGGCGTGCGCTCCCGCCTACACGTCAGCGCGAGCAGCAGCGGATAGCCCATGTACGCGTAGCCGGCGATGGCCAGGGAGATCCAAAAGACCCACTCCAGGACACTCATATTCTTTCCGACCAAAGCGTGAGATAGAGTGCCTCGACCTCACGCACCAGTCGCTCGACCGTGAATCGCTCCAGGTAGCGGGCACGACCCCGCTCGCCCATGGCGTTCGCCCTGGTCGGATCCTGGAACAGCCGGACCACCGCGTTGGCGAGAGCAGCGGGATCGCCAGACGGAACCAGGAGCCCCGTCTCGTCGTGCCGGACCACTTCGGGGATGCCTCCCACCTCGGTGGCCACGACGGGGAGGCTGGCTGCCATGGCCTCCAGGAGGGCGAGGGGGATGCCCTCCCGGGTGGAGGGGATCACGAGGGCATCCGCCGCTGCCAGGAGCACCCCCACATCGGTCCGGTGGCGTCCCCCTCAAGAGTGGGGCGAAGAGGGCCGTCTCCGGCCAGAAGAAGGCGGACCTGCGGGGCGTGCTGGAGGATGGCCGGCATGGCCTTCAGGAGATGGGCCTGCCCTTTGGGCTGGTCGAGTCGCCCCAGGCAGAGGAGGATTCGTTCATGGCTCTCCAGTGCTAGAAGCCGACGTGCCTCGGCACGCTCAGGGAGTGTGGGCACGGGCACGGCGTTGTGGAGGGTGACGAACCTGGCGGGCGGGATTCCTTCCGACTTCTGGTGGGACCGCGCCACTGTCTCAGAAACGGCCACGATCCGATCAGCCAACGGCGCCAGGAGGCGATTGGCCCACCGCGCGCCATGACGGCGAGCTTCCACCATGCTGTGCTCCGTGGTGATGACAATCGGAACTCCCACGGCCCGGCCAACCAATCGCCCCCAGAAGTTGGGGCTCCAGTTGTGGGTGTGAAGGATCTCCACCCGCTCCCGTCTCAGGACGTGCGCCAGCCGGAGGAGCGGTCCCATCGCGCCTCGATGCCGCTTGCCGAGGCTGTAAACCGGGATCCCCTCTGCCTGAAGCTCCCCGGCGAGTGGGCCACG
>JACPAT010000078.1 GCA_016180655.1 Candidatus Methylomirabilota bacterium | reverse complement strand
CCGCAGAGGGCGGCGCTGCCTCCCACCCGTTACGAGAACCCGCCGAACCACCGGTTGTAGATCACCTTGATCTCGGCCCCCGGGGCGCTGTCCCCGTAGAAACCGTCCGCCAGACCGTCCAGCCCCTTGACCTGGTACATCCGGAATCGCTTGCGCTCCTCCCCGCCGTGAACGAACCGGGGGAATCGGTCCAGGTCGCAGAACCGGTGCAGGCCTTCCATGGGCAGGATGCCCGATCCGCTTGAGAGGTTGCGGTGCCGGGCCGTGATTCGGGCCCGGGGGCTGCGCCCTCGCGCCGCCTCGAACTCGGTGCAGGATTCCACCTCCCAGACGTCAACCATCCCCATGAGCGATCCTCCTTGGATAAGAGCGGGCCGCTTTTTCACGACGGCATGTCCGACGACGGGTATCTTATGGCCGAAGGGTACGGCTGGTGTCAAGAGGGAGGGCGGGACGATCTGGACGAGGGGCCGTCCTGGGACAGGCGGAGGGTCTGGGTACGAGACGCGTCGGCCGAGGGGGCCGAAGACACTGTCTTGCGTTTTCTGGAGATGGCGTGCCCGACGCGATTTGAACGCGTGACCTTCGGCTCCGCAGGCCGACGCTCTATCCAAGCTGAGCTACGGGCACGGGTAGGACAGCACCCTTCTTGCAACGTTTAAAATATCTTACACCCGGACGCGGCCGCCGTCCAGCAGAAGCTGGAGGCGAAGACAAATGCAACCGCAGACACCCAGCGCCAGCGCTGGGTACCCGGCAGATACACACAGATTCATACCCAGGAGCCACTGAACAAGGATCTGTATTCCACCCGCCTGCGCAGGGGTCGGCCGAGCCAGACGACTAACCCTTTCCCGCGGCCCGCAGGGATTCCAGGAACACCCGATACGCCTGCTCCGCCTCGACGCGGGATCGCTGCAGCGCCTCCGCCAGGTGCGGCACGTCGTTGGTGTGCAGGACCAGGTCCACGCTCCGGGCGAAGGCGGCGCTGGCGTCGTGGGAGCGGACCTCGGGACTCACCAGCACCACGTGCATGAGCCGGCGCGTCGCCATGCCCATCTCGGCCAGGTGCTCCAGCACGGGGTTCCCGTCGCCCGTGGCGCTGCCGAATCCCTCGCGCAGGATCACCAGCGCGTAGGGGGTGAAGCGCAACCGCTCGATCGCGTCGGCGGCATCGGCCGCGGCGTGCGCCGCGTAGCCCTCGCGCTTGAGGTCCTCCAGCACCTGGTCCCGTTCCGCCGGCGCGGCCACGCACACCAGGGCCCGGGCCTGCGCCCGCTCCGCGTAGGCGGTCGGCGCCTCGGGTCGCGGGGCGGGGAGAGTCGCCGCAGACGCCCCCCCCGCGGCCTCCGGGCGGGGCCCCGCCGGAGGCGGGGACGTGTCAATGACGATCTGGCCCTTGCAGCGAGGGCAGGTGGCCGTGAGGACCTTGCCCTTCGGAAGCCGCTCGTCCGGAATGCTCAGGCTGGTATGGCAGGAGGGGCAGGTGACGGTCATGGGGGATGCCTCATCGCTTGGGCGGCGGGCCGGGTCGCAGGGGCCCGCCGGGCTGGCGCGGCTTCCGCCCGTAGTCGGCGTCCAGGGCCAGCCCCTCGATGTCGCTGGTCTTCTCTCCCTTGGTGGCCTTGATCGTGTCCAGGCCCCGGGCGACCACCGAGCGCTTGGAGGCGTAGGAGAGGGCTGTCTCCTCGGTGATCAGGCCCTCCTGGAAGAGCCGGAGGATGTGGGTGTCGAAGGTCTGCATCCCCAGGGCCTCGCCGTCCTGGATGATCTCGTAGAAGGTCTTGCCCTCGGATTCGCCGTTCAGGATGACCTCCTCGATCCGGATGTTCATCCCCATGATCTCCAGGGCCGCCACGCGGCCGCCGCCCACCTTGGGAAGCAGCCGCTGGGAGATCACCCAGCGCAGCGTGTCCGCCAGGCGCATCCGGATCATCCGCTCCTCGTCCTGGTCGAACATGCCGATCACACGGTTGATCGTCTGGCCGGCATCCACGGTGTGCAGCGTGCTCAGGACCAGGTGCCCGGTCTCGGCGGCCGACAGGCCGATCTCCAGCGTCTCCCGGTCCCGCATCTCGCCCACCAGGATCACCTTGGGGGCCTGGCGCAGGGCCGCACGGAGGCCGCTGGCGAAGGAGTCGAAATCCGTCCCCAGCTCCCGCTGGTTGAAGGTCGCCTTCTTCACGGGGTGGACGAACTCCACCGGGTCCTCCAGCGTGACCACGTGGACGGCCTTCTCCTGGTTGATGATGTCCAGGATGGCCGCCAGCGTGGTGGACTTCCCGCTGCCCGTGGCCCCGGTGACCAGGATCAGGCCGTTTCGCTCCTCCGCCATCCGGTGCACGATCTCGGGCAGGCCCATCTTCTCCACGGTGGGCACCTCGGCCGCCAGCCGCCGGAGGACGATGGAGTAATGCCCGCGCTGCTGGAAGATGTTCACGCGGAACCGGGCCGTGGTGCCCAGGGTGTAGGGCAGGTCGCAGGAGCCGGTGCGCACCAGTGTCTCGGTCAGGCGCCGGTCCGCGCCGATGAGGGCCAGGGCGATGGCCTCGGTCTGGTAGGGCGTCAGGCACGAAAGCGGCGGGTCGGTGACGACGGGCACCAACTCGCCGTGATGCTCCACCTGGGGCGGGCGCCCGACGGTGAAGTTCAGGTCCGACACTGGGCCCTGCGCCTCCAGCATCCGGGTCAGGATCCGGTCCAGTTCGTGTCGCTGCACGGCATCTCCCCGCGATCGGGCGCCGGCCTCAGGCCAGCCCCAGCTCCTCCGGCGGCTTGGAAAGGAACGGGAGGAATTTCGCCTTGTCCACCGCCTTGTCGTAGGCCTCCTCGGGAGCAATCCACTTCTTTTTCAGGAACTCCATGATGGAGTCCTCCAGGGTGACCATACCGTACTTCTTCCCGGTCTGGATCACCCCCGGGATCTGGAACGTCTTCCCCTCCCGGATCAGATTCGACACGGCCGGGGTCACCATGAGGATCTCCAGGCCGGCGCAGCGGCCCTTCACGTCGATGCGCTTGAACAGGGTCTGGGCCACCACCGCCTTCAGGGTGTCGGCCAGCGTGGCGCGGATCTGGGCCTGCTGGTTGGCCGGAAAGATGTCGATGATCCGGTCCACCGTCTTGGAGGCGTTCTGGGTGTGCAGGGTGCCGAACACCAGGTGGCCAGTGGAGGCCGCCTCGATGGCCAGGAAGATGGTCTCCAGGTCGCGCATCTCACCCACCAGGATGATGTCCGGGTCCTCGCGCAGGGCGCCCCGCAGCGCGGCGGCGAAGGACCGGGTGTCGCGCCCCACCTCGCGGTGGCTGATGACGCAGCTCTGGCTCTGGTGCATGAACTCCACCGGGTCCTCGATGGTGATGATGTTGTCCCGGCGCACCTTGTTGGCATGGTCCACGATGGCGGCCAGCGTGGTGGACTTGCCGCTGCCCGTGGGCCCCGTGACCAGGACCAGCCCCTTCTTCAAGAGGGCCAGCCTGCTCACGGTGGAGGACAGGCCCAGCTCCTCCACGGTCATGATCTTGCTGGGGATCTGG